>JAZBPE010000042.1:0-33399 GCA_036353345.1 Erythrobacter sp. | reverse complement strand
GGATTGCACGTCCAGCCCGCTTGCCCGCGCGCCGGCGGCCACAGCGTTCTTTACCTGAGGCCAAAGCGACGGGTTCTGTTCGGCATCGTGGATAAGGCTGGCGACGAGGAAGGCCTGGATCAGTAGGGCATCCGCCATTTCCTGTTTCGCTGCATCATCCATCGATCCGACCCCCGGCACCGCCTTCAAAGCGGCCGCCGCCTGGCGCCGCACGCCGAGCACTTGCTGCGTGGTCGGATCGCCCGAAATGCCGTGCGCGCCGTTATAGGCCATCATCCACCAAGTGGTGTAGGCATCAGCGAGATTGCTGGTCGATAGACCATGTTTCCCCAAGGCCTGGTCCATCGCGGCAAAGACCTGTCCGCCCTCATTGATCGTGCGAAGGCGGGCGGCATCAGCGCGGTGCGCGCTGGGCGTTCGAGCGATGAATGTCTCGATATTGGCGTTGCGGCGTTGTTGCGACGAACGAAAGCCTAGAAGCTTTATGTCCCGCTCCGTCGCCTGCGGCAGGTCGCCCGTCAGCGACTGCGTGATGGTAAGGCCGAAACTTTGGTTACCCGCATGGCTCGAGCTCGTTTCGAGGCCGCATCTGCCGCCTGTGCAAGGGTCGGTTACAACCGGCCCCATAACGCCGGGTACATAGCCTGGATCGAAAGTCCACTGCGCCGTGGCTGGTGTCACGAGAGAAAAGCCAAGTGCAATTGCGGCGAAAGACGTCAAAAGAATACGCATCAATTTCTCCCTTCGGCCCCCTTCTTGTTCGATTATTGGTGTTTTGTGGCAGGCGGGAGACGAATGAAACGAGGGCGCGGATACTGATCGTATCCACGCCCCGTTTCGCCGAATGTGGCGGACGGCCTAGCCCTTGCGAGCGATGGTCGTGTTCGCTTCGCCGATCGACTTGATCGTGTTGGTCATGGCGTTCGACAGCATGTTCACTTCCTGGCCGAGACCTTGAAGCTTGCCGGTCAGCTCGCCCAGTTTCGACTGGTTCGAGTTGTTGATCGTGCCGAGTCTGCCGATGTCATCGGTAAGGCCACCCATCTCGGTCATTTTCCGATCCAGCAACTGCCCCATCGCCACGGCGATCTTCATCAGCAGGCTCTTTTGACCAGCGCCTCCCGATTGTGCCGCCTGCGATTCTTCATCGCCGCTCTCGCGCATACGGTCCATCAGCATGCGGTTGAGATTGTCCATCATGCTGTCGCCAGCGCGGCGCAGTTCGCCTTCCTGCCTGGGGGTCAGGTTGAACTGGTCGGCAAGAGCGGATGCCGCCTCGCGAATGTTGAGGCGCGCGCCGCGATTGTCGCCTATATTGGAGGCGAATTGCGACTGGGCGAGATCGATCACGCCCTGCGGCAAACCGAGTTGCTGACCGATACGTTGGATCACCTGCTGGCCGACCGCCGAAAGCATGGTCTTGGTTGCCAGCGCCATCCAGCCAGCCGGACCGGCCGCAACCAGTGCGAGCGAGCTAAGGGGGTTCACGGCGTTGAAAATTCCACCAATGGGCATGTCACCATCTCCTCGATAAAGACTGTCAGGCGATCACGATCCAGTTCGCTGCCTGCGCTTCTGTAATGAACCCTCGGGCAGCGATTCGCGCTCGGCAGATCAATTAGAGGCCCTCATCGTTTTGCTTAGTGTCGTCCGGCGCCGTCACAGCGGATGGAAGAGCAGTCCTGCAAGGCATGCGAGCCCGCGCGATCCGTCCACTTCCAGCTTTCCGATCGCGTTGTTGAGGTGGGTGCGCACCGTGTTTTCGTGGATATTGAGCAGGCTCGCAATGTCGCTGTTGGAACGTCCCCAGCCCAGGAACCGCATGACAGCCACTTCGGTGCGCGACAGCGATTTGAGCGCTGCGATTCGATCGGGCGGAACCCTCCAGCCTTCGACGATGAACTCGCCAAGCTCGATCTCGCGCGCCGCCGCATTGCTGCGGGCCTCGCGCTCCCTCAGATCGGCGATGAGGGTGGCAAGACTGTCAATATCGACAGCATCCAGCACGACGCGCTGCTGTTCGGGATGGCGCGCCCCTTGAGCGGCAGACGCGATGCCCTCGTGGCGCTCACCTACCATGCTCCGGCCTCGAGCGCCGCGCTGGCGCGGTCGATCGCGGCGCAGGCGGCATCCGCGTGTACCTGACTGGCCTCGGTGCCGGCCTCCCGCGAGACGATGTGTTTGACCTGCTCTATCGAGAATGCTGCCGGGCGTGCGGCAATCAGTGTCGCGCAAACTTCCGCAAACCGATTAAGCGCGCGGGCGATCTGCGCGGCCTGCGCAGGCGTTGCGCCAAATTGGCTGGCAAGACTGTCGGCTTCCTGACGCACCCGATATAGATCGTTGGGAAGGACGAAGCCTTGGCCCTTGGACTCTCCATCGCCGTCTTTCGAAATGAGTTCGAGGTTGCGCGCGACTTCGCCGGCCACGCGCGCAGCAAGCGACGAAAGCGCCGTATGCGTTCCTTGCGAATGCGTGCCGCCACGCACCGCCCCGGTCGAGCCGACGCTCGAAGTTCGAGGGCGGATATCATTGCTCATTAGGTTTCTGAAAATACCCTTTCGATACGGCCCTGCCAAGGACTACAGACTAATCATAATGCGCAGGCAAGGTGCTCGTTTTGCCGAGCGCAGGGCACGCCTCGTCATGGCAATCTTCTGAAATTGAAAACGGTCGGCTTCCTGAGTTCGGCCAGCAAACAGGAGGATGTGCCGTGTCCGCGTTGATCAACCCCGCTGCTAGCAATCTTGTATTTGCCAATCCGGCACAGGCGCTCGCCGGTCAGAGCCTGACCATGGCCGCGGGTCTTCTCGGGCAGTTCTTCAATCCGCTTGGTGCGTCGCGGTTCGCGTTTGGCGCGCTGCCACAGCTTTTTGCCGTGCGCTGCTTTTGCGCCATGCCTCCCCAGCCGCCGCTTTGCGGATGCCCGCCGCCCTTCAATCCGCCGTCTCCACCCCAAGCGCAGTGGACCGCCGAGCTGACCGGGCAGAACACGGCAGAAATCGATCTCGGCGATGGCTACACTCTGCAGCTCGACGAGCGCAAAAGCGAAATATTCATCCGCAATGCGAGCACGGGCGAGACAACCCGTATCTGGGGAGATCCCCACGTGGATGTTGATGGCAAACGTGCCTTCGATTTCTGGGGTACAACCACTTTCACACTGGAAAACGGAACGAAGATCACGATCAACACCGAGCCGTGGGGGCGCAATCCCAACGCCTATGTCTCCAGTCAGGTCGTGATTACCAGGGGATCGAACGCTCTCGTGGTCGACGGGATAAGCCAGAACCAGTTGGGCGATCTCAGCGTTTCGATGTCGAACGGAGGCTACAGCCTCGACGCGCAGCACCGCGATGGTTTCGTCCTCCACGAAAACAGCACGGGTGCCGGATGGCGATCAGAATTTACCGGCGAAATCGCGACGCAAAAGGACCTGAACGTCACTCGCGTTGGGGCGGCCTATGGCCCGGGCAGCACCCTGCCGAGTTTTGGCGAGACGGTTTCTTTCATGAGCAGTTTCCTGCTTCTCGGCGCGCTTGCCGGCTTGCCTGCATCGTTTCTGACCGGTGATCGGTAGCTAGCAGGCTCCGGCTTTCGATATCCTTGGCCTCTGAGTCCTACGCTAGTCATAAAATCTTGGTTTACCGTACGGACCTGATTCCGAGTCCGGTTCTATGGCTGAAAAGAAAGACAGCGGAGACAAAACCGAAAAGCCGACACCTAAACGGCTAAAGGACGCGCGTAAAAAGGGCGATATTGCCAAGTCGAAGGATATGGGTGCGGCCTTCGCCACTCTAGCCTTCTGCCTCCTTTTCGCGCTGAACGCCGCATATGGCGCACAACTCATCGCCGAATTCGGTTCTCAGATGCTCGAAGCGGCGACGACTGGCGAGTTCAGTGACATTGTCGATCACTTCGGCTTGCGCGCGGCATCGCTGCTGATCGGACTGTCTGCCTTGGTTCTGGGCCCGCTCGCCGCGATCGGACTGGCTGTAGAATTTTTGCAGACCGGCCCAATCCTCACCGGAGAAAAACTGAAGCCATCCTTCGACAAGATGAACCCGGTCGAAGGTGTCAAGCGCATGTTCGGTAAAGAGGGGTTGGTCGAGCTGCTCAAGACGACCTTAAAGGTCCTGGCGCTCACCGCAATCACCGTGCTCGTGTTCATGTTCACCCTGAAAGGGATCGCCGGCATCCTTCAACAGGCCGATTTCAGCGTCAGCGAAAGTGGCGGTGTGATTGCCGGCGAGAGAACCGCGCGGTTCTTCTATTCGGTAACCTTGCAGCTGTTGCTCTGGAGCTCGGGCGTGTTCCTTGCAGTCGCCATCGTCGATCGCATCCATCAGCAGCACACGTTCATAAAAAAGATGAAGATGAGCCGCCGGGACATCAAGCAGGAGCACAAGGACGACGAAGGCGATCCTATGGTGCGGTCCGAACGTCGGCAGATGCACCAGCAATGGGCCGAGAACAATGCCGCCAGCGCCACCGCCGGCGCTGCGGCGCTGCTTGTCAACCCGACGCACATCGCAATTGCCTTGGAACACGATCCCGAAACCGCGCCGATCCCGGTCGTTGCCGCAAAGGGTATGGGGCCGCTCGCTCAGCTGATGCGCGAGGTGGCTGAGGCCGAAAAAGTGCCGATCATCCGCAACGTCTCCGCCGCCCGGCGCCTGAACGCGGGCTGTGAGGCGGGCGAAATGGTGCCTGAGGAAATGTTCGAGGTCATTGCGGAAATCATCCTGTGGGCGCGGCGCGCGCGGGCCGGGGAGGCGCCGCTAGAGCAAGAGCTCGGCCGCGATCCGATGGACTTCGAAGGCGCGCTTTAGAGGGGATCGCGTATGGGTATCGGCACGATCTTTTCCTCGCTTCTCGCCATCGTTCTGGCTCTCGCTTTCGTCCTGGGGCTGGCCTGGGGCGTGATCTGGATCCTGCGCAAGGTGCAGGAGGGCGGGATGGGCAAGGACGAAGCGGCAGGCGAGGGACGATCCTTGCGTTTCGTGCGAGCCTTGCCGCTCGGCCCGCGCGAGCGACTGGTCCTGGTCGAGACAGGCGGCGAGCAACTGCTTCTTGGCGTAACAGGCGGCATGATTTCGATCGTCGCGCACTGGGATGAAAGCGGCAGGGCGATCGCCGCCATGCCCGCAAAGGCCCATCCGCCGCAGCGCCAGTCGCCCGAACTCGTCGCGGCCTTGCGCGCCCAGACCGGCGGCCTGTGATGGCTGATATTGACCCCGTCACGTCCGACCTCATTCTCGATTGTTGCCCCGCTGCCGACAGCCTTCTGGCCATCGATCCCGAATTGGCTGCCTCGACAAATCGGCTTCACCGCCTGATCGCCGCCGAACCGTCGCTCGATCTGGTGCGCGGGTGCCACGAACGCGGGACAGCGAAGGACGAGCAGGTGCCCGCTTTCGAGGTCGAAGAAGGGGTCTATTGGTGCCCTCTCGACGCGCCGTGCCTCGATCTCGCCGATCTCGACGGCCAGGTCGCCTATCTGAGTGCGATGGAAGAGAGCTTTCTCGCGGTCGAACGCGCTCTTCGCCTGCGTCTTGCACCGGCCCGCATCGTCGACGAATGGGATGCGCACACGCGCTGGATCGAGCTGCGCCACGCCGCAGGCCGGTTCGCGCTTGGTCTTGGTGCGGACCGTTTGAGCCTCCCATCGTCTTTCGACAAGGCGCAGGACCCGGCGGCAAGGCGGGTCCCGATAGCAGCGAGGCTTTCGTTTCGCGCCGCGCTCCTACCGATACCCGATATAGAGCGGCTCTCATCCGGAGCCCTTCTGCGCCTGCCCGCCGGACCAGCGCCGGCGACCCTCCACACCGCGTTGCACCGCGAAGTCTTGGCGGCATCATGGACGGCGCGCTGCAGCACACTCACCCCACGCGATCCCGAAGGAGCCTCTGTCATGGCTGAAAACTCCGGCACTATGTCGACGACCAGCCTGAGGGTCCCGGTCACCGTGCGTTTGCCCGAAACAGCGATCCCGGCGGGTGAGATCGAAACGCTGGCAGAGGGTGGTACGATCGCTTTGGCTCCGATTGCCGAGGGGCTTGAGGCGGAATTGCTCGTCTCCGGGCAGATATTCGCCAAGGGAGAGATCGTGCGGTTAGGCGAGGATTTCGCTTTCCTCGTCGATACGATGAACACGCGGTCCGCTCAGCTCCAATTCGAAGATAACGAAGAACCGCTCCAGACCGAAGCGCAGGCACCTGCCCCGGTCCCGGCCTCACCGGATCCGGGAGCGGGTTGATGGATTTCGACTCCTTCACGCCGGGCTCAGCGCTTGTCACGGTTATCCTGATCGCGCTGGCCCCGTTCTTCGCCGTTATGGTCACGAGCTTCACCAAGATCGTCGTGGTGCTCAGCCTGCTACGTTCCGCCATGGGTTTGCAGCAGGTGCCCCCGAACCTCGTCCTAAATGGCCTTGCCCTGATCCTGTCGCTTTATGTGATGTACCCAGTGTTGCAGGACATGACTGAAGCGGCTGGCTACGCCGAACAGAGCGTGGGGATTGCGGGCGAGGCGATCGAGGAGGAGACTGCGCTCGACGATACTGCCGCCATTTTTGCAGCGGCCGACCGGGCGAAGGAACCCTTGCGAGAGTTTCTCCTGAAGCATTCCACCCGGGAACAACGCGCCTTCTTTCTTCGAACCCAGCAGCGCATCAGCGATCCCGAGGACGCGGAGGAACTTACCGAGACCGACTTCATCGTCGTCATGCCCGCTTTCGTGGTGCGTGAGCTGACGATCGCGTTCCAGATCGGGTTCCTGATCTTTCTCCCCTTCCTCATCATCGACATGGTCATTTCGAATATCCTGCTGGCCATGGGAATGATGATGCTCTCACCGGTGACCATATCTCTCCCGTTCAAGATATTGTTGTTCGTCCTCATCGACGGCTGGGTGAAGCTCGCTCACGGTCTTGTTTTGTCCTATGTTTAGCAAGGCGGAGCGCTGAGTGATGGACCCCATAGGGCTCACCATCGAGGCCTTGTGGCTTATCCTGCTCTTGTCGGCGCCGCCGATCATCGCCGCTTCCGTCGTCGGTCTCATCACCGCGATCATCCAGGCAGCGACGCAATTGCAGGAGCAGACCCTTCAGTTCACGCTGAAATTCTTCGCTATCGTCCTCACGATCTTTCTGACTGCATCGCTCGTCGCCGGAAGCCTCTTTGCGTTCAGCGATAATATCTTCAGTCGCTTCTACAGCGTCACGGGATAGGCGTGGAAACGATCATCCCCGGTGTCGGTGGGCCCCTTGGCGAGTTCGCACCCTGGATGGGTCAGGCGGTGGTAATTGGTCTGGCGTCCGCCAGATTCGCCTTTGCCTTCCTGTTCGTTCCGCTTTTCAGCCGCGAGGTCATGCCGCCACTCGTCCGAAACAGTCTGATCGTTACGTTCGGTCTTATCATGTTGAACGCCCAGGCGAGCCTCCTGCCGGATGATCTTTCGGCAATGGACATGCTCTTCATCTTCGCCAAGGAAGCCGGAGCCGGCACGGTGATCGGGTTCTTCTTTGCAACGATCATCTGGGCGATGGGAATGGCCGGCGAAATCATCGACAACAAGGTGGGTGCCACGATGGGGCAGATCGTCGATCCGGGAACCGGCGGGGCTGCATCGCTCACTTCGACCATGCTCTCGCGCCTTGCTGGCGTTATCTTCGTGACTTCGGGTGGGCTGACACTCTTGGTCGGGACGATCATGGCGAGTTACGCGATCTGGCCGCTCGGCCTTGGCGGGCTGCAATTCGATACGCAGACCGTTGTCCTGTTCGAGCGCGAATTCGGGCGGATGTTCGTCCTTGCCTTTCTATTCAGCGCGCCGGTCATCGTGCTGCTCTATCTGATCGATGCAGGGCTCGGCCTGCTCAATCGCCTCGCGCCGCAATTCAATGTCTTTATCCTGTCGTTGCCGATAAAGAGCATGGCCGCCGCTCTCATCCTGATCGTGACGTTGCCGCTGATGGGCAATGCTGTGCTGCGCGATCTTTCCAGCCGAAGCGAGACAGCCGAAACGGTGCTCGACCGCGTTGGAGGATCGGCGCAGCACCGCTAAATTCATTCAGTCCGCAGGTCGGGGGCCGATTGCTTCAAGGAATGCCGGGAAGTTGGGTGCCAAGCGGCCGATCTCGCGACCTTCCTGTGCTTCATAGTCGTAGAGGACGACCGAAGGTTGATCGTCCCCGCCGCGATAGTCGAGGCACACCTCGCCGCCGAACTCGGTCGAGATGATCGGGAACAAACCTTCCGGGAGCAACCCTGCAACCTGTTCGCGAATATCCTGCACCGAATAGAGTGGGACGCGTGGGTCGTAATGGTAGACGGTTGACAGCCCGATGGGCTCGCCGCTGTCGAGGTTGCGCACGAACCGGTTCGGGCCGGAATATCTCTTGCCACCGTTCTCGCGGGCAAACGTCGCGTAGCTGGCAGGCGGTTTGTATCCCGCAGCCGCCATGTTCTCTTCGATCTGCGCCTCGGCAACCAGCGCCGGGGCAGCTCCATCGAAATCCACCGGGATCATCTCAGGCATCACTCCACCGTAAAGCGGCCAGAATCGCCCCACAACGCCCATCCGCCCGTGTGGCCACCGCGAAGGGCGTCATGTTCGTTCGTTCTCACAAGCTGCATTCTACCGACATCCTGATGATGATGCCACGTGTAGTTGTCGGGGGTTTCGCCCTGTCGAATCTGACCGATTTCGACATCGGTAAATCCGGTACTGCGTAGCTGAGCATCGCTGTTTTCAGCCAGGACGCGATTGGCGGCGGTGAAATGCGTATCGCGTGATCCCACAACGATCCTGTCCGGTGGGAGATAGACGTCGGCTCGGCTGTTGAAGACCGGGAAGCCATCGGCATCATAGTTCACTGCTTGTCCATTCCGCGAATAGGTGACGCTACCATCCGGGTTCACCGTACGCGTATCATAGGTTCGGGGCTGGTTGATAGTCACCGTGTCGCCGTTGATATTGGTCGCTTGCGGCGCGCCATCAGCCCGGCGGGCGACATCGGGCGCAGCGCCGATCGCCACATCCTGACCGTTCACCCTGATCTGCCGGCCGATATTCGCGCTTCCGAACACCGCCCCAACGGCCCCGTCCACCTGCCTGGCGGCGGCGCCGAAAAATTCGTTGAGCTGTGTCTTCATCCGCTCCAGCGATTCGCGTGCGCTTTGAGGCAGCGAATCGAGCGCTCCTTGCGGGATGCGGTTCAGATTCTGAGCGATTTCTCGCAATAGCGGCGTTACGGCTTCGCGCGTCGCCGGATTGTCGGCAGCGCCCCGAATGGCCGAGGAAATCGTATCAGCCCAGCGCCCGATCTTGCCGGCCTTGGCCAGATCGCCAAGAGGGAGCACGCTGATTGCCGAAAGCGCCCCATTCCCCAGATGGCCCAGCGCCTCGCCGCCGTTGCCGGTCCAGATGGCGAGACCCGCGCGGCCAAGCGAGATCACGGCGTTGGCGCCATCGGCAATGCCCGTGGGATCGACGATGCCGACAAGGTCGATGCCCATCTGCGTGAGGTCGGCGATGGCCGCAGGTACATCCGAGGTTTCGACAGACACCTGCGCCGTCGTCACGCTCGCCGTTGGAAATCCGCTTTCAATAAGACCCAGATCGAATTGCGCATGTCCGCCCTGCATCGAACGCAGGCCGTTTTCGATTGCCGGCCCATCGAAGGTGGCGAGATTTCCGTCGCCGTACAGCGCGTCGAGATAGTCGTACTGTTCGCGCGCCGCGCTTCGGGAAGGGCTGGCGAATTGCTGAGCGACCGTCATCCCGTCATCGGAAAACGTCACCGGTCGGCCCTGTGCAAGCAAGGTATACTCTGCACGGGCGAGTTCGCCGCGTTGAACCGGCGTCAATCGACCTTCCACCATCTGGCGAACTTGCGTGCCAAGCCGGGGGTCGAAAGCCTCCACAGCCGACACATCGCGGCGCATCTGGCTGAAATCGAAATCGCCTGTGCCGGTTTGCGCACGCTCGACGATGCTTGCAGCGATCGTTGCAGCATCGGAAGCCGCGGGGCCACGCGGCTCTGTCTGCGTACCGGTCGCGCTGGCGATCGCTGTGTCGACCATGAGGATCCTTCCGAACGATTTCGAACCGATCCAAAGGATACCCGCAGGTCCAGTGCGCGTCGTATAAGCGTTTCGCTTAGCCACGCTCATCGAAACGCTGAGTGAGATCGCAGCGCATTCAGTTCAATGAAGCCATCACTCGATCAGAACAGATGGAGAAGGCATGATGGCAAATCCCGTCCAGGATACTCTCGCGCGCACGCAAGACCGCTTGTCGACCGGGTGGGACGATTGGGCGGTCACGCCCGCGGACCTGCGCGGTATCGCCACGGACCTCGATAGCCTCAGCCCATCACAGCGCAACGCGGTAGTTGAGCAACTGACCGATGAGGACCTGCAACGCCTTGCAGGCGAGATCATGCAGACGCGGCCACTCATCGGCGGGCTCGGGGCATCGGAACGCCAGGAACTCTTTGCCGATCTCGCCCGTGGTCTCGATGGCGACCAGCTAGGTCGTCTGGCGGAAGCTTTCGCAACGACGGGCGGCAACAGCGATGGCTTCACCCCGATCGGTGAACTTGCACAGGCCGTCGCGACATTTTCTGGGACCGACCAGAAGCTCGCTTTTCTCGCAGAACTCGCGCCGCTTACCACCGATAGCACCGCCTTTGTCGATACAGGGCTTGGCTACACCAATACGACCTATGCCGACAGCCAGGCGTCCGCGGTCGGAACCGTGCTTGCCAGCATGCGCGGTCAAGCCATTGCCGAGGGCCTGAGCCTGCTCGACGATCGCCAATTGCAGGCTGTGATCAACAGTTCGGTGGAAGCATCGAGCTTCCGATCGAGCATGGGCAGAAACACCACCGCGACCCATACCTGGGATACCGCCGGTTTTGAGAACATCATGGAAGCCGTCTCCTCCGCCCGCCCGATTGCGGGCTCCAGTTCCGTCGATGCGGCCGAGCAGAAGGCCCGCGTGTTCGAAGCGGCGGGCAATGCTTTGGCTGAAATCGATGGCACGTCGACAATTCCCGGCGGCCTCGTGGTGATGGGCAAGGACATAACGATGCAGGCGGTAGCGACTGAAATGGCTGACCTGCTCCAGAGCGACACGACCGGAATCATGACCGAGATGACTTATGATGCGCGGTTCGACGAAGGGACCGCGATGACCGCTTTTTCCAAGGTGATGCTGAATACGGGCGGCGAGGAACGGCTTGGCGAGATCATGCTGCAGCTTCAGATGGGCAATGACGGTAGCCAGAACCCCGTTGATTATCTCGAGCAGCAAACCGTGCTCGGACCGGGCCGTACGATCAACGCCAATGCCGGCGCGCTAGGATATTTCGTAGGATCGGTCTATGCGGGCGCTGAGCAGATTTCCTCGGATATCGCTGCACAGCAGGAACTCGTGACGGGCATGCTCCAGTCGGTCCTGACAGTGATCGATAAAAGCGGGGTGGGGGGGCGGTTGACGGCCATGTCGGCCTCCTTGGCGCGTGTATGGGTCGGCGATGCTGTGTCGGCCGCGATCAACGATCCGGGAGCTTCTCCTGCGCAGCGGCTTGAAGACGCCGCCTTGCCGGTCAATGCCGCCAACGATAGGGCCGTCAGCGATGCTGCGAACTCAGCCTTTGACGATAGTATTTCCAAAATTCTGCGCAACAACTAGGCGCGCGATGGTCTTGGTATTGCTTACAGGGCTGCTTGCTTGCGACGAGCCCGTCGCTGAGCCTCTCGACCTGAGCCTTCCCCCTGCCTTCATGACCAATTTCGAAGGCGATGATATCCCCTTCGACAACGCGGAGCTAAGCCTTCTTTCCGTACCGACGCGAAGCGCTTTCGAACAATATTATGCGCGCGCGCCGCACTACGAGGAATATTCCGCCCTGCTCGATGGAGGGGCCACATTGACCGCCAACGCTCCGTCAATTCGCGTTGCGCTTGGTGCAGGGTGGGAAGAGGATCGCGATTTCTCGGTCAGGACCAGCGGTGAGGCGATATCCTTTCTCGAGGACAAAACAGGCGAGCGTATCACTTTTCTGGCGGTAGCTAGCAGCAATGGGGGCGCCGGGCCTCAACCCGTCCGAATTCTGTCCAGCCAACCGATTCGCGGCCTTGACTGATCCGCTGTATCAGCCGCTCCTTGCTCTCAGGGGAAGCACTTGCAGCACGACGTCGGTATCATGACGCTCACGATCCAATCGCGCATGGTCTTGCAAAGACTGCCAGCGACCCCATCCTCGCCCTTGCGTATTCCCGAGGCCGGGCAGACGATCACCGATCTGTTCGCAAAGCGTGAAGCGAGTTCGGTACCCAGGGCTAAGCCGGGGTTCATCAGCGAAGACGCCAATCCTGGCGGGCACGCTGTCCGATCCCAAGCTCGTCATAACGCGGGGCCCGGCGAGAGGCTGCAAACCTCGGATTTTGTCTGGCACACGGCGCCGCCCGAGGTGCTTGCCACGATACAAAATGGCGGTCGGGTCATGATGACTAGTCTCGTGGCCTATTATCGCATGATCTAACGCCAAGCCTCGGGCCGATAAAGACGGGCACGAACGCGAGCTGTCAAAGGAGAATCTGCGTGGCTTTGGCCCGGAAGAAAGAGATCGCGACGGATTCGGCCTGGACGACGATGATCAGGAACTGGGCTGATGGAGCCAGTCGGTGAGGCAGGCGATGAGCCAACCGACCTTCACACCGGACACATTCGCGCTCTTGAGAGCAGAACCCGCTGGCAGGAAAAGCCCCGCGCGCGCGCTGTCGTTGGACTACGGACCGAACGACCTTCGGCCAGAGCGCTGCGATTCGTAGGCTCGCTCAGTGTGGCTGGCGTGAGCCCCTAGCTCCCCTCCATCGATGAGCATCAAAACGGCCAACGGTTCTACTCGTAACTGGTAGAAGCTCTGGACTCCGATCACCGGTATTAGCTCATTGGAATCGTACCGGACTACATTTGCAGGAGGAGCTGATACCAATGGCGAGTAAGCTTAAGAATTGCCGATTGCAGTTCACGGCCGGGCTGCGCTGATTGTGGAAGGCTCGTTCGCCCTCGCCGATCCGTTGTCGTCTTGGGCGGTATGGCTTTGGACGAACAAGTTCGTTGTCGCCGGGTGGATCATCGCACTCGTCGCCTTCGTGCTCGTCCCTTTCCGCAGGCCACCTGCCGAAGCGCGCAGCTGGTTGCTGGTCTTTTTCGGCCTGCCCTGGATCGCGCTGGTTGCCTATGCTTTGATCGGGCGTCCGTATTTCGGGGCTGACCGGAAGGCTCGGATCGAGCAACTGCCAGCGCTTCTGGATCGTATCCGTGCACAGATCGAAGGGTTCGGACGGGCGCCCGAACTGTCAGCGGACAATATCGCGGTCGAGAGGCTGGCTCGGGGCATCGGCGGGTTCGCGGCGACATCGGGAAACAGCATCGCGATGCTCGATCGGTATGAGCCGGCTTACGATCGGATCGTCGCCGATATCGATGCGGCCAGGCATCACGTCCATCTTGAGTTTTACATCTTCAGGGACGATCGGATCGGCGATCGGATCATTGCGGCCTTGGGAAGAGCCGCCGCGCGCGGTGTCGCGTGCCGAGTCCTTGTCGATGCTCTCGGATCCTATGAATCCCTGCGAAGGCTCAAACGGCGCCTGAGGAAGTTCGGCGTCGAAGTCCACGATATCCTGCCATTGCGCCGACGCCTGCGAAGTTCGCGCGTGGACCTGCGCAATCATCGCAAGATCGTGATCGTGGATGGCACGGTGGGCTATACCGGGTCGCAGAATATCTGGGACCCGACCGAGCACTCGCGCCGCACGAACAAGGATCTGTTGCTGCGCATCGAGGGCCCGGCGGTCTCGCAGCTCCAAGCGGTGTTTGCGCTCGATTGGTATCTTGAAACACTCGAAGAGCTGGCGAGCACCGAGCTATTCCCGCCTCCAGACCAACGCGACGGGCGCTCAGCACAGATCGTTGCGACCGGACCGGAGAACCCCGCCGTGGGTGTCGACCTCATCTTTGCTCAAGCGATGTACAACGCGGCAGACGTAGTAGTCATCACAACGCCCTACTTCGTTCCCAACGACGCGATGATTTCCGCGATCAAGGCTGCAATGCTAGGGGGCGTGCGCGTGTGCCTGATCACACCGGAGCGTAGCGATCACCGCATCGTCGGGCTGGCTCAGCGAAGCTATTATTCCGAACTGCTCGCCGCCGGGATGGAAATCTATCGCTATGGCCCGGAGTTTCTCCATGCCAAGCATTTCCGGGTCGATCAGGAAGTCTCCATCGTCGGCACGAGCAACATGGACGTGCGCTCGTTCGAGCTTAACGCAGAGATCGACCTCATTTCCTTCGATGCCGAGTTTGCCGAGCAATTGCGCGAGCTTGAGCAGGGGCTGCTTGCATGCTCCAGCCGGCTTACGCTTGAAGACTGGTCCAGGCGATCGCTGTGGTCGAAAGTGGCTGAGAACACCGCGCGATTGATGGCAGACCTGATCTGATGGATAGCACCGAGGTCAAAGTCGCGAGCTACAACATACGCAAGGCGATCGGCACCGACCGGACCCGCAGACCCCTTCGCATCCTCAATGTCCTTGAAGAGATCGACGCGGATATCGTCATCCTTCAGGAGGCCGACCGCCGCTTCGGCAAGCGTGAGAGCGCCCTGCCGCCGTTTCTCATCGAAACGCATTCGCCTTACCGCCCGGTGCCCCTCGACGTGCAACGCGATTCCATGGGTTGGCACGGCAATGCCATCCTCGTTCGCGAGAGTATCACGATCGAGCATCATGACATCATCCACATTCCCTATCTCGAACCGCGAGGAGTGATCACCGCACGGCTCACAGTGGGAGGCCGGCCTTTGTCCGTGTTCGGGATGCATCTCGATCTGTCTGGATTATGGCGCAAGCGCCAGGCCAACGTCATCGCAGATCTGGCGCGCGAAGAGCGGGCGTTCGGGCCGACGGTCCTGACCGGAGATCTCAACGAGTGGCGCCCGAACGCAGGATGCCTCAAAGTGTTCGACAGGCATTTTACTGTGCTGGATTGCGGACGCAGCTTTCACAGCCTGCGACCGCTCGGCCGCCTCGACCGGATCATGCATTGTGACCGGGTCGAAGCGCTCGAATACGGAGTGCACCGCAGTTCACTTGCAATACAGGCCTCCGACCATTTGCCGGTTTGGGCACGCCTGCGCGTCTAGCATGCCGGGAGAGTTAAGCAGATGATCGAACCGAAACTCGCTGGGCAACCGCATCAGCCTCGCGAACTCGATGCCAAACCGGAGCCCAAGCGGGCCGGGCTTCACTTGGTCGGCTGAGCTTTCGCGCTCCTCGTTCACCTGCTCCTTGGCTTCGGGCAGACTTCACATCCAATCGAAGGAGCCAGCGACGAGCAGGTCACATTCGCCTTCGTACCGATCTCCAGTTCTTTTTCTCCCCCGCGCCGACGTGTCTCGACGCTGCCGGAGCTAGGACCTTGCCGGCAGCTACAAACCTGGCCAGACACTCTGTCGGTTTCATCCTCCGATACGGTCTGCTACCGAAGCGATTGGAGAGCCGCCATGGTGTGACAGGGAAGACATTCGATGCTGCTTGAACGCAAGTTCCCAAGCAATACGCATGGTCGATCGACATCAACTACACAAACAAGGATCGCGATCCTTCTTCCCTGCTACAATGAGGAAAGCGGAATATACAAGGTCGCTACGGACTTCCGGCGAGCGCTCCCGAACGCGACCGTTTATGTCTACGACAACAATAGTTCGGACAACACGGTTCAGCTTGCGCAAGAAGCTGGCGCAATAGTGCGGTTTGAGCCGAGACAAGGCAAGGGCCATGTCGTGAGGCGCATGTTCGCCGATATTGAAGCTGATATCTTCGTGATGTGCGATGCCGACGACACTTACGATGCGTCCTGCGCTGCGCATCTCGTCGAGGTGCTGGAGGAGCAGGGCTTGGACATGGTCGTAGGCGCGCGCAAGCCAGAAAGTGGGGGAACCTATCGCCGCGGGCACGAAATCGGAAACTGGATTTTGAGTGCCCTGGTACGCAAGATCTTCGGTGATCGCTTCCGTGACATGCTAAGCGGGTATCGTGTTTTTTCGCGCAGGTTCGTGAAGTCATTTCCGGTGATGTCGGGGGGCTTCGAAATTGAAACGGAACTGACGATACATGCCCTTGAGCTCGAAATGCCGGCTTGCGAAATACCCGTTGCTTTTCGAAGCCGGGCGCCTGGATCGGCCAGCAAGTTGCGGACCGTGCGTGACGGTTTTCGGATCTTGGGGACGATAGTCATCCTGCTCAAACAGGAACGACCGCTGCAATTCTTCTCGACCTTCGCGCTTCTCCTTTCAATCGTTTCCGTGATTCTTGCAGCGCCAGTTGTCGGAACATACATCGAAACTGGACTGGTACCGCGATTTCCAACTGCCATCCTGTCGAGCACTCTGATGCTGCTGGCTTTCTTGTTCTTCTTCAGCGGGCAAATCCTGCAGACGGTCACGCGCGGGCGACAGGAGGCAAAACGCATGCGTTATCTGGCCATTCCTGGCGTGCACGCGCGATCAGGTTTGCGAACCGACGAATCCTAGAATGAACGCTGGCCGGTTCGTCCGCTTCGCGTTCGTTGGCGCCCTCGGATTTGTGGTTGATGTCGCCGCGCTCTATACTGCCTTCGCCCTTGGACTGGGCCTCTACCTTGGGCGCATCGCGTCCTATCTGGTAGCGGCGACTTTTACCTGGGCCGCGAACAGATGGTTTACTTTCCACTCCATGCAAGCGCCAAGCGCGGGTGAATGGTTGCGCTTCCTGACGGCGAATGCGGGCGGCGGTTTCGTGAATTACCTCTGCTATGTGTTGCTGGTCATGACCGGACCGTCCTTTCTGGCCAATCCGGTGATCGCTGTGGCGGCAGGTTCATTGGCGGGGCTAATCTTCAATTATGCTGCCAGCGAGCGGTTCGTTTTCGGCCGCCGTTCGACGACGGGTGAGCGGCAAGGCTGAGTTGCTTCGCGTAGGTCCGAACAATCGCGGGCGAAGGCCTGGTTTCAATCGGAACCGCACGCCCGCGCCACAAATGCGTTTGATGCGTGCGGATTTGCACAGCGGTTTTGGTGGCAAGGGGCATACCAATACCGGGTGCACACAAGTACCGTACGAAGGCGGCAATACTGCCGATAGCCATTATAGGGCCTGCTCCGCTTTCGTTGAACGAAACCAGAATACAGCATCTCCGTACGGGCTGTCGATCCGCGTATATCCGTGCGCCGACGCGTACGCTTCGATCGGTAGCTCGAGGCCCTGCTCATCAACGTGATCGAAGTTCTCGTAGCCGGTCACGATAACCTCAGGACGTGTCCTGTCGAGATAGGCGATAATGCTGCCGGGTGATGTGATGTGCATCGCCGCACGTGCTTCATCGGGGATGGTATCGCCTGTACGGTACGCGAACGGGCCGGTTGCAAAGGTCGCATCAAGTGCCAGCCCGCTCGCAAGGATAACCTGTGGGCTCAGGCTTGCCGCGGTGCCTGACACGCCGGCCGCAGCAGCTTCCGCGGCGAGGAACTTTCCTTCTCGCGCAATACGCACCGGCGTGGCAGCACCCGCTACTGTCCCCTTCCAGAGCTGAAATACTGGCTGGCCAATCCCCACAATTGCAGCCAGCAACATCGCCGCTTTCGCAAGGCGTGGTACCGCTATCGAATGTTCGTGCGCTTGCTGCCAGACAATACCCAGTCCGACGAAAAGCGGTGGCAGAAGGGGGATCGCATATTGTCGCCAGGTCGGGGTCGGAGCGATGGTGGCAGCAAGTCCCGCAAGGAGCAGGAGATCGATCAGAAGGAGAAGCCTGATCTGCAACCATCCTTCACGAAGCGAGCGGAAACGCAGCCAGACATAGATCAACAACGCGACGAACGCTGGTCCTCTCACCAGCGTGAGCAATACGTCCCGAGCCTTGGCGAAAAGAGTGAGTCTGTCCTCAAGTCCGTTTGCTGCGTACCAAGCCAAGGGGGCCTCGGCGTGATAGGTGAAGTTGCCATAATCAAAGGCGACCTGCGCAACTTCGCGAAACCATAGCAGCGGCAGGAGAGCGACAACCAGACCCAGGCCTAGCAAAGCCGATTGCGCAAGCGCCTTGCGAAAGGATAACGCCTTTTGCAAGAATGCCCACAACGGGAAGCCTGCAAATGCGAGTGCGGACGCGGCGTATGAAATCTTCATTCCGGTCGCGATGCCCAGCAGTACGCCTGCGATCGCCCACGTAAGGAAGCGCCCACCAGTCTCTTGGTCGCAAGCGGGTCGCTTTGCGATGACAAAGATAGCTCCGGTAAGCAGCAGCGCCGGCAGGGCATCATTTCGCACCACAGTCACGCCGAACACGAAGCTGTGGCACAACCATAGCAGAGCGCAGCAGACGATTGCTCGCGTCCGGTCGACACGGAATTGCCGAAGCGTTAAGTACACTGCCATCAATATGGCGGAGCCGATCGCTCCGCTAAGTAGCCTCGCAGCGAGGAAGGCATCTTCCTCGAACATACTGAAGAGTGGAGCGAACAGATAGATCTGATAAGGCGTTTGAAGATGCAGAAAGTCGCGATAGGGGATTAAGCCGAGGTCAACAAAATACGCGGCTGAAATATACTGCGTCTCATCGTGATTTACCGGCGAGATTATCGCCAGCAACGGCAACGACAGCATCAGAAAAGCTATCGCGAAAAGGCTGCGGCTCAGCACTCGGATGCTTGTGCCGGTGCCGGTGCTAGGGTCGAGCTCTCTAGTACTTCCTGATCGAAGTTCCGCCAATTCCTTACCCATGGATGGGCGCTGCCGTATTTTACGAGGCAACCGAAACTTCCCGCAAAGAGTGATGGGTACAGGGTTGAACGACGACGTCCTCGGACAGGTTTTGCTCCATACCGCGCAGATGCAATGAGGCAAAGCCGTAGATGCGGTAGTGTACCTTGCCTCGATCGAGTTCACCCGGATCGGTGTGCAACCAATACCTCGCCGATCGGATTTGTCTTTCCCACAGCGGCAGCCCGACCTGTTTCAAAAGTGTCGGCCGACCGGGCGTCGAACCTTCGGTCCTATCTGGTCAGCATATCAATACGGTAGGTCGAAGCTGTCGAACGGTGTTTGAATGTCCACGTGGCCGATGCGGCGAATAGTAGCGCAGCTTCGTCACCGTTGACCGCGCAGTTATTTTCGCCTGTCCAGTTGACCAGTAATACCGCCCCACCAGGTTCGAGGCATTCGTGAGCCAGTCGCGCAACCTCTACGATTTCGGCACGCGAGAGGAAATAAAGCACCTCGGACAGGACTATTGCATCAAACCTACCAGGTGGCCAATCGCGAGGGACTTCCCCGGTGATAAAGTGAACGTCTGGTCGATCGCCACACCGGTCGTGCGCGGTGCGAAGCGCCCTGGGGGAAATATCGATCGCCGTCAGTCGATCGCAATGTCCCGCCAATTCGAGGCTGAGCACCCCCGTTGCGCAGCCAATCTCCAGCATGTGCGCAAATCGCCGCGTACCGAGCGCCGCGATCGTCGCCGCACGCTTGTCACGCTCGTACTCGCTGGTTTCAAACTCCCACGGATCAGCGCCGTTTTGGAACAGCGTATCGAACGTGGTGCGGCGGTCGGTGAGTTTATCGTTCACGTATGAACAGCTCGGGATGGTCGGCAAAATGGCGGCACAGAGCTGCTGGCATCAGGAATGCATTGGGATCGTCGTCAATCATGCCTGTCAGCTGCGTAGCGTAAGCATCCATCGCGCGACGTTTTGCGGACAGAAGAGCGGCGCGCTCGAACCGTACCAATCCGCCGGGCAATTCGCGTTCGCCAAATCGCCCCCAGACCGCGAAGCTCCAAAGTGACAGTTCCATCTGTTCAGCAATGTGCGAGGCCAGCAGGGATGCACTCTCATGGTCGCAATGGGGGTCTTCGCGCCATGTCGACCAAATTGCCGGGCGTCCAAGCTCATGCGCGAGTGACACGATCTGATCGATCTGCGCTGGCGTAACCGTTTCGAACCGGGAAGCGCCATCGGGCAAGCCGAGGCGAAGGACCGGTATGGACTGGCCGGGTGCAAGAATGTTCAAAGCCCGGTCGAACTCTGCCAGACGAGTTTCCACAAGCCGCTGCCTGCCGAACGTTTTTGAGCCGGAATGAGACCCCTCGCCATCGGTTAGCAGGACGATGGCGATCCTGCGCCCGGCCGCCGCTGCTGCGGCAAGCGCCTGTCCACACCCAAGGGTTTCATCGTCTGGATGGGGACAGACAATTAACACGCCATCAGCTGGTGCAAGCGTTTCGAGTTCGACAACAGGGGCCCGGGCGGACCATCGCACCATCGTCCCGTCAGGCTGCTGCGGAACGCTCACAGATGTTCAGGCCGGATCTTTCGCGCAACCAGTACCTGAGCCGCGCGCGCCCGTTTCGCATCAGGGGCAGCTTGACACAGGAACAGGCCAAGATCCCGGCGAATACGCTCGACCGGAGAGCCTGCGATATGGGCGGCCATACCCAAGGCCGCTTCGCTAAGTGTGATAACTTTCCGGCAAGCATCGTGCGTGACCTCACGGGCCAGCAGCGCCAGTGCCGCCTTGTATGCATCGGCATCACAAGCTTCGATTTCTCTTGCCGCTCGAACAAGCCACAGGCGTGCGGTCTCTATCGCGATGGCCGCATCGGTGATCCGTTTCTGCTGGTGCGGGTCTTGCGCCCGGTCGCTTGCCGTCAATGCACCGAGCATCTCGTCATACAAACGCTCCGCCGCGCCGAGATGCGCCGCGCAATAACGCCAGATGCCGCCTTCGAAATGCGGCTCGACAAAGTAATCGCCCGCATTTCCGATGAAAGCATCGGACCCAAGGACCAAGCCTGTCAAGTCATAGCGCCCCGATTGCGTCGCGCGCATTCCGCCCATATTCCATGCGGCCGGGTCACCGCGCTCTTCCTCGTCAACGGGAACGAGCAACAACCTCTCGCCATCCTCCCCCCCGGCGGTTACGATCGCCTTTGAAACGAGGCCGAGACCCGATGCGAAAATTTTTGCGCCTGAAAGCTTGATACGATGCTGGCCGCTGCGTGTTTCTATCCCGTAGGACAACGGACACGCTCGGTCGTCTGCGCCCCAGACGCCCAGCAGAGCGCCATTGAGGACCGCTGCGCCCAGCCGCTCACGCGCGGTGCCCGATCCGTACAATACGACCAGCTTGACGGCATTCATGTGCCCTTCGAAGAGGCGCGCTACTGAAAGATTGGCACGCCCGAGACCGCGTAGAGCGTCGAACGCCGCGATGGTCGAATTCGCCTCGCAACCCCAGCCTTCTCCGCCCAGTTCGCCCGGCAGGCAGGCAGTCAGCCATCCCTCGCGACGCAGATCTTCGATATCGCAGGACACGTTCCCTTCCTGCTGGTCGGCAGCAGCGGCCCGCCCCTCTATCTGTTCGAGGATCGAACGGTTATCGCAATCGTCGCGAGCCATCTTCAGCCGGCCCGGCCAATCAGTTGGCGCGCGCGGGCGAGCTCTCGCACAACCTCGAGATAGCGCATCGGTTTCGATATACCGCTGGGCGGTAGTCCCGCTTCGAACCGTTTCGCACGCGCACGCAATTGCGCGAGCGGAACGAGCGCAGCATCGCATTCCGGATTAGAGCAGCTTGCACGATGCGATAATGCCGCGCCGCAGCCGCCCGCGGCCCTTCCTTCCAGCCGGGCCGAAGTCCGTGTGCCGAGATCACGCAATTGCACAGCGGAATGACCGGCGGCCAGAACAGCTGCGCACAAGGCTGCGTCCTCTCCGCTCGAAGGCAACGGCAGTCCGCCAATGTCGTTATAGGCAGCGGTGGTCACAGCCATGCTGGCTCCCGAAGCGCGATAGGCAAAGGTCCCGCCGCGACCGCAAGTCCACTGTTGCCACAACAGCTCGCTGGCTTCAAAATACGCGCGTTCGGCATCGCCGACCTTTCGAACGTTGGATGGCAGATTGGCAAGTTCTGTTTCGTCCAAGCGAACATCCTCGCAGATGAGCGCCGCACCTTCCGCCAGGTTCGCCAAAAGCGTTCGCGCCCATAGCGGTCCAACATAACTGTCGGCATCGCTGGTCAGCAAAACGCCCTCCGGCGCGAGTGTAGCGCAAAGATCAAGTGCCAGACGCCGCGCATGCGGGGCATCGCGAATTGTCTGGGCGAATGTCACCTGAACCGCTGCCAAAGGGAGTTCGCGTTCTGCAGCGAAACGCGCGGTGATATCGAACGAACGGTCGGTCGTATTGTTGACTACGACCACAACTCCGCCTGAAGCAGGAACTTCGCGCATGGTTCGTTCGATGGCGCCAAGCGCTCGGGGCAGCAGCCCTTCTTCGTTGCGCGCAGGAACGGCAACAACATAGTCCAGCGGCCCTGACAGGTTCGAAAACAACCGTTCGACCTGAACGCCTTGCGCGAACGGTGCGGTAAGAATGAGGTTCGCGAGTGCGCTTTCGATATGACCGCAGCGGACATCGGGGGAAAGGCTGCTTGAGCGCCGGGCAACCAGCGTTTCCGGCAGGAGCAATTCCGGCGTAGCATGCGCACCGCGATACTCTGCACCAGTTGCCGTTCTCATCTCACCTCCCAGGTGGGCCTTGCGCCAATCATTCGCAGCGCATTTGGCATTGGAGCGGTTCGATCGGCTTGCTGGGACCAGTTCCAATATTTGTTACCAAACGACCATGGTCACACCTGCAAGACCTCCATGAACTCTCCCGATGAAACAAAATTGGCGGTACGGCGCTGTTCTAGCAGGTAATCGAAGGAACAGGCTTGATGGCGCGCGCGTATTGGCAAGGACAGATCCGGCTTGCACTCGTTTCGATCCCCGTCGAAATCTACTCTGCGACAAAGACCGGGGCCAAGATCCGCTTCAATCAGATCCACGAACCCAGCGGTAAGCGCATATCCTACGAGAAGGTGGTGCCCGGCGTCGGGCCGGTCGATCGTGATGACATCATCAAGGGTTACGAGATTTCCAAGGGGGAGTACGTCCTGCTGGATGCCGAGGAGATCGAATCGGTCAAGCTCGAGAGCAAGCGTACGCTGGAATTGGTGCAATTCGTAGGCGCGGACGAGATTGATCCGCTCTATTACGAGAAACCGTATTATGTCGCACCGAAAGACGAGCTGGCGCAAGAAGCCTTCGTCGTTCTGCGAGAAGCGCTGCGCAAGGCCAGGAAGGTCGCCTTGGGTCAGCTCGCCATGCGCGGAAGCGAAAAGCTGGTTGCCATCAAACCTTGCGGAAAAGGCCTGCTGCTGGAAACGCTGCGCTATGCGCAAGAGGTGCGACAGGGGCAGTCGTTCTTTGATCAGATCGAGGATGCAAAACCGAAGAAGGAATTGCTCGACCTTGCGACCACATTGATCGAACAGAAGACCGCACCGTTCGACGCCAGCGAGTTCGAGGATCGCTATGTTGAGGCGCTGCGCAAACTGATCGCGAAGAAAGCGAAATCGAAGAGCGGTAAGGCGATCATCGAGGACGCGGAGGTGCCTGCCACGGGCAGTTCCAACGTGGTCGATCTCATGGCTGCTCTCAAGAAATCGGTCGATAAGGATGCGGTGAGCAAGAAGACTGGTTCAGGCGCAGGTCGGCGCAAGAAGTCGGCGTAAATCAATGGCGACGCGTAAAGATCCCGATCCCCTGGCAACCTACAATTCCAAACGCGATTTCGCCGCGACGTCCGAACCTTCAGGCGAGGTCTCAAGCGGATCTGGCGACCTTTTCATCGTCCAGAAGCATGATGCGAGCCGCCTGCACTGGGATTTACGGCTTGAGATAGATGGAGTGCTAAAGAGCTGGGCGGTCACCAAGGGGCCAAGCCCCGACCCTGACATCAAGCGTCTGGCGGTGCGAACCGAAGATCATCCGATGTCCTATGCCTCGTTCGAAGGCACGATACCAAAAGGCGAGTATGGTGGCGGAACCGTGATGCTTTGGGATCGCGGCACCTGGGCGCCGGTCGAGGGAAAGAGCGCAAGCGACCTGAAAAAGGGGCACCTCCATTTCATACTCGCTGGCACGCGGATGAAGGGCGAATGGCTCTTGGTCCGCCTAAAACCGAAGAGTAGCGAAAAGCGTGAGAACTGGCTGCTGCGCAAATTGTATGACGCGCATGCTGAGCCTGGCAACGCACTGGTTGAACGCGCGTTGACCAGTATTGAAACGGGGCGCTCGATGGCGCAGATTGCGTCGGGATCGTCGACCCGCGCCGGTGATCTTGTCGGCAAATCGGGTTTGGGCGAGCCGGGCGCCGGCAAGTCTGAGAAAGCGCCCAGCGCGCGCAGGTCAGCGCAGCTGCCAAAGTTCCGCAAACCCCAGCTCGCGACCCTCGCCAACGATGTGCCCGCTGGCAACCAGTGGCTGCATGAGATCAAGTTCGACGGGTATCGCATCCTTGTCGCCGCAAAAGGCAGCAAGGTGCGTGCCTATACGCGCAGCGGCAAGGATTGGACCGACAAGTTCGCTCCGCTGGTCAAGGATATTGCGCAACTCAACTTGCCCTCTTGCCTGATCGATGGCGAGATCGTTGCTCCTGGTCGCGATGGCAATCCGTCCTTTTCCGCCCTGCAAAAGATATTGAAGCGCGGGCGTAGCGCTCAGGGAATGGCGGACACGCTCCAGCTCCACGCATTTGACCTGCTCGAACTGGATGGCGAGGACCTGACCGGCCTGTCGCTCATCGAACGAAAGGAGCGCCTTGAAGCGCTACTGAAAGGGGCGGGACCAGCGCTGATGGTGACCGAGCACATTATTGGTGCAGGCGAGAAATTGCTGAGAACGATGTGCGACGCCGGTCAGGAGGGGATCATCTGTAAACGCATTGATGGCCGCTATCGCCATGCGCGATCGAAAGACTGGCTCAAGGTCAAATGCATCCGCCGACAGGAATTTGTAATCGTCGGAGCCAAGCGGTCTGCGGCCCGGGGGCGCCCGTTCGCCTCCTTGCTGGTCGCGCAGCACGAAGCGGGCGAATTGACTTACAAGGGCAATATCGGCACCGGGTTTGGCGGCGACGATTTTGATGAGCTTGCCTCGAAGCTCAACCGGTTATCGCGCAAGACCGCGCCGCTCGAAGTGCCAAAGGCAAAAGCGCGCGGCGTTGATTGGGTGACGCCCAAGCTGGTGGCCGAGATCGCCTTTGCCGAGTTCACTGCTGACGGATTAGTGCGGCATGGCAGCTATCTGGGCTTGCGCAAAGACAAGCCTGCGAAAACAGTCAGGAGTGAGAAAGCAATTGCTGTTCCGAAGGGGAAAGATGCGGTTGTGATTTCCAGCGCCGACCGCGTCATTTTTCCCGATAGCGGCCAAACCAAAGGCAAGCTGGCCGATTATTACCGCGCGATTGCGCCGATCATGCTCCCCTTCGTTGGCGACCGACCGATCAGTCTCGTGCGCTGTCCGCAGGGCCGGGCAAGGAAGTGCTTTTTCCAGAAGCATGATAGCGGCGGCTTTGGCGATGCCGTCGAAACTGTTGCGATCCAGGAGAAGGACGGCGGCATGGAGGACTATCTATGTATCAGCGATCGCCGCGGCCTGCTGCAATGTGTCCAGATGGGCACGATCGAGTTCCACGGCTGGGGTGCGCGCAGCGATGACGTCGAATTACCGACACGCATGGTGTTCGACCTCGACCCGGATGAAAGCCTGGATTTCGAAGCCATCAAATCCGCCGCCCGCGATGTTCGCGACCGGCTTGCCGATATCGGCCTCGTCAGTTTTGCGATGGTCACGGGCGGCAAGGGCATACACGTGGTGGTTCCGCTGGATCCGGGCCACGATTGGGATACGCACAAGGATTTCTCTCGCCGGTTTGCTCAGGCACTCTCGCTCGCTGAACCGGACCGCTTCACCGCTTCGATGAGCAAGACAAAGCGCAAGGGTCGCATCTTTATCGATTGGCTGCGCAACCAGCGCGGCAGTACCGCCATTTTGCCATATTCGGCTCGCGCACGTGCGGGAGCTCCGGTCGCAGCGCCGGTCGCGTGGAATGAGCTGAAGGGACTGGCCGATGCCAGACCCTATACGATCGACGATGCCAAAATCCTGATCGATCGGGCGCAAGGAAAGTCGCTGCAGGGCTGGAGCTTCGCGCCGCAATCATTGCCCGATATCTGATCGAACTCCTCTGAGCGCAACGGGAACTCCGGTTGGCCGTGGCGTTGATCGAAATCCTCGCAAGGACAGCGGCTTACCTTATCGGAGAGAAAGGGCTCAAGGTTCGAAGCTTTAGAGGGTTGAGAAACGATCGGGTCGATCAATAGCGACTAATCGCGAAGATTCGATGGTAATAGCGCGCGTTATGCAGCTGCCTCATAATGGTTGTTCCCGAGGAAATTGACGAGGTCATCGAATGGCAGCGGCTTCGTGATATAGTACCCTTGGGCGTAGTCACATCCCGCCTGTCTCAGAAAGTCGAGGCATTGTTTGTCCTCGACGCCTTCACCCACAACCTTCAGGCCAAGGGAATGGGCAAGCTGGATCGTAGAATGTACGAGCAGGGCATCACTACGCTCCCGATACGCGTACTGCACGAAGGCACGATCGATTTTCAGCTCGGTCAAAGGAAGCAATTGCAGATAGCTTAAGGTCGATTGGCCAGTCCCGTAATCGTCCATCGAGATCGCAACACCGAGATCCCGGAAGCGTCGCAGATTGCGCGCACAGTGAGCAGGGTCGGCCAATGCCGCGGATTCGGTTACTTCGAGAATGACCCGATCCAGCGGTATCGCGGCTTCCTTCAGTATCATTTCGGCCTTGCGAATGAAACTGTCCGAACCGATCAGTGTTGCCGAGATGTTGATTGCCGCCGAAAGATCGATATTTGTTTCGCGCCACCGGGCGAGGTCGTCGATGGTTTGACGCAGGACGAACAGCGTAAGCGGTTCTATCCGATTGTTTTCCTCTGCCAACGGGATAAAAAGGTCAGGGCGCATCCGTCCACGAACCGGATGGTCCCATCGCACCAGAGCTTCGACGCTTTCGATTGCGCCCGACGAAAACCGTAACTTCGGCTGATAAACGACCTGAAGCTGGTTCGCCTCGACAGCTTCGTCGAGCTCGCCCATCAGGGTCATCCGGCGCTCCAGTATCAGCGCTTCTGCGTGTTCGTGTGCGTGCCACAACCGGCCTTGTTCGGCGGCATGGCTAGCCGCACGTGACGCACCTGTCAGATCGTCTTTCGCCGCAACACCGAAGGTCAAGGTGACATCGATCCGCTTTCCGCCAACTTCGAGCGGTTTGCGCATCTTTTGCGCGATGTCTTCGAACAGCGCTTCAACGGCATCGAACTGTGCATCGGGGTGCCATGCGACAATTCTGGTGTCCGCGCGATAGACCTCGCCCATCGCACCCACCGACCCGATGCGTTCGATCAGCCGCTCGAACAGAGCACCGATATTGTCTTTGCCAATAACGGATTGAATGGCATCAAAATCCTTGATGTAAGCTGCCGCCAGGAATTCACGATCGTGGTTGTCGGACCGGCTGAACGCGAATGCGTTGGGAAGCCTTGTCTCAATGTCCATCAGACCCTTTTGCCACAGCTGTTTCCGCGCGATCCTGAAGCCTTGTCCACAGGTCGCCAGTATCAGCAATATAAGCGCAGGCATCACGTCGAACGCCATTCGCAGGACATGAAAAAACGCGGCCTGCAAGATGATCGCCATGATACCGAATGAGACGCCGACTAGCACCAGTGTCGTATAGGTTTGCCGGCTCCCCACGAAGACGCTGCCAATTGCAGCCAGGATCAGGAACGGCACCCAACCCGCTTCCAAAATGGGGCCTCTGATCAACGTTTCTGCCGCGAGAGCCTGAATAGTGACTCCAGGAATGACCCCGTGGACCGGAACCCCATAGCGATCGCCAAGCTCGATCGCCGTCGCTCCAACGATAACGTCCTTCCCCGCTAGTCTCGAAGGATTGAATGCACCACTTTCGATGTCGAAAAAGCTATGGCGTGGGATCGATGATGGTTCGATCCCGAAATCGATCAGAAAGTCGCTATGTGCTGATCCAGACCCCCCGGAGATCTGGGTCGAGATGGAGGGACGCGCCGTTCCGTCGGTTACCGTGCCGTAGAACATGCGCCGAACGAGGGTGTCGCGATCAGGTCGAACGGAGGCCGATGCCAGGCTGACATTCTCGCGCAGTTCCGGGATGGGCAGTGCATCAAGCCGGCGTTCGTCATATTCGGATGCCGCCTGGGAGAAGGTTGGCATCACGATCGATGCGTTCGCTGCCGCGATCGCGCTGGCAAAGGCGGCGTCGGTATCGCGCGAGGCACGAGATGAAAAATCGATGTCGAAGACTATGGACCGCACGCCGGCTGCGTCGAGCTCCTGCACCAGCCGCGCGTAATGATCGCGAGGGAAGGGCCACTTCCCGATAGCAGCAATACTCGCTGCATCGACCTCGACGATATGCAATTGCTGCGAGGCCTGTCTGGATGCGAGCTTGGATATGAGCGCCTGCTGCGTGTTCTCCGCAGCTGCTATCCAGCTTGACTGCGCGCTCACGACAGCGAGGCAGACGCTTGCGCACAGAAGCGCCCAGAGGCCGAACGTGCCGCTGCTGTCTGCGTATTTCAATCGACCGATCCAGCTTCGCTCAGGTCAAACAGGCAAGGCGAGCGCCGATATCAGTCATCGTCGTCATCATCGTCGTCATCGTCGTCATCGTCGTCATCGTCGTCATCATCGTCATCATCGTCGCCATCGTCGTCATCATCGTCATCATCGTTGTCGTCGACGTCATCGTCTTCGTCGTCATAGTCGTCGTCATCATCGTCGTCGTCATTGCCACCGCCGCGACCGGGATTGCTATCATCATCGCCGTCGTCATCGTTGCCGTGACCGTTATTGCCGTCGTCATCTGACCCGTCGTCATCTGACCCGTCGTCGTCCGACCCGTCGTCGTCATCGGACCCGTCGTCATCTGACCCGTCGTCGTCGGACCCGTCGTCGTCATCCGCCCCTTCGTCATCGGACCCATCGTTATCCGCGCCGCCGTCATCCGAGCCGTCGTCGTCAGCCGAGCCGTCATCATCCGCGCTCTCATCGTTCTCCTCGCCGTCGCCGCCGCCGTCGGGATCGTCATCTCCCCCGTTGTCATCGGAGCCGCCATTGTCGGGCAACTCTTCCTCGTTCGAACCGTCGGAGCTGTCATCGGGAGTATCAGCGACCTCGTCACCCGTGTCGGTGCCGTAGTCGCCATCGTTTTCTGCCCGGTCGTCAGCAAGGTCTGCGATCAGCGTGTCGATCGTGCCCTCAAGTTCACCGCGAACGAGGCCATCGCTCAATTCGTCGAGATCGGCGAGCGAACTTCCCGTAACAGTATGAATGATGGCCGGCTGCATCACCGCATCCTGCCGTTCGCCGGTGAAACTCACTGTGCTCTGTGCCAGCGGCGCGTTTCCATTTGCGAGGGACGGGGTGGAAATGCCTTGCGCGCTCGGAACACCGGTCGACACCCCGCGTGCGGGCGAGTCTATCTGGCGCGGCATATCGCCTTCGATACTTAATCGGAACCGATCGTCGGCAGCAATCAACGCCACTTCGCCAGGTCGCACCAGATCGCGTGCGCCGCCGTCAGCAGTCGCGGCTTCGACAGCGCCTTCGGTAACCTGCATCGACGCCCCTGCCGACGTCACCGTGATTGAAAACCTTGTGCCTTTTACGACAGCGGCAAGATACGGGGTGGTCACACCGAAATGCGGATCGGGCTGGCGACCGATATTGAAGATTGCGCTCCCGAAATCCTGAATGATCTGTACCACGCTGCGATCGCGATCCGGACGGGGAATGGTCACTTGCGTGTTCGGACGCACGGTCACGAATTCGCGGTCCCGCACGATTGTCGCATTGCCGCTTGCTCCGGTCACGATCTGCTCACCGGGTTCGAGGGTTGCGCCGCGATATGCATCGCGTGCACCGTCGGATGTGCGAAGTACGACCTGCCCCTTCACTTCGGTTACGGTCCAGGGTCCGGTTTGGGCCCAAACGCTGGTGCTCGAAAGCAGGAAGGCAAGGGGGATGAAAGTGCGTGAAGGGTTGAACATGATGACTTCTCCGTAACCCTGCGCATAACTTCAAGGCGTAAGTGCATCCTAAGCGAACACACTTAACAAACTGGTTTTTGAGGAAATCTTAGTGCTTTAGGCCTTAATGCCATCGCGTTCACAACGAGGGATGCGTTAGGTGCTGTTACGTATTTTGGTTCTGCTGATCTCGCTTGGAGGTCTCACCACCTCCCTTGCTGCGCAAACCGCGCTCGATCGCACGGAGCCCACGCAAGGCGCGGACGACGACCGTCGCGAGCGCGATATTGACGACGCACCGCCGGCTGTTCCGCTCGAAACAGCCGAGCCTGCGGCGGCTGAACCGTCCAGCGGCAACTATCTGGTCAGCTCGATCCTGATCGAAGGCAATGAAGCGCTTCCCGATGCGATCTTTGTCGATGTCATGGAGGCATTCACTGCCACAGCGCTAACATCACAAGACCTCGCTGTGCTGGCCGACGCGGTGGCAAGGCGCGCAAGGGATAGGGGCTATATTTTCGCGACTGCAGCCATACCGAGACAGAACCTCGAACTCGGAATACTGCGCGTTGTCCTCGACGAAGGGCGGGTTGATCGTCTCCGCATCGACGGCGCGCAGGATGCAGCGATCCGTCGACAGCTCGAACCGCTGCTATCCGGCACGCCGATAACCCGCGACGAACTGGAACGCCGCTTGCTGCTTGCCGACGATATTTCCGGGGTTCGCGTTCTGGATGCACAATATGAAAAGGACGGCGATGCCGGCGTTCTGGTGCTGCGTACGCGGAGAGATCGTGTCCGCGCCGAACTCGAATTGCGTAACAACGGCTCGGCCCCGGTGGGTCCGGAACGCGCGCGGTTCGAGCTGGATCTCAATGGAGTGATCAGTTCCGCCGACGAGCTCGACTTGGCCGTCGGCGTCACCCCGTTCGAGCCGGGGGAGTTGCAATCTCTCCAGGCCTCCTATCGCAATGTCGTTTCCTCCAGCGGCCTGGAGCTGGGCCTCTTCGCTTCCTATTCGGCGACCGAACCGGGTGCCTTCCTGGAAACTCGTGAGATCGAGGGGCGCTTCTGGCGTGCCGGTCTCGATCTAAGCTATCCTGTGTTGCGACGTCGGGATGCCAGTGCATGGCTGGTGAGCCAGATCGATGTGTCCGACTTGCGACAGAAGCGATCGGGAGAAGTCGCCCGGCACGATCGTGTGCCAGCAATAAGAGCAGGGATCTATTCGCGGGGGACCTTGGCGGGCGGTGACTATCGTGGTCGCGTCCTTGTATCGCACGGACTTGGCATTCTGGATGCGACGCAAAGAGGCGACCCGCTAGCCTCCCGCGACGATGCATCAGCTCAGTTCACAAGCCTTTATGCATGGGGGATCTGGGACCGCCCCATTGGTTACCGATGGAGCATTGCGTTCGCAGGACGAGGACAGCTCGCAAGCGATCCGGTTTTGGCCACGGAAGACCTGGGACTTGGTGGAACGTCGTTCTTGCGCGCTTACAATTTCAACGAGCGTTCGGGCGACCAGGGCATAATGGGCTATGGTGAGCTGCGCTATGATTTGCAGGGGGAAGGAGACTGGTTTCGCCGCAGTCAGATGTACGTCTTTTTCGATGGCGGGGTCGTCTCCAACCTCGAAGAAGGGCGCGGCGGGGGTTCGCTCGCATCGGCGGGCGGCGGTCTGCGGTTTGCGCTGACGCGTGACCTCGATATGGACCTCGAACTGGCATTCCCTTTGACTGGCGAGCGGTTCGACACCGAGAGCAGCGCGCCCCTGATGAATGTGCGCATCGAACAGGTCTTTTAGGCGGAGCGGCGGCTCGAAGGGCATTTCGGTGCCTTTCGGAAGGCCCTGACACCGCCAGTCTTGCCGAATGCCGATTGCGCCGGGGCGGCAGGGTCAAGTCCCCACAAGGCCGGGATTAGCTTCAATCCTCGCCGCAATCCTGAGAGCGCTGTGCTCGGATGTCTGGGCGATGGCGACAACAGCGGGTTCTCGGTTCGCCGTTTGCCGTACAGGTTCGATTTAACCGGCATCGGCCTGCGATCAGGCGATCGGTGTTCGGGCAGCAGAGCGAGTAGCCGACGGAGTTTCTGACTGGACGACCTTTCGGGTGCCCGGGTCAGAACGCTCGATGCTCGGATGCACGACTTAGGGTATCGATGGGAGGATATCTGGATGGGGTTCAATCTGACGAATTCGTTCCCTCAAGATGATACTTGATGGATCGGATGACCTTCTCCAGTTCAACCGGTTTGGACAATACCGGAATATCGTCGAACTCTGCGTTCGCTGCGAACAGTTCGCTGTAACCGGTCAGAAAAACGACGGGCACCTTTTTTTTAAGCAACTTGCGCGCAAAATCGTGGCTTGTTCGATCCCTGCCGAGATTGACATCGAGGAACGCCATATCAGGCTTATCGATCTTACAACTGGCATCTGCATCGGCTGTAGTCGCGAATGGGCCTGAGATCGCGTAGCCAAGCGCCATCAGATCATCGGCAAGGGCCATGCCGATCAACATCTCGTCATCGACAATCAGAATATTTGGCTTCTCATTCAATTGTCGCGCTCGTCAGTCTTGTTCCAAGGGGAAGCGGGCGGACCATTTAAGGCCACTTTTATCGAACTGGACCTGTGCGGTTCCTTCCAAATCGGGCCCGATCACTTTCTGCAGCAGGAAGCTCCCAAAACCGATATCCTTGTTCTCGGGCTCGACAACCTCCGGCCCATTTGCCTCGCGCCATTCCAATTTCAATTGACCTTCGTCGTCCACAACAGAGCGTAAATGAATATGACCGTTCTCTGACGAAAGCGCACCATATTTGGCGGCGTTTGTGGTGAGTTCATGAATCGCCAAGGTTAGTGCCAGCGTCTGGCTGGCCTCCAATCTCGGGTTATCGCCTTCGAATGTCAGGCGGTCCGAGATATTCTCGGCGTAGGGCTGGATTTCTTGGCGAATGATGCTTTTCAGATCGGCGCCCTTCCAGTCTTTCGCCGTCAGCAGATCATGAGTTCTCGCTATCGCATAAAGCCGGTTGGTCAGCGTCTTGGTAAAAGCGGCGACGTCGGTTGATTTCTTGGAAGAGAACCGAATAATAGCTATGATCGTTGCGATAGTGTTCTTGACACGGTGCTGCAATTCATGAAGCAGCAAAGACTGCTGATCTTTGGCAAGTCGCCGGTTGGTTATGTCGGTTATCGTTCCGGCGAAACCTTCCAATGTTCCGTCGCTCGAAAATCGAGGTCGGCTATGTGCCTCGAGCCAGCGGATCTCCCCGTCAGCGCGCCTGAT
>JAZBPE010000041.1:0-2998 GCA_036353345.1 Erythrobacter sp. | reverse complement strand
TGCGGGTGGCGGTCATGACGCGAGCTCCGGGTAGCAATCTGTAGCGATAGACCCCCCGTCACTGAGAATGTCAACGTACTACCTTTGTGAGAATACGGCCGCCCTGCCCTGCTTGGCTGCTCGCAGCCGTCCGACACGCTCTTCGACGCGTCCGCCGAACGACCGGCTTACGGACACAATTCGAAGCGGACACTTGGGGGAACTGCGGCTAGGTTCCGCTTCGAACCCCGCATGAAGGAAGGGGAGGGTGACGCCGCCGAGGATGGCGATGGGGACGAGGGCTGACGCCGCTGCCCGAGGGAGCGTGAAGCGCCCACGCAGGCGCTCCTGAGGGGCACGCCGAGAGCCGGCCTAGACGAGGGCTGGGGGCGCAAGGCCCCTTGGCAAGCCGAGGGAGGCACGTTGTCCATAGGCGCGCACGACACGCGAACTAACCACCGCGGACCTTTGTTGCTTTTATCCACTCTATGCCATTGAGCGTGGCACGATCTTTGGCACATGATCGCGCGACTATGATCAACAAGGATGGGCAAGGACCGTGACGATCGACATCAGCAACGCGTTCAAGGCCGAACCTTGCAGCGTACTGGAGTTTCTCCAGAGACCGGGACAAGGCTGCTACATCCCGGCTTACCAACGCGAGTATCGCTGGGATAAAGCGAATGTGGATCGCCTGTTCGAAGATGCGCTTAGCGGCATCGGCGCCCTTTGCGAGCGCAATGATACGATAAGCTTCCTTGGAACAGTTATTGCTGTGCACGATACCAAGTATGCAACGGTGAAACCGCATTTCCGGAACGAAATGCCCGATCGTGTGATGACGATCATCGATGGGCAGCAAAGAATATCAACGTTCATGCTTGCCTTCGTGGCGATCCATAATCTCTTAAGCGCCGTCCTGCCTCGCTTAGAGAAGGACGAGGCTGAATCCGGACAATGGCTCCTCAGCGAAGTTGAGAAGATGCTGGCCAGCCTCAGGCAGTGCATTGTCTACGACAAAATCAGCGGAAAGGGGCTACACAGATATTACCCGCGGCTAATACGCTCATTCGATGATGTATGGTCGACCCGCCCCGAAAGCGCCCGATACACCAGTCCGATCGCGCAGCTAATTTGGTCGTATCTCGAGCACATGGAGGACAGCAATGCGACGTCGAAGTCGTTCGCGCCGACGGTGCCGTCCGGCAAGCGCGAGGCATCGCATAGGAGTGTCAAGGAGGTCTACGACTCGATCAAGCGGCGATTAGGAGCGCTCGTCAGGCCCTCGGAGGAGATGCCGAGCGTTCTAGATCTAGCCGTCTCAAAGGGCTTCGGAGAGGCTCTGCTTGGCTACGAGGTGCCTAACGCAGTTTGCAATCGCATACTTTCCGACGCAGATGATATTGGGGCGCGGAAGTACCGGGAAGCCTTCGCCGCCGTTATGTTCGCCCATTATCTGCAGCGACGTATGGCGTTCACCTTGGTGATCAGCACAGGTGAGGACGATGCGTTCGATATGTTCGAGGCCCTCAACACGACAGGTCAGCCCCTCACGGCGTTCGAAACCTTTAGGCCCCGCGTAATCGAAGCAGAAGGTCTAGAGGAGTACCAATCCACGCCATCCCACGACCATCTCCAGCGGGTCGAACGCTACTTGGACCGGTACGGTGCCGATACCAGGAAGCTCGAGCGTTCGACATCCGATCTTCTCGTTTCGTTTGCACTTGCCGAAACTGGGTACAAGCTCGGGAAAAAGCTCAACGAACAGCGCCAGTACCTCCGCTCGAACTACGGTGATGTCAACGAGTCGACCGATAAGGACGCCATGAGGGCGTTCACTGGTCGGCTTGCAGATATGGCGAGCTTCTTGGACACGGCGTGGGATCCCGCGGATGGCTCGCCTTCATTTGGTCAGACTTTTTCGGTCGGCGATCAAACTCGCGTGGCATTCGAGTTTCTTCGTTCTCTTGACCATACGATTACGATCGCGCCCCTAAGCCGCTTCTTCAGCGCAGCAACGCAAGCATCGGCGGCGGACCGAGCCGCGGCTGCTCAATCCTTTGGCGAAGCCGTTCGTCTCTGCGCCGCCTTCTCGGCAATCTGGCGCGCCTGGCACGATGGCAAGACCGAACGGATCGACAGCATCTATCGAGATGCGATGGCAACAGGCGATGGGTCTCGGGCCCTTGCGGCCAGGCCTCGGAGCGGGAAAGACGGCGTAATCGACATCGAGATTCTACGAACGGTGCTCAAGGCAGCCATGGCCGATGCGGGGATTGTGGACCGCGCGGCATGGACGTCACGGCTGACGAGCAGCGGTGTTGGCAAGAACAGCAAGCTCGCGAAATTCCTACTCGTCGCCGCACATCATGACGCCGTGCCCATGACCGATGGGTCGGCCCGGATACAGCCTGGCCGCAGCGGTACCAATCAAACCCTGACCCCAGCGGCTTGGGCCCAGTTCGCTCCGATGGAGGTCGAACACATCGCCCCCGTGTCTGACGGGGCTTCGGCGTGGCCTCAGGATCTCTACGGTGACGATGAACTCTGCCAGACTTTCGGCAATCTCGTGCTGCTATCCAAGCAGCAGAATATCGTTATGTCGAACCACGCTTGGAAGAAGAAGCAGGCCGGCTATGAGGCACTAGCCGCAGAAACAGACGCCGAGTTCGAGGCTGTCCGCGCGACGGCGAATGCAGCTGGGCTGACCCTGCCCGCGCGCTCCGAAGTCATTCTTGCCACCTCGCAATATAGCCCTCTACTCGTTCCGGTCGCCAAGACAACCAAGGATTGGGATGCCGCCTTAGTACGAGCGCGATCCGTATGTCTGGCGGGCCTCGTATGGGATAGACTTCATCCGTGGATCGAATGACGTGTCGAGCTCAAGGTTATTTGTGACACATGAGACAGCCACTCTCCGCCTCTGGCACGCCGTACGCCTCGTCTATCTCGATTTCGGTCAGACCAGCCCGCAGCGGATTTGTCATCCGCTTGGCTTTCTGCCGCGCGACGCGTCGCT
>JAZBPE010000040.1:0-18365 GCA_036353345.1 Erythrobacter sp. | reverse complement strand
TAGCTACGGATGTCCGGCCCTGCGAGGAACGGATCGTGGAACCCGAAGGCCCAGGCGTTGCGGAAGCCAAAGCCACCGAAACCGCCCCAGGGCCCCCAGGGACCGAAGCGACCGGCGCCAAACCCGACGCCCGGCGTGCTGCGAATACGCTCGCGTCCGTCATCCACGTCGTAGTCGAAGGTCACAAGGAGGTCCGCTGCGTCTGGCGAGCTTGCGCGGTTATAGCCCAACCGCGCCATCTCCGCTGCGACCTGATCGGCGTAAAGCGCAAATTCCAGTCCACCATCGAGCGCAGGATCTTCGGCAACGACCGCGAAGGTCTGACCCTGCGGCGCGGGCAGCTGCGCCTGGAAGCGCGACACGTCAGCCTTGAACGAAGGCGCGCACGCCGCAAGTCCAACCGCAAGCGCACCGGCGGCGGCAAGGCGGAACACACGGTTCGAAACTGGGCGGGCGGATGACATTACGTTGCGTAGCATGACATATCCTCGTGCAATTCACCAGCATCGCGCCTTATTTGCGATACCGTGGATAACTTTCGATGAAAGGATCGCATCGGCTTCGCACGCTCGAAAGGAGCAGGTGAGCAAGTTGGGATGCGTGTGACCTTCCCTGATGTATGATGCGTCTAAGGCTTTGACGCTGAACCGTGTTTGAACGTCGATGGACAGAAAAGGCGCTCGATCAGCGCAGCAATCCAAGTGCCTGATAGGTGGCATCGAGCGTTGATTGCGCCCGCTCGCGCGCTTTGGCTGCCCCGCGCGCAAGGATCGCATCGAGCGCCGCGTTGTCACGAGAAAGTTCAACGAATCGTCCCTGTATCGGCGCGAGATGCTCGGCGAGCGCTTCGCCAAGCGCAGGCTTGAAGACGCCAAAGCCCTCTCCGCCATGTTCCTTCAGAACCTGATCGACGCTGCGCCCCGTCACTGCGCCATAGATGGTGACGAGGTTCAGAGCCTCGGGTCGGCCCTCCAGACCAGCCGCTTCGCTGGGGAGCGGTTCGGGATCGGTCTTGGCCTTTTTGACCTTTTTCAGGATCGTGCCGGCATCATCGGTGAGGCTGATACGGCTCATCTCGGACGGGTCCGACTTGCTCATCTTGGCACAGCCATCGCGCAGGGACATGATCCGCGCGGCGGCGGGCGGAATATAGGGTTCGGGCAGGGTAAAGAGCGGCGCGTCTTCGTGACAGAAGTCGGTGTTGAACTTGTGCGCTATATCGCGTGCGAGCTCGAGATGCTGTTTCTGATCCTCGCCTACAGGCACATGCGTCGCCCGATACAGCAGGACGTCCGCAGCTTGTAGCACCGGGTAGGTAAACAGCGCGATCGACTGGCCCTCGCGGTTCTTGCCCGCCTTGTCCTTCCACTGCGTCATGCGGTTCAGCCAGCCCATCCGCGCCGTGCCGCTCAAAAGCCATTGCAGCTCGGCATGAGCGGGGACCTGCGCCTGGTTGAACAGCACGGTCCTGGCCGGATCGACTCCGCAGGCGACCAAAGTCGCGACCATTTCGCGCGTATTGGCGGTCAGCTCGGCCGGATCGTGTGGCTGCGATAGCGCGTGCAGATCGGCGAGGAAGATAAAGCACTCGCCCCCTTGCCTATGCGCTTCGTCCTGAAGCTTCACATAATTGACGATCGCGCCAAGGTAATTGCCGAGATGCGGGCGGCCGGTCGGCTGGATGCCGGATACGACGATCATGCGGAGGGTTCTTTCTTCCTGGTAAGCGCGGCAATGCGGGCACGGTCGATAGCGCCGGTAGCAAAGGCAATGCCGAAATAGACAAGCGCGGCGGCGGCGACCAGCGCGCCGACGGCGGCGAACCCGATAACCAGTCCGTCGTCAAACCACCCGGCAAGCTCGCCGCGCACCAACCATAGGGCCGCCCCCATTGCAGCAGCGGCGAACACCTGCCGCGCGATGCGAGCGATCAGGACGCCCGGCACGCGGTAATGCCCGCGCTGTGCGAGGACAGTCAGCAGGAATGCGACGTTGATCCAGGCGCCGATAACGCTGGCCAGCGCGACGCCAACGACGCCTAGACGGTCGATAAGCAGGACAATCGAGCCGACGAAAACGACGAGCGAGATGAACGCCGCGACCACCGGTGTCTTCGTATCGGCGCGCGCATAGAAATTGGGCACCAGCACCTTCACCAGTACATAGGCTGGCAAGCCGAGGACCAATGCCGCAAGCACTTCACCCGTCGCAATCGCATCGCCCACGCTGAACTCGCCCCCGCCGAAGATCACCTGCACGAACGGCCGTGCGCACACAGCTAGCGCAACCGCTGCGGGGATTGTCAGCAGCATTGCCAACTCGATCGCATCGGACTGGATGCGGTCTGCGCCTTCGCGATTGTCGCTGCCTACGAACTTCGAGAGCGTCGGCAGGATCGCGGTCGACAGGGCTATGCCGATGATGCCCAGCGGCAACTGGTTCAGCCGGTCGGCATAATTCATGTAGCTGACCGATCCATCGGCGAGCTGGTTGAGGAAATAGAGCTGGACAAGCGTGTTGATCTGATACGCTCCGCCCCCGATTGCTGCGGGAAGTGCGATGATCGAAAGCCGCTTTACCTCCGGCGTGATTCGCGGAAGCGACAGCTTTGGCCGAAACCCTTCGACCCGGACCCAGTAATATAGCCAGGCGAGCTGCATCACGCCTGCTACCGCCACCGCCCACGCCGCGATATAGGCGATGGCGACCACGTCGCGCCCACTCTCGCTTGCATAATACTCGCCGCCCAAGAGCGCTGCGATCAGCACCAGATTGAGGATGATGGGAAAGCTTGCCCCGGGAGCAAAGCGCGAGACGCTGTTGAGCATGCCCGTAAACAAGGTCACGAGGCTGACGAGCAGGATGTAGGGAAACATGATCCGTGCGAAATCGACCGCGAGCGGGTAGGCTTGCGGATCAACCGGCTTGTCTGCGAGCAGCCAGATGATGCCGGGCATTGCGACTTCAAATATGGCGACGAGCGCGATGAGGACGGGCAGAAAGACGCTCAGAACGTCGGCGCTGAAGCTGCGAGCTTCCTCCAGACCTTGCGCCGGAGTGCCAGATCCGTGCAATCGCTTGGAGAACATCGGCACGAAAGCGGCCGAGAACGCGCCTTCGGCAAACAGGCGGCGAAAGACGTTGGGGATGATGAATGCCTGAAACCACGCATCGGTCACCGCACTTGCGCCGAGCACGCGGGCGAAGATCATCTCGCGCGCCATTCCGGCGACCCGGCTGAGCATGGTCAGCGAGCCGATCGTCCCGACATTTCTGAGAAGGCTCATCGCCTAGCGAACCGTGGCCTTCGCACGAAGGCTCAGTTGTCGCCGGACGGGGCTTGCGGCATGTTTCCTCCGGCCGCATCCTCCTGCTTGCGGCGCGCGGCGAGCTGTTGCACGTAAAGCCCGTTGAAGTCGATCGGATCGACCATCAGCGAAGAGAAGCCTGCATCGCGCACCGCATCGGCGACAACGCGGCGGGCAAAGGGGAACAGCAGCCGCGGAGCTTCGGCATAAAGGAAGGCGTGCGCCTGTTCTTCGGAAATGTTGCGCAGCCCGATAAGGCCGCAATAGGCGAGTTCGACGATATAGGCGGTGCCCTTTTCACCGGTCGCGGTAATGGTGATCTTGAGAACCACCTCGCTCACCTCGTCGTTTTTCGGCTCGGCTCCAATGTTGAACTGAACATCGATCTTGGGCGCATCGGTCCATTGGAAGGCTTCGGGCGCGTTGGGGTTTTCGACCGAAAGATCCTTCACATATTGCGTGATGATCCCGGCGGCAGGCTGTGTATCCGCCCCGTTGGCGCCTTGCGCGTTGTTGTCGAGATTGGTGAGAACGTCGCCTTCTTCGGCCATGAAATGGGTCTTTCGTCTGCCGGGCATGCGGTACTGGCCGCGCTCCGGGATGATTTGTGATGATAGCGGAGCTTTTACGCTGTTTCGCTACACAGGTACGAGCGCGCGCCTAGCAGCCGCGCTTTGCGCAAGCAACCGAGCGCATCATGGCGATTGCCCGGGCAATGTAATCATATCGGTGTTGGTGAATTGAAAAGGATGCCTATTTATGACAGGCGCTGCATCGACACACGGTGAACGTGCGTAACTTTGATGCGTAGGTCGATCCGGCCGGCGCAGATATTGAAAAAAAGGCTGTGAGCTTGCGGCCGAAAGGGTATCAGGTAACCGACGTGATTCTGGAAATCGTAATTCTCGCAGCGATCGCCGCTTTTCTGGGCCTGCGCCTTTACGCCGTGCTCGGTCGCCGCGCCGAGCATGAAGAGGAACCGGTTCCGCAGCGTTTCGATGCCAATGATGGAGCCGCCACTCAACCCTCTCAGGCGATGCAAACCGCCGCGCCGCCGCGCCGCGCTGCCGAGCTTGACGGGGTGATGCCGGCGGTCGAACGGGGCATTCGCGATATTGCGAATGCCGACAGGCAATTCGACGTCACGCAGTTCATGGAAGGCGCAAGAGGCGCCTATGCCATGATACTCGAAGCGTTCTGGCAGGGTGACCGTGAGACCTTGCGCGAATTGTGCGACGACGATGTTTACGAAGGTTTCTCTTCTGCCATCGAGGCGCGCAACGAAGCAGGCCATCTGCTCGACAACTCGCTTATCCGGATCGAGGAAACGCGAATCCATTCCGCCTCGCTTGACAACCGTGTTGCGCGGATCGCCGTGCTCTTTGTTGCCGACATCGCTTCGGTCACGCGCGATGCGGAGGGCAATGTGGTCGCCGGGTCGCTCGACGATGCGATCGAGAGCCGCGATGTCTGGACCTTCAGCCGCAACGTATCCGCGAGCGATCCGAACTGGGTGCTCGACGAAACCGATCAGGGCTGACACCCGGCTGCGCTTCTTTACGGGGCGTAGCGCTTGCGTCGGACTTGATTGGAACCCGTCGCGGTTATAGCGGCGGAACGATGTCTGCTGAACCGCTTCGCTACCGTCCTTCTCGTCTGCGTGAGGCTATGCTGGTCGCAGCCGCCGTGCTGATTGCGGGTTGCGTGCGTGTGATCCCCGATGTCGGCGCTCCGGGCCCGCAGCCGCTTCCCCCCACCCAGGACCGCCCCTCCCCTGCCTCTCAGCCCCCGCCGGCGGCTCCCATGCCACCTGTGACAAGTCCTGCCAGTGCGCGGCTTGCGGGAATTGTGCGCGGACCGTCCTTCGCCTCGCTCCCCGTCGGTCAGCACGATGCGCAAAGCGCGCTCGAAAGTTTCATCGAATCGTGCCCCCGACTGACCCGCCGCACCGATGCGAGCGGCTTGGCGCTGGCCGCCGACTGGCGCGCCCCATGCGATGCCGCCCGCGGCTGGCCTCGTGACGATGCGCGCCGCTTCTTCTCGGCAAATTTCGAAACCGCACGAATTGGTGACGGGCGCGCTTTTGCCACCGGCTATTTCGAACCGGAGATCGCCGGCTCGCGCACCCGCCGCGCTGGCTTCGACCAGCCGGTCTACGCAATGCCGCGCGATCTTGAACGGGTATGGCCCGCCGAAACACCCCAGGCCGAGCGCACTGGCCGTGCGCCGCTCGGCCGCATCGATACGACCGGCAGGGTCGTTCCCTATTTCGAACGCGCCGAAATAATGGACGGCGCACTTAACGGCCGCGCTCCGGTCATTGCCTGGGCGGCGGATCCGGTCGAGTTCTTCTTTCTCCAGATCCAGGGATCAGGACGCCTCATCACCCCCGAAGGCGAAGTGATCCGCATCGGCTATGCCGGTCAGAACGGGCGCGGTTATACCGGGATCGGCGGCGTTATGCGCGAACGCGGCCTGCTGGGCGATGGGCCGGGGCAATATCCCGGATCGATGCAAGGCATCATGGCGTATATTCGCGACAATCCGCGCGATGGCCGCGAGCTGATGAACCTCAACAAGAGCTGGGTGTTCTTCCGCGAGCTTGACGGTGAGGGCCCGCTGGGCGCGCTCGGCGTGCCGGTGCGACGCGGTGCGTCGGTAGCAGCGGACCCCGCTTTCGTACCGCTGGGCGCGCCGGTCTGGCTCGATCTCGATCGCGACGAAGCGGACGGCCTGTGGATCGCTCAGGATACCGGCGGCGCGATCAAGGGCGCGAACCGCTTCGATACTTTCTGGGGCGCGGGCGAAGAGGCACGCCGCATTGCGGGGGGTATGAGCGGGCGGGGCGAAGCGCTGGTCCTGCTACCCAAAGGCACGATAGAGCGCATCGAAAACCAGCGATGAGGCCCCCGCGCGGCCTCAGCGACACCGAAGCATCCGCCTGGGCACAGCTAGCGGCGAGCGTGACGCCGCTGAAGGGGCGCAAAGCGCCTCCAATTGACGCCGGAGACCCGATTAAACCTGAAGCGACGCGTGCGAACCAACCTGTTTCGGCGCCGCCACCCGCCCAAACCCTCACGCCCCCGCGATCAGGCCCTGGCGCTCCCGCCGCCCGGGAGAGGCAGGAGGGCGGTCTCGATTCGCATTGGAACCGCAAGCTCAAGGCTGGGCAGATTGCGCCCGATCTGACGCTGGACCTGCACGGATACGGGCTGGACGGGGCCTATGACCGGATCATGAGTGGGCTCGATCAGGCGCGCGACATGGGCGCGCGCTTGGTGCTCGTGGTTGCCGGGCGCGAGCGCCCTGTCGACCCTGCCGACCGGCAAACGAAGCGCGGGGCGATCCGCGCCAAGCTGCTCGACTGGCTTGCCGCGAGCCGCCATGCCGACGCGATCGCTGCGGTGCGACGTGCGCATATTCGCCATGGCGGTGAAGGCGCGCTCTACCTCGTGCTGCGGCGCGCGCGGTAGAGCGTTTTCACGCGCTCCAAACGCGCCACCTGGCGCATATGACATCACAGCGACCGGCCTTTGCGGCGTAGGTTCGATCGCGTGAAGCAATATTGCGCCGTTGCAATCAATTGCTTCAAATCACGACGTAAGCTGAGGGTCTCACGCGTCGCCTGACGAACCTTCGCCTACATGCGCGCTAGTTGCGCCGGGTGGCCGATGCGATGAGGGCTGCGCCAATGCCGCCCAAAGCCAGCACGGTGGTCAGCACGGGACGCATCTGGGCTTCGAGCGCAAGGCTGGTCTTACGCACGAAACGATCCTGGTTCGAGCGCACCCGGCCATCTTCGCGCGGTTCGAACAGATTGTCCGCTGCACCATCCTCGGGCGCCGTGTCGGTGGTTTGCGCGGGTCGGCCCATGAACGCCTCCATCACCTTGTCCGTGATGCCAGGGAAAAGGTTGCCGACGGAAGTGATCATCAAACCTTGCCCGCCAACCACCAGTTCGCGCCGCGGGTTCGCACAGGCGAAGCAGATCGCCTTCGCCACCAGCTCGGGGTCGTAAAGGATGGGAGGCAGTGCGGCAGGTTTTGACAACTTGTTGCGCGCATGTTCGGGGTAGGGTGTGTCCATACCATTGGGCTTGATCAGCGTGACGGAGATATTGGCATCGTCACGCTGCAATTCCATCCTCAACGCCTCGGTGAACCCCTGCACGGCGTGCTTCATCGCGCAATAAGGGCCCTGAAGCAGGATCGCACGTTCGGACAGGACCGATCCCACGTTGATAAGCGCACCGCCCCCGCGTTTGGTAAGCTCGGCTGCGGCGTAGAGCGAACCGCGCACCGTGCCGAAATACCCAGTTTCCATAACCTGGCGGTGCTCTTCCAGCGAAATGTCGAGCATGTCGCCAAACATCGCCGCGGCAGCATTGTTCACCCAGCTGTCGAAGCCGCCGAACTCGCGCTTCGCGACCTCGCCGACCTTTTCGGCGTAGCCATCTTCAGCGACATCGACGGCGCATGTTGCGGCCCGGCCGCCATGAGCGCGTATGGCCTTGGCCTGGTCTTCCAGTTCGCTTTCGTTGCGTGCGACCATCACCACGTTGGCCCCCTCGCGAGCGGCGCGGCGTGCGGTGGCGAGACCGATGCCGGACGTGGCACCGGTGATGACGACGGTTTGCTGATCGAGGGGTTTGAGCGATTGAGTCATGGGTTTGATGGTCCTTTCAACCATCTCAACTCATGACATCGCGCATGGTGCCGTCACGCCGCTTGAGCAACATCCTCGACCGGCTCGTTGCGGATAAGGTAATCGAATGCGCCAAGGCCCGCAGCTGCGCCCTGACCCATGGCGACCACGATCTGCTTGTGCGGCACCGTTGTCGCATCGCCGGCCGCGTAAATGCCTGGCAGGTTGGTCGCACCGTGATCGTCGATCACTATCTCACCATATTTCGACAGTTCGAGCCCGGTATTGGCAAGCCATTCGGTATTGGGAACAAGCCCGATCTGCACGAACACTCCGTCTAGCTCGATATGGCGCTCCTTGCCACTTGCACGGTCCTTCACATCGAGACCGGTGACCTTGGAATCGTCGCCGATGACGCGGGTGGTCTGGCCGTTCAGAATAACCTCGACATTGGGAAGGGAGCGCAATTTGGCTTGCAGCACTTCATCGGCGCGCAGCTTCGTATCGTATTCGATCAGGGTGACATGACCGACGATCTTGGCCAGGTCGATCGCAGCTTCGACGCCGGAATTGCCGCCGCCAATCACCGCGATCGGCTTGCCCTTGAACAGCGGCCCGTCGCAATGCGGGCAGTAGGCGACGCCCTTGTTGCGATATGCCGCTTCGCCCGGAACACCCAGATTGCGCCAGCGTGCACCGGTCGAAAGGATGATGGAACGGCTTTTAAGCACCGCGCCGTTTTCGAATTCGACTGTGTGCATGGCGCCGGGCTGCGATGCAGGGATCAACTTGCTTGCGGTGGCGAGGTCCATCAGGTCGATCGTGTTCGCTTCGGTTTGTCGCTTCAGCTCATCGGACAATTTGGGTCCTTCGGTGTAAGCGGTGCCGGGTAGATTTTCGATGCCGAGCGTGTCCTGCAACTGCCCGCCGAAGCGTTCGGCCGCAATGCCGGTGCGAAAACCCTTGCGCGCGGTATAGACACCCGCGGCAACACCTGCAGGGCCGCCGCCCACGATCAGGACTTCGAACGGATCCTTCGCGCTCAGTTTGGCGGCCGCCTTCGCGCTCGACCCGGTGTCGAGCTTTGCAAGGATTTCGGAGAGCTCCATGCGGCCGTTGTAGAATGTCTTGCCATTAAGGAAGGTTGCCGGGACCGCGAGGATGCCGCGCTCCTCGACTTCGTCCTGAAAGGTGCCGCCTTCAATGAAGGTTGCGGTGATGCGCGGGTTCTCCAGCGCAAGCAGCGTCAACCCCTGCACGACGTCCGGGCAATTGTGGCAGGAGAGCGAGAAGAACATCTCGAACGCATAATCGCCGCCATCTTCCGGCATGAGCGCGCGCGCCTGTTCGATAAGATCGGCCTCGACCTTGGGCGGGTGGCCGCCAGCCCATAGCAGCGCAAGCACCAGCGAAGTGAATTCATGGCCCATCGGAAGTCCGGCAAAGCGCACCCATTTAGATGCATCCGAAGCGCGCCGAATGATGAAGCTGGGGGTCCGCTCAGCATCGCCATCGAAGCGCGCACTCACGTCATCGTGCAGCTGGGCAATCTCGTTCAAAAGCTCGCGCGTTTGCGCAGATTTCTCGCTCTCGTCCAAAGTTGCCACAAGCTCGATCGGCTCACGCAGATTGGCGAGGTAATCCTTGAGCTGCGATTTCATCGAGGCGTCGAGCATGGCGTGTTCTTCCGGCGAAAAGGGTCTGGTCACGGCGAAAAGGGTCTGGTCAGGTATTCGGGCCGGGACTTCGCGTCTCCCTTTCGGAGGGGGATTGGGGAGAAGCGCTAGTTCCGGCCCTTCGATGACCCGAGGGCTGCCTCGGGCTATGTGATCGCGCGGCGGGCGGTGAACAGCCGCGCGATCGAGATAGGTCACAGGCTCAGATTTTGCCCACAAGATCGAGCGAGGGGGCGAGCGTTTCGCCGCCTTCTTCCCACGCGGCCGGGCAAACCTGACCGGGGTTCTCGCGCACATATTGAGCCGCCTTGATCTTGCGCGTCAGTTCGTTAGCATTACGGCCCACGCCTTCGCAGGTGATTTCCATGATCTGGATCACACCATCGGGATCGACGACGAAGGTCGCCCGATCGGCTAGCCCACTATCTTCGCGCAGCACGCCAAAACTATTGGACAATTTGTGCATCTGGTCGCCCAGGAACGCAAACTTGAGCTTGCCGATCTTCTCTGACGTGTCGTGCCAGGCCTTGTGGCTGAAATGCGTATCAGTCGAGACCGCGAACACCTCGACCCCCATCGACTGGAGCAGTTCGTACTTCTCACCAAGGTCTTCGAGTTCGGTCGGACAAACGAAGGTCCAGTCGGCGGGGTAAAAGAAGAACACAGCCCACTTACCGTCGATATCTTCCTTGGTGACCTCGTAGAAGTCTTCGCCCGGCTTGAAAGCAGTGGCCTTGAATGGATGTATGGTCGAACCGATGATACCCATGATTTTCGTCTTTCCTTGAACCTGAGGGGTTGGTGCTGCGCCGCAGCGGATTGTTCGATCCTAGATAGGGTGGCAACGCTTGCAAGAAAGATGATAAGTGCGATTGAAACAATCGGTTTTGTCGATGAGCCGCAAACCCCCCGATGCGCGCTCGGTTCCGGTTAAGCAGCGCACCTGATCCTGTTCGCGGGTTTGTCATCATGAAGGATGGATTGATGTTACACGCCAGATGGATTGTCATTGCTATCGCGCTTCTGTCGCTTGCGGTGACCGGGGGCGCACCGCTTGCTGCACAGCAGTCAGGTCCACGCTGGATCGATCGCGGCAATGTCGGCTTTTCAGGATTGGACTGTGCTCAGGATGCGCCTGCGGGCGGCGGCTTGCTGGGAAGGATTGCGGGCCGGTCGGACGAGCAGGTTTACGAAAAACTGCTCTGGCAGGCGGCAAACGACGCTGCCGCTCAAGGTTACAACTGGCTGATTGCGGGCGATATTCACGATCGCACGCGGACCACGAATTCCTCGGGCATAGTTTACGATATTGCCGTTTCGACATCGACCGGGGCGGGCCTTGCCGTGCCGCGCGTGGTGCCCGGGATGATTCGGAAAACCTCGTCTCGCTGGCAGATGGCCTGCCTGGCGGTCGACGATCTCGATGTGCTGATCTACCTGACCGGAAGCGCGGTCGAAGGGCAGAATGTTTTCAATATTCGAAAGGTCTTGAGCCACCTCGAACCCCGATTCGGGAAGCCCCGGGTCGCTTTGCCGCCCGAAGAGGTTTTGTTCATTCATCGCTTCAATGAACAGCATGTCGGGCGCGACGTTGCGTTAGAGCGCATTGCTGTCCTGCGCGATGCCCGCAGCTGCGATGCGCGCCACCAAGCCGATATCGACGCGGTGCGCCGCTGCGTCCGGCAGCTGGACGACCGGGCAAAAAAAGCCGGGTGGGTGCAGTTTTTCGGCGCGGACCTGCGGGAATAAGATGCGCACGGCCAGCCAACCGGTCATCCCGGGGCCGGATGTCTCGGGCGCCAGCATCCTGCTATCGCGTGCTGGATTATGGAGCGCAGCCGGAAACGCGCTATCACTTCGCTACCTGAGCGAGTCTTATCTGCGCTAACCCTTACGCTACTTGAGCGCGTTTTTTCGGCGCTATCACTTCGCTACTTGAGCGCGTTTTTTCGGCGCTATCACTTCGCTACTTGAGCGCGGTGCAGCAGCTTGTGGTCAGCGAGCACCAGCGCCATCATCGCTTCGACCACTGGCGTGCCGCGGATGCCGACACAAGGATCATGGCGACCCTTGGTGCTGACTTCGGTTGCTTCGCCATTGCGGGTGATCGAGGGGACGGGCGTCAGGATAGAACTGGTCGGCTTGAAGGCAACGCGGGTGACCACCGGTTGACCCGTCGCGATGCCTCCGGCCGTGCCGCCGGCATGGTTGCTAGCAAAGACCGGCGCACCGTCGTTGCTCCCGGCAGGCGCCGGAGCCATCGGATCGGCATTCGCCTCACCGCTCGCCCGTGCGGCCGCGAAGCCATCCCCGATTTCGACGCCCTTGGTCGCATTGATGCTCATCATTGCGCTCGCGAGGTCGGCATCGAGCTTGGCATAAACCGGAGCGCCCCAGCCTGCGGGGACACCGTCGGCAATGCACTCGACCACCGCGCCCAGCGAAGATCCGGCCTTGCGCGCCGCATCCACCCGCTCGGCCCAGCGCGCGGCGGCCTTCGCATCGGGGCAGAAGAACGCGTTGCGCGCGATTTCCTCGGCATTGAAAGCAGTCCGGTCGATCGGATCGCCGCCTAGCTCGCACACGAATGCGGTCAGCGAGACTTCAGGGATGATGAGACGCGCCACCGCGCCCGCCGCCACCCGCGCCGCGGTTTCGCGCGCGCTAGAACGCCCGCCGCCGCGATAATCGCGCAGGCCGTATTTCGCATCATACGCATAGTCGGCATGCCCCGGACGATAGGAGCGCGCGATCTGCGAATAGTCCTTCGAACGCTGATCGGTATTCTCGATCATCAGGTGAATGGGCGTGCCGGTCGTCACCGGCCCATCGCCATCGTCGAAAGTGCCAGAAAGGATGCGGACCTGGTCGGCCTCGCGCCGCTGCGTGGTATAGCGGCTTTGGCCGGGACGCCGCGCATCGAGGAAGGGCTGAATATTCGCCTCGGTAAGGGGCAGCCCCGGCGGACACCCGTCGATCACCACGCCCAGCGCAGGCCCGTGACTTTCCCCCCATGTGGTGAAGCGCAGCGCGCGCCCAAACGTGTTCCAGCTCATGGGGCCAAGGGAATAGCGGATCGCCGCGCGGTGTCGAGCCGACGATAACCTGAAGCATGGCGCTGGTCTTCCCCGCCGCTATCGGCGAGAAGCATGCACATGATCGCAAGACTGGAAGGACGGCTCGTCGAAACGGGCGCGGATTGGGCTATCGTCGATGTCGGCGGCGTGGGCTACCTCGTCCACTGTTCGGCGCGCACCTTGTCGGCGTTGGGGCCCGTGGGCGAGAGCTGCACAGTGCATACCGACCTTCAGGTGAGCGAGAACGACATGCGCCTGTTGGGCTTTGCCGAGAGTGACGAGCGCGACTGGTTCCGCCTGCTGACGGGCGTGCAGGGTGTGGGGAGCAAAGTGGCGCTCGCGATCCTCTCCGCCCTCGCGCCAGGCGAATTGCGCGATGCCTGCGCGCATGGTGACGCGGCGCAGGTCGCGCGGGCAAACGGGGTGGGTCCGAAGCTGGCGGGACGCATCGTCAACGAGCTGAAGGACAAGGCGGGGGCACTGCCGGGCGGCGGGGTTGCTGGCGTTTCTGTGGGCGGCGTTGCCCCGGCCGGCAGCGCGAGCGCCGATGCGGTAAGCGCGCTCGAAAATCTCGGCTTCAAACCAGCGGTGGCCACGCAGGCGGTCGCGCGTGCGCAGGCCGAGCTGGGCGAGGATGCGGGCGAGGGCGACCTGATCCGCGTGGCACTAAAGAGGGCGGCTGGGTGATGGGAAACCCGGACCCCGCCTCCCGTCATCCTGAACTTGTTTCAGGATCCATCACCGGCGCGGCGCGGCGCGAGGGGGGCGAACCCCAACTCGCATGCCAAATCCCGCCACCCAGGGTTGCTCGCCTCGATCAAATTGATCTTCCACTGCCTGCGCCAGTTCTTGATCTGCTTTTCGCGAGCAATGGCGGCATCCATGCGATCAAAAAGGTCGAAGTGGACCAGCCGTTTTACGGCGTATCTGTGCGTGAAGCCGCGCGTCACTGCCTCCCGATGTTGCCATATTCGCGCGGTCAGATCGGACGTAACACCGACGTAAAGTGTGCCGCGAAAACCGCTCGCAAGGATGTAGGTGCACGGGTGACGGTGGCGGCTCATCGCAGGCGTCATGACGTGCCATGGACCCTGAAACAAGTTCAGGGTGACGGTCGACAATGGCAGCTGGCAACGTGACCGACCACCCCCTCCACAGCCCCGCGCCCCAACCCCGCGATCCGGACACGGCGCTGCGCCCCAAGCGCCTGGCCGAGTTCATCGGGCAGGAGGCGGCGCGGGCCAATCTGGGCGTGTTCATCGAAAGCGCCAAGGCGCGCGGGGAGGCGATGGACCACACGCTGTTCTTCGGGCCGCCGGGGCTTGGCAAGACGACGCTCGCGCAGATCGTTGCCGCCGAGCTTGGCGTCGGCTTTCGCGCGACCTCCGGCCCGGTCATCGCCAAAGCGGGCGATCTCGCCGCGCTGCTTACCAATCTGGAGCCGCACGATGTCCTCTTCATCGACGAGATCCATCGCCTCAGTCCCGTTGTCGAGGAAGTGCTCTACCCTGCCATGGAGGACCGTGCGCTCGACATCATGATCGGCGAGGGGCCATCCGCGCGCAGCGTGCGGATCGACCTGCCGCCCTTCACTCTGGTCGGCGCAACCACGCGGCAGGGGCTGCTGACGACGCCTTTGCGGGACCGGTTCGGCATCCCGGTGCGGCTGCAATTCTACAGCGTGAGCGAACTGGAAGAAGTGGTGCGGCGCGGCGCGCGGCTGCTAGGTGTGGCAATGGACGAAGGCGGCGCGCGCGAGATCGCGGGCCGGGCGCGGGGCACGCCGCGCGTGGCGGGTCGGCTACTGCGCCGGGTGCGCGACTTCGCACAGGTCGCAGGCGCGCGTACAGTGACCGCAGCGCTCGCCGATGATGCGTTGACCCGGCTGGAGATCGATGCGGCAGGGCTCGATGCGATGGACCGGCGCTACCTCGCGATGATTGCGGAGACCTACAAGGGCGGACCCGTGGGCGTCGCGGCTCTTGCCGCCGGGCTCGCCGAACCGCGCGATACGGTGGAGGAGGTGATCGAGCCCTATCTCATCCAGCTCGGCCTTGTCGCGCGGACCGAACGGGGGCGCATGCTGAACGATGCAGGTTGGGCGCATATCGGGCTGTCCCCGCCGGGCGGCGGCGCGCAAGGTGGGCTTTTCAGCGAGGAATAGCGCCTTGGGGCTCGGGGATCGGATCGGCCCCGACTATCGGGCGTCCCGTTTCTTCCCATGCAAGAATACCGCCCGCCAGATGCGGCACGCTGGTCCCGCGGTACTCGGCCAGTTGCTGTGCGACGATAGCGGAGCGACGACCGGAACGGCAATAAAGGACGATGTCCTGCCCGTCGTTGGAAATTGCGGCGGGATCAAAAGCGCTCATCGCGATATGCTCTGCGCCCGCAATCATGCCGCTTGCGACTTCCTGTGCGGTGCGCACATCGATCAGACGAACATCGCCTTGTTCGATGCGCGCCGCCAGTGCGGCAGGGGTCAGATCGACCACATCGGCATACGCAGCATTCGCCGCGCGCGCGCTCGCCATTTCGAAACCGAACGGGAAGGGCTCGATGCTATGGTCGCGCCCTTTCTCGTCCGCTTCTGAACCGCAGGCGGCAAGGGCAAAAGCGGCCCCCGCCACCGCCACCGCCGCTGCAGCCTTATGCCGCCAGGTTGCGCAGGACGTAATGCAGGATCCCACCATTACGGTAATACTCCATCTCGTTCGCCGTATCGATGCGGCATAGGGCGGTGAAGCTGAACGTAGACCCATCGGAGCGGGTGACGGCCACCTCGACATCCTGCGCCGGGCTGAGATCGTTCAGGCCCTTGATGCTGAAGGTGTCGTCGGGACCCAGACCCAGCGTTTCGCGCGTATCGCCTTCGGCGAACTGGAGCGGCAGCACGCCCATGCCCACGAGGTTGGAGCGGTGGATGCGCTCGTAGCTTTCGACGATAACCGCGCGCACGCCCAGCAGGATCGTGCCCTTGGCTGCCCAGTCACGGCTGGAGCCGGTGCCGTATTCCTTACCCGCGACCACGATCAGCGGCGTGCCGTCGTCCTTGTGCTTCATCGCCGCGTCGTAGATCGGCATCTGCTCCCCATTATAGGTGGTGTACCCACCCTCGACACCCGGTACCATCTCGTTCTTGATGCGAATATTGGCGAAGGTGCCGCGCATCATCACGTCATGGTTGCCGCGGCGCGAGCCATAGGAGTTGAAGTCCTTCTTCGCGATCTGGTTCGATTTGAGATATGCGCCAGCCGGGCTGTCTTCCTTGATCGAGCCAGCGGGGCTGATGTGGTCGGTGGTCACACTGTCGCCAAGGATGGCAAGCGGCTTGGCATCCACGATGTCCGCGATCGGTTCGGGCGTGAGGCCCATGCCTTCGAAATAGGGCGGATTGGCGACGTAGGTCGAGCCTGCGCGCCACTGATAGGTGTCGGATGGCTCAACGGTGATGGCCTGCCAATGCTCATCGCCGTCATAGACATTGGCATAGCGGCGTTCGAACATGGAGCGATCAATATTGGCAGCGCGGTGCTCGGCAATCTCGGCATTGCTGGGCCACAGGTCGGCAAGCATCACGTCCTTGCCCTGCTGATCCTGGCCGAGCGGGGTGGTGGTAATGTCCTCGGTCACCGTGCCCAGTACCGCATAGGCGACCACCAGCGGGGGCGAGGCAAGGAAGTTCGCGCGCACATCGGGGCTGACGCGGCCTTCGAAATTGCGATTGCCCGAAAGGACGCTCGCCGCGACGATATCGTTGCCGTTGATGGCGTCCGAAATCGGCGGCGCGAGTGGGCCTGAATTGCCGATGCAGGTGGTGCAGCCATAGCCGACAAGATCGAAGCCGAGCGCGTCGAGATCGTTCTGCAACCCTGATTTTACGAGGTAGTCGGTCACAACCTGGCTTCCCGGCGCGAGGCTGGTTTTCACCCACGGCTTGGGCTTCAAGCCCTTTTCATGCGCTTTCTTCGCGACGAGACCGGCGGCGATCATCACGTCGGGGTTGGACGTGTTGGTGCAGCTGGTGATAGCCGCGATCACCACATCGCCATCGCCGATATCGTGGTCCATCCCCTCGACCGGGGTACGGTGCGGTCCATCCTTGCCATAGACACGCTTCAGATCGCCATTGAAGAGCTCGTCGACCTCGGGAAGGATCACCTTGTCCTGCGGACGTTTGGGGCCGGCGAGGCTCGGTACGACCGAATTCATGTCGAGCGCGAGCGTATTGGTGAAGACCGGCTCCGCTTCGGGATCGAACCACAGGCCTTGCGCCTTCGAATAGGCTTCAACCAGCGCGATCGTCTCCTCGTCGCGGCCGGTGAGGCGCATATAGTCGAGCGTCTTGTCGTCGATGCCGAAGAAACCACAGGTCGCGCCATATTCCGGCGCCATGTTGGCAATCGTCGCACGGTCGGCGAGGGTGAGATTTGCGGTGCCCGGTCCGTAAAATTCGACGAAGCGGCCCACAACTCCGACTTCGCGCAACATCTGCACGCAGGTCAGCACCAGATCAGTGGCGGTGACGCCTTCGGCCATCGCGCCCGTCAGCTTGAAACCGACGACTTCGGGGATCAGCATCGAGATTGGCTGGCCGAGCATAGCAGCTTCGGCCTCAATCCCGCCGACGCCCCAGCCAAGAACACCCAAGCCATTGATCATGGTCGTGTGACTGTCGGTGCCAACGCAGGTGTCGGGATAGGCGACAAGCTCGCCATTTCCATCCTCGCTAGACCAGACGCCGCGCGCGATATGTTCAAGGTTCACCTGGTGACAGATACCTGCGCCCGGAGGGACCGCGGAGAAGTTCTCGAAGCTTTTCGAGCCCCATTTGAGGAAGTCGTACCGCTCCGCATTGCGCTCATATTCCAGCGCCATGTTGGCTTCCATCGCCTTGGGATGGCCAAATTCGTCGACCATGACCGAGTGATCGATGACGAGGTTGACGGGAACCTGCGGGTTGATCTTCGCCGTGTCGCCGCCAAGGTCCTTGATCGCATCACGCATGGCGGCCAGATCGACCACGGCGGGTACGCCGGTGAAATCCTGAAGCAGCACGCGCGCGGGGCGGTACTGTATTTCCTGCCCGGTCTTGGGATTGTCCTGCCAGTCGCGGATTGCCTGCAAATGCTCGCGCCCAACCGTAAAGCCTTGATCCTCGAAGCGCAGCTGGTTTTCGAGCAGCACTTTCATCGAGATCGGCAGACGCGATATGTCGCCAAGTTGCTCGCTCGCCTTGTCGAGCGAATAGTAAGCGTAGGACTTGCCGTTCACCTTAAGGGTGGTGCGAGTGTTCAGCGTGTCTTTGCCGGTGGCGGTCATGGGTTTCTCATCCTTTGATAAGGTAGGCGCTCGCGGAGGAATCTCACGCTTGGGCGCAATTGATCTCGTGCGCACCTGAAAGACGCCTCACCGAAGGTCAAGGTTCCGGCTAAGTTTGCGAGTCGGTTGCACCTTTGGACCCCGGCTTTGATCGGCTCCCGGCCGCCAGCCAACATCCCGCCACGATCAGCGCTGCGCCCGCTAGCGTTGCAGGTGTTAATGCTTCGCGGAAAAACAGCCAGCCAAACAGGCTCGCCCAGAGGAACCCTGAATATTCCATCGGCACCAGCGCTTGCGCTTCGGCTCGTGCATAGGCCCAGGCGAGCGCCATCGCTGCG
>JAZBPE010000039.1:0-5507 GCA_036353345.1 Erythrobacter sp. | reverse complement strand
TAACCTCTTGCGGGCCGCATCGCTGTGTCTTACGCCCCCAATACAGTGCCACCCCGCGTTGATCTGGAGAGGATGACAGCCATGTCTCGCGCAACAAGGACATCTCGTATCGCGAAAACCACCCGCCTGCTCGCCACCGGCATTGCTGCAAGCGCGCTTGCGCTTCCCGGGCTTGCCAGTGCGGACCACCATTCCACCACCGGAGCTTCGATGAACGACACCGCCCACACCGCCCCCCTGATCCCTCGCGAAGCGCTGTTCGGCAATCCCGCCTACACGCAGGGACGGATCAGTCCCGACGGCAAATGGCTGAGCTGGCTTGCGCCCGAGAACGGTGTGCTCAATATCTGGCTGGCCCCGCGCGATAATCCCGACAATGCCCGCGTCATTACCAGCGCCGAAGATCGCCCCATCCGCCAGCATTTCTGGGCGCCGGACTCGCGCTCCATCGGCTACATCCAGGACAAGGGCGGGGATGAAAACTTCCTGCTTTACCGGATCGATGTCGAGACGCTGAAGGAAACGACGCTCACCCCATTCGAGAACACCCGGGTGCAGATCATCGGCTCCTCTGACACGATCCGCGACAAAATCCTGGTGGGGCTGAACAACCGCGATCCGCAATATCACGACGTACATCTGCTCGACATGAATACCGGCGAGCTGAAGCTCGTTTACGAAAACACCTCCTATGCCGGCTTCATGGCCGACGATACCCTGACGCTGCGCATGGCGATGCGGCAGAACGAGGCGGGCGGCACCGACTATTTCCGCGTGAACGGCAATGTGGTGGAGGAAGAGCCGTTCGAGACCACGGCCATGGAGGATTCGCTCACCACCTCGCCCGCCGGTTACACCACCGACGGCTCAGTGCTCTACTGGCTCGACAGCCGCGGGCGCAACACCGCCGCGCTCTATGCACAGACGACCGCGACCGGCGAAAGGCGCCTGATCGCCGAAGATGCGAAAGCCGATATCGGCGGCACGCTGCGCGATCCTGCGACCGGCGAGGTTGAGGCCTATTCAGTCAATTATCTCAAGACCCAATGGACCGCGACCGATCCCGAAATCCGCGAGGCGCTCACCTTCCTTGGCGATCAGCTCGAAGGCGAGTTCGGCGTGTCGAGCCGGACCGATGATGATCGCACCTGGATCGTATGGAACGATCGCGTCTCCGCACCCAGCAAGACCTATATCTTCGATCGCGACGCGGGTGCGCTTACCGAATTTTACGTCTCTCGCCCCGAGCTGGAAGGCGCGCCGCTAATGCCCATGCACCCGGTGGAGATCACCAGTCGCGACGGGCTGACCCTCCCGTCCTACCTGACGCTGCCGGTTGGAAGCGATCCGGATGGTGACGGGCGACCAGACGAGGCGGTGCCGATGATCCTGTTCGTCCATGGCGGACCCTGGGCGCGCGATGGCTATGGTGAGAACCCGGTGCACCAGATGTTCGCCAATCGCGGCTATGCGGTGCTTTCGGTCAATTTCCGTGGCTCAACCGGCTTCGGCAAGGATTTCCTCAATGCGGCCAACAAGCAGTGGGGCCTCAAGATGCATGACGATCTGATCGACGCGGTCGATTGGGCGGTCGCCGAAGGGATTGCGCGCGCGGACGAAGTTGCGATCATGGGCGGGTCCTATGGCGGCTATGCGACGCTGGCTGGCCTCACCTTCACGCCGGACAAGTTCGCCTGCGGTGTCGATATCGTCGGCCCGTCGAACCTGGAGACGTTGCTTGAGACAATCCCGCCCTACTGGGCACCGCTGGTAAAGCTATTCCATGAACGGATGGGCGATCCGAATACCGCGGAGGGCCGCGCGCTGCTGCGGGCCGCCTCTCCGCTCTACAAGGCCGACCGGATTACCAAACCGCTGCTGATCGGACAGGGCGCCAACGATCCGCGGGTCAAGCAAGCCGAAAGCGACCAGATCGTCTCGGCGATGCAGACCGCTGGCATTCCGGTCACCTATGTCCTGTATCCTGATGAAGGCCACGGCTTTGCCAAGCCCACCAACAACATCGCATTCTGGGCGATCGCGGAAAATTTCCTCGCCGAATGCCTTGGCGGACGCGCGCAGGACTTTGGCGACGTGCTTGAACCTTCAAGCGCCGAAATTGTCGAGGGCGAGGAGTATGTGCGCGGTCTGAAAGCAGCGCTGGGCGGCTGACAAGGCGCTCCCCCGACGCTACGTGACCCGGTGAACGAGGGGAAAGGGATCAGCCATGGCCAACACGAATGCCGGCGCACGCCGCCACATCTTTATTACCGGGGGCGCGTCCGGGATCGGGCGCGCGATCGCGGAGCATTTCGGTCAGCAAGGCTGGTTCATCACGGTCGCCGACGTCAACGAAACCGGCATGGAAGACACGCTCGGCCTGATTTCAGGTTCTTACAAATACGCCCACCGCCTCGACGTGCGTGACCGCGAAGCGTGGGATACCGCGCTCGAAGCGGCGGCGACGGCGGCGGGCGGGCGGATCGACGTGGTCGTCAACAATGCCGGGATCGGCACGGGTGGATCGCTGATCGAGCTCGAAACCGAAGAGATCGATCGCTGCCTCGACATCAATCTGAAGGGCGTTATCTACGGCGCGCAGGCCGCCTATCCTCACCTGCTGAAGACCGCGCCCGGCTCCGCGCTGATCAATATTGCGAGCGCTGCGGGGGTTGCGGGCTCTGCGGGAATGAGCGTCTATTGCGCGACCAAGTTCGGTGTGCGCGCAATCAGCGAAAGTCTGGACGCCGAATGGTCCGAAGACCGCATTACTGTGGCATCGATCTGTCCCAGCTTCATCGAGACCCCGCTCCTTGATGGCACCGGCAACCGCAAGTCGAACGAGCTGATCCGGGACAATGTGCGCGCCGCGGGACTGGAGATCACGCCGGTCAGCGAAGTGGCCGAAGCGGCATGGGATGCGGTCCACGGAACCAGGCTCGATTATTTTGTCGGCAAGACTGCGAAGCGCATGGCCTTTGCAAAGCGCTGGATGCCGGGCAGGGTACGCAAGCAATTGCGCTCCAGCCTGCGACCGCTGGGTCGCTGAGCACGCGATCGAGCCACCTCCATCAGACCAGCTTGTCGATCGCCTGCGCCATCTTCGCATCGCGCTGCGACAGGCCGTTAGCATCATGCGTGGTCAGCGCGATCTCCACCTTGGCATAGACGTTGGACCATTCGGGGTGATGATCCTGCCGGTCCGCAATCAGCGCGACACGGCTCATGAAGCCCCAGGCTTCGGAGAAATCGCCGAACTGATAAGTGCGCTGGATCGCCTTTCCATCGCGTATGAGCGACCATTCCGGGTGGTCCTTCAAAAGCTGTTCGCGGTCGTCATCGGAAAGCTGGGGCACGGTGGGCATCGTTGGGGCTCCTTCGGCTCGAGTTGCTGGTGGCGGTTGTGGGCATTGCGCCCATTGCCTAACGCGCCCGGACGATGAAAGGTTCTGACCGTGCCGTTCCCGCACTGAAAGCGAACGCGCTTGCCTGCCGGCAGGGCGACCGGCTGTTGTTTCGCGGCCTTGGCATTTCGCTCTCACCCGGAGAGGCTTGTCATGTGACAGGGGCGAACGGGGCGGGCAAGACCACGCTGATCCGCACCCTCGCCGGACTGGCCGAGCCCTATGCTGGTGACGTGCGGGTCGAGGGGACAATCGGCTTGCTGGACGAACGCGTTGCACTCGATCCCGACCAGGTGCTGGGCCGCGCACTGGCCTTCTGGTTCGGCATCGATGGCGTAGACGATCCCTCCCCCGTGCTGGCCCGCCTGCGCCTTGCAGATCTGGCTGAAGTCCCGGTGCGATACCTTTCGACCGGCCAGCGAAAGCGCGCAGCCTTCGCAAGGCTGATCGGACAGACGCCGAACGTCTGGCTGCTCGACGAACCCCTGAGCGGCCTCGACACAGCGTCGCAGGCGCTGGTTGAGGCGCTGGTAGCGGAACACTGCAAGAGGGGCGGCATAACACTTATCGCCTCGCATCAGCCGCTGGGGCTTGCGGACCTGCACACCGTCGCGCTTGAAGACTACGCGCCGCGCGAGGAGCCAGCGGCGTGATTGCAGCGCTGCTAAAGCGAGACCTTGCGCAGTTCTTCCCTTTCGCGGGGAGCGGTGCTGCGCTGCCGGTCGTGTTCTTCGTCGCGGTGGCGATGCTGTATCCCTTCGCGGTCGGCCCGGATGCGCAGTTGCTGGCGCGCACGGGCGGAGGCATCGTGTGGATCGCGGCGCTGCTCGCGGCAATCCTGCCGCTCGAGCGGCTGGTTGCGCGCGATATCGAGCTTGGAATGTTCGACCAACTCAGGCTGCGCGGTGTGAGTGAGGAAGCGATGATGGCGGTGCGCCTTGCCGCACATTGGCTAAGCTTTGGCCCGCCGCTCATTCTCGCGGCCTTTCCAGCGGCCGCGCTCCTAAACCTTGATGGCGAGACCGTGCGCTTGCTACTCCTGGGCCTGCTGGCGGGCACGCCCGGCCTCGCTGCTATCGGCGTCATCATCGCTGCGCTGACCGCAAGTCTGCGCGCCGGAGCCGCTTTGTCGGGCCTGCTGCTGATCCCCCTCGCCTTACCATTGCTGATTTTCGGCGCAGGCGCGCTGTCGCGAGGCGATCAGGCAAGCCTCGGCTTCGTTGGCGCGATCAGCCTCGCCTTGGTTGCCGTTGCACCCTTCGCTGCGGGAGCCGCCATTCGCGCGGCGCGTTAGAAAGGACATGCACGGCAAGCTCGCGTTCCTGTTTGACGAAAACCGAACCCCCGTAATGGACGAGCGCGCGGCGAACCGATTGCTCGGCCACATCGCGCTGGCACTACTGGGCTTCACGCTGTTCGCCTTCGGCCTGAAGGCGTTCGCCCATCCCGAGGTCCAGCAGCGCTACACACCCGTCGTCGTCGTCCATGCGCTGAGCATGATTGCGTGGCTCAGCCTGCTCGCAAGTCAGGCCTATCTCGCATCGGCAGGTCGGTTGCGAGTGCACCGCGCGATGGGCAAATCGAGCCTCGCGCTGGTTGCGATCATGACCGCGACCGGGCTATACATTTCATGGCGTACGGGCGAGGAGCTGGGCCGGATCGAGGTGACGATCGTCAATATCGCCGCCTTCGTCACCTTCCTTCCGCTCTATGCCTACGCGCTGTGGTCCGCCGCGAACCGGAGGATCGCGCAGCACCGCATGGCGATGCTGATCGGCACGCTCGCTTTCATGACGCCAGCCTATGCCCGGGTGACGCAGGTGCTCGGCCTGCCCGATCCGGTCGCCATCGCGATCCATCCGCCAATCACTATCGCAGTCGCACTCGCCTATGAATGGGCGAGTCAGGGCCGGGTGACGAAATGGACGGTAGCGATGCTCGCCTTTTCGGTCGGGCTGATCGTGGTGATGGCAGCGGTGCTGCTCGCCTTCGTCCCGCTCGGAGGCTCGTTGCCGGTGTCGAGCCGGGAGTAGCTGGGTTTTGGCGAGGCGCGAGGTATTTTGTTCGAGAGTATCGGTTGGCCAGTCCGGCAAACGCGGCTTT
>JAZBPE010000038.1:0-5745 GCA_036353345.1 Erythrobacter sp. | reverse complement strand
GGTCCTCGCAATGGCGACGATTTCCGGCGCGATCCTGATCCTCTATGCGACCACGTTGCGCCAGACAGTGCCCGATGCGGTGGGGCACATGATCTCCGCCTCGCTGGTCTCGCTGCCCGCCGCGCTGCTCGTTGCCAGGCTCATGGTTCCCGGCAGCGCAGATGATGCGGCGACCGAGACGGACGAGGACGAACCGGGCCTCAGATACGAATCCAGCATCGACGCAATCGTCAAGGGCACGATGGACGGGATGCAACTGTTCCTTGCGGTGATCGCGGTGATCATCGTGATCTTCGCGCTGGTGTCGCTGGCGGACCAGGTGCTGGCGGTCCTGCCGCTGATTGACGGCGAGCCATTGACCCTGAAGCGTCTGTTCGGCTGGCTGTTCGCGCCGATCATGTGGCTGATCGGCGTGCCCTGGGCCGAAGCGCAGGCGGCCGGGGGGCTAATGGGGACCAAGGCGATCCTCAACGAATATGTCGCCTATCTCGAACTCGCCGCGCTCCCTCAGGAAACGTTCGGGACACGCAGCCTCCTGATCGTCACTTACGCACTGTGCGGGGTGGCGAACCTAGCTAGCGTCGGTTTGCTGGTCTCGACCATCGGGACGCTCTGTCCCGAGCGGCGGGCCGAAGCGGCGGGGCTGGGCATGAAAAGCTGGATTGCGGGGAACATCGCGACGGCCATGACCGGCGCATGGATCGGACTGGTGACATTCGGTGCTTGATGCGAAACTTCGTCCGCTGATCGACCCGCCGCTCAGTCGCGCCGGGCGCGTTCTGGCGAATGCGGGGATATCCGCCAACATGCTGACCTTCGCGGGACTGGGCCTGGGCCTGGGCGGTGCGGTCGCGATTGGTTTCAGTGCGATCGGGCTTGGCCTGGTGCTGATAATCGCCAACCGTGTGTTGGACGGGCTCGATGGTGCGGTAGCCCGATTGCGCGGGCCGACCCCGCTCGGCGGCTATTTCGATATCGTCGCCGATTTCGCCTTCTATGTCGCGGTTCCGTTGGGTTTCGGCGCGATGGACCCGGCCAACACGTTGCCGGCGCTGGTTCTGACGGCGAGTTTCGTTCTGACGGGGGTCAGCTTCCTCGCCTTCGCGGTGATCGCCGCCGAACGCGGCATCGAGACGCAAGCCCATGGCAGGAAGAGTTTCTTCTACTCCACCGGCCTTGCCGAGGGGACCGAGACCATTGCGGTCTTCATCGCCATGTGCGTCTTCCCCGAATGGTTCGGGGTGCTGGCCTATGCCTACGCGGGACTGTGCGTGCTCACCGTTTTCCAACGAAGCGCGCTGGCGGCATCGACTTTCCGCTAGCGCTGCCCAATCTGCATAGCCGTCCGCTCGCGCAGTTCGGCGATCCGCTTGGCATTGGCGCCAAGGTCGCTGCGACCGACGCGGCTGACCGAGCGAAAGTCGATCTCCTGGTCTCCGACCCGCGCCACCACGTCATCCTTGAAACCGAACCAGAAGGTCTCGGCAACCCCCTCGACCCGGCCTTCCTCGACGTCGGAGCGGATATTCGTGAACCCCATATTCCCCATAGCCGCTGCGACCGCCGCGACCGCATCCGCCTTGCTCGCCCCACCCAACGGCAGCGGCGAGAGCGTCGCGTAGGTATCGTTGATGATCTGCGCGTGGCTCTTGATCGCCAGTTCCGGCGGGGCCGAAGCGTACATTTCGAGCTCGGCCAGCGGCGTCTGGTAGTCGGCGAGCGGGTTGGCTTCCGCCTCGGCGCGGGCAATCATCGTCAGGCGGGAGAATTCGGGCGGGTTGGCGGTATCCGTGGCGACATCGTGGATCGGATTATCGGCGGCGGTCGCCCGCATGGAGGCGAGCGTCGCGAAAGCGCCGAGCGGGACGACGAGGCCCAGCACCGCAATCGCCATTACGACCTTGCTGCGCGGCTTCCTTACGAGAGCGATAATTAGCGATACGAGTGCGGCGACCGCGACGATGCCGAGCAGGATCGGTCCGCCCCCGATCGTCAATGTGCCCAGACCCACCACCCAGCTCCAGATGCCGATCTTGGTGCCAAGCGCGGCGATCGCGAAATAAAGCGGCAGGAAGACCAGCAGGGCGAGTATCAGTTTCGAGTGCCAGGGAATGTTCTTCATGGCCTTACCTATTAACGCCGGGCTGCCCAAAGGCAATCACTGGCATGTCCGCTGCTGCGGTGGCCCCGCGCGCATTCCCGATTGCCGGCCCGCGGCAAGCGCCCCGAACGCAAATGCAAATTTGGTTGCAATTGCAGGGAACCAGCACGAGCCGCAGCCGTTGGAAGAGGGTTTTCAAACCGACAGGCGTTGCACTCCTCTCGTTTGAAATCTAAATGAGGATCTTGGGATAAAGATCGGGCAACGCGCCATTCCGCATCGAAGGGCTCGCTGCCTTGAACACATAGAGGGAAGAGTATCACTATGCGTAAGATTGTTATGAGCGCTGTTGCCGTTCCCGGCCTGCTTGCCCTTGCTGCTTGCGGCGGCGCCCCGGCTTCGGAAGAAGCTGCTGAAATCGAAGAAGTGGCCGAAGTGGAAGAAGAAGCGCCTGCCGAGGGAGAAGCACCGGCTGCGGATGTTGCTTTTGCCGACCTGACCGGCGATGCGGCAGCGGGTGAGACGGTGTTCGCCCAGTGCCGCACCTGCCACCTCGTGGAAGAAGGCAAGAACGGCGTCGGTCCCTCGCTTTACGGCGTTGTCGGTCGCCCGGCCGGTTCGATCGAAGGCTTCAACTATTCCGAAGCCAACGCTAATAGCGGCCTGACTTGGACGCCCGAAATCCTGTTCGAATATCTCGAAGCGCCGCGCGAATATATGCCGGGCACCCGCATGGCCTATCCTGGCCTCAAGGATCCGCAGGATCGCGCCGACGTGATCGCCTATCTCGACGCGACCGACGAGTAAGCCTTCCCAAGAGCGCCGGGGAGTCATCGCCCTGGTGAACCAAGAAAAGGGCGGCACGGGAAACCGTGCCGCCCTTTCTCTTTCCCGCCCGACTGACTGGGGAGGCCAGAAGCTGCGTGCCGATCAGGCGGCGATCTGTCCCCGCGCGAGTTCGCAATGCGACCATATCTCGCTGAGCGCGTTGGTCAGGCGCGTTATGTCGCCATCGTCATGGACTGGCGAGGGGGTAAGGCGCAGCCGCTCGGTCCCGACAGGCACGGTCGGGTAGTTGATCGGCTGCACATAGATGCCATGATTGTCCATCAGCCAGTCGCTGATCATCTTGCACTTCTTCGCATCGCCGACCATCACCGGGATGATGTGACTGGGATTGGGCAAATGCGGAATGCCCAGTATGTCGAGCTGGCGACGCACCTGTTCGACCCGCTCGCGCTGGAGCTCGCGTTCGGCCGAGGATTCCTTGAGATGCCGGATGCTCGCTGCAGCTCCCGCGGCCACCGCGGGGGGGAGGGCGGTCGAAAAGATGAATCCACTGGCAAAGGTGCGGACGAAATCGACGAGGTCGCGGCTTGCGGCAATGTAGCCGCCCATGACCCCGAACGCCTTGCCGAGCGTGCCCTCGATCACGGTGATCCGGTCCATCAGGCCTTCACGCTCCGCCACGCCGCCGCCGCGCGGTCCGTAGAGGCCTACCGCGTGGACCTCGTCGATATAGCTCATCGCGCCATGCTTCTCGCACACGTCGAGAATTTCGGCGATGGGAGCAATATCGCCATCCATCGAATAGACGCTCTCGAACGCGACCAGTTTCGGCACTTCCGGCCCGAATTCCGAAAGGTGCCGGTCGAGGTCCTCGACGTCGTTGTGCTTCCAGATCTTGTAAGGCGCGCGGCTATGCCGGATGCCCTCGATCATCGAAGCATGGTTGAGCGAGTCCGAGAATACCACGCAGCCCGGGATCTTGGCTGCGAGCGTTCCCAGACCCGCCCAATTCGAAACATATCCGCTGGTGAAGAGCAGCGCGCTCTCCTTGCCATGCAGGTCCGCAAGCTCGGCTTCGAGCTCGACATGGTAGTGGTTCGTCCCGGAAATGTTGCGCGTGCCACCTGCACCAGCGCCGCATTCATCGAGGCAGGAATGCATCGCCTCGATAACCTTGGGATGCTGCCCCATGCCAAGATAATCGTTCGAACACCACACCGTCACCGCTTGCGTTTCTTGCTCGATAAATCGCGTTGCGTGGGGGAAGCGTCCCCGGTGACGCTTGATATCTGTGAAGACGCGGTAGCGACCTTCTTCGCGCACGGTGTCCAACTCGCGAGCGAAATAGGCATCGAAATCCATGGGTGTCCCCCCGTTAGTCATTGTATCATTGGCAAACTGTTTCACGCGGCGCCCCCTTCTTTGGCAGCGCGCTTGAACGCCCAACCCCAGAGCATCCCGTCGCGGAACGGCAGGGCGAGGAACAGGTGTTCGAGAGCGCCGAGGAGGCAGAGCGCGGTCAGCAGGCTCGCGCCCACCATTTCCGGACTCCCGGCCGGCGCCGTCATCGCAAGGCTGGCGAACCATCCCGCGAGGGAGAGGATCGCGGCGATCGAGAAAGCCAGCAGCCAGGTCATGCGATTGCGACCGAAATAGCTCTTCAGATAGTCCAGGTGGACCGGGAGCATCTCGGTCGTTGTGTTGGGTACGCCCACGAACAGGTTGATCTTCGATGAGAGCCGCAGGGCGAACATCAGCACGAAAACCGTCGCCCCGATCTGGTTCGGGGCATTCCATGAAAGCGAAATCAGCATGAGAGCGGTGAGCGCGAGCGCGATCTCGTGGTGGATCACCGTAGCGCTCGCCTGCGTGAAACGATCGATGCCGCGGGCACCCGGATCGCACGCAATGCGGCGCGGACCGGCGGCAGCCCCGGTAAGGAACCCGATCTCGTGCCAACCCCAGACAAGCAGGGCGCCGACGAACGCGATATACACCGCCGCGACGCTCACCGTTGCCGAAGCGAACAGGATTGCGACAAGTCCGGCGATCCCGGCGACACCTCCGACCGCGACATTGCGGCGGAAACGCGCGCGGGCATCCCGCTCGACCCCGTTGCTCACCGAAAAGGCGACCAGCCCGGTTGCGATGAACCAGATGACCACCGTCACGATGAACGGTACAATATGACCGTGCCAGTCTACCATGCGGGCTGAAGCCTGATGGTAGCGGGAAGGGCATTGGGCTTAGGTGCCTGAAAATACATCCGCGCGAAATTGTAGCCCGCCCCGGCAGTACCGCGGACACGCTTGATCAAGCCGCTGAGACCGCCCTGTTCCTTGCCTTCGTCGATTAGGACAGCCGCCTTGCGTAGCGCTTCCATCCGGGCGCGGAACTTCGGATCGTCGATATCGAGCTCGACCGGAAAGACCTGGCGGCTTATCTCGTTGCAGATGCGGAACACCTCGTAATCATACTCCGTCGGGTCCACGCCGAGGGCTTTGTGAAAGACCGGGCGGTTATGGTCGCGGACATACATCGTCGCGTAGACCGAAAGGAGGAAGAAGCGCACCCACAGCTTGTTCGCTCCTTCGAGCAGCTTGGGATCCGAGCGCAGCAGCATCGCAAATGCCTCGCCGTGGCGGAACTCGTCGTTGCACCATTCCTCGAACCAGTCGAAGATCGGGTGGAATTTGTGCTGCGGATTGCGCGCGAGGTGGCGGAAGATCGTGATGTAGCGCGCATAGCCGATCTTCTCCGACAGGTAGACCGCGTAGAAGATGAATTTCGGCTTGAAGAAGGTGTATTTCTTGGTGCGCGTCAGATAGCCGAGGTCAACGCCGATCCCGGCATCT
>JAZBPE010000037.1:0-5258 GCA_036353345.1 Erythrobacter sp. | reverse complement strand
GCCGTCACCTTTTCGGTGGTCGCGCCGCCGCCCACGTCGAGGAAGTTGGCAGGAAAGGCGCCATTGAGCTTGATGATGTCCATCGTTGCCATGGCAAGCCCCGCGCCGTTCACCATGCAACCGATATTTCCGTCGAGCTTGATATAGGCGAGATCGTATTCGCTCGCTTCGACTTCGGCGGGGTCCTCCTCGGTCTCGTCGCGCATCTCTTCGATCTTTGGGTGACGATAGAGTGCGTTCGCATCGAAGCTCATCTTCGCATCGAGGACGAGCAGCTTGCCGTCTTCGGTTTCGACCAGCGGATTGATCTCCAGCATGGAGCTGTCGGTCGCGATGAAAGCATCGTAAAGCTGTTTGGCGAGCTTTTGCGCCTGCTTGTTGAGATCGCCGGACAGCTCCAGCCCGAAAGCGAGCGCGCGGGCATGGTGCGGCATGAAGCCTTGTGCGGGGTCAATCGTGATCGTGGTGATTTTCTCTGGCGTTTCATGCGCGACCGTCTCGATGTCGACGCCGCCTTCGGTCGAGGCGACCATGGCCACTTCGCCGCTCGCCCGATCAACCAGCAGGGAGAAATAATATTCCTTCGCGATATCGACGCCGTCGGTGACGTAGAGGCGGTTCACCTGCTTGCCCTCATCTCCGGTCTGCACCGTGACGAGCGTGTTGCCGAGCATCTCGCGCGCATGGGTTTCAACGTCCTCCACCGAATGGGCGAGCCGAACGCCGCCTTTTGCGCCTTCGTCCAGTTCCTTGAAGTGGCCCTTGCCGCGGCCCCCTGCGTGAATCTGCGCCTTGACGACGTATAGCGGCCCGGGCAGCTTGCGCGCGGCGGCTACTGCCTCCTCCACGCTCATCGCCGCATGACCGTGCGGAACGGCGATCCCATAATCTTTGAGAAGGTCCTTGGCCTGGTATTCGTGGACGTTCATGCTGGCGCTACTCCCGATTGCGTGTGGATGAAAATGATGGTGAAAAAGGGCAAGGCTTCGGTCTGCCGCCCGTTCAAGGGCGTAAGGCTGTCCACCACCTGCCCCGTGCGGCAAGGTTTCGCCGCGCGCCTAAGCATGGAATGGCGGCCGGGGAAAGTGCTCACGGACCGGACCCCTTGCGTCCTAAACTGCATTGTCTGACCTATGATCGACCGCTCCCGATTTTTGCAGATCGTCCGCGAGGCGGGACGAATGGCACACGGCCTGTCGCCGGCAACGGGCTATCCTTTGCAAAGCTGGGAAAAATCGCCAGGCAATCCGGTGTGCGAGGCTGATATCGCAGTCAATGCGTTTCTGCGGCGCGAGCTTGGCCAGCTCCTGCCTGCCGCCGGATGGCTGTCGGAGGAAACCGCCGATGACAAGGAGCGTACCGGCGATGATCTTATCTGGCTGGTCGATCCGATTGATGGCACGCGCGATTACATCAATGGACGCAAGGGATGGGCGGTATCCGTCGCCCTGATTCGTGCCCAGCGCCCACTTATAGCCATGCTGTCAGCGCCGGCTCGCGGCGAGGAATGGTTCTGCGTCGCCGGGCAGGGGGCAACTCTGAACGGGCGAATGCTCGCAGCCAGTTCGCGAACCGTCATGCCGGGCGCGCGGGTGCCCGCCGAGCGGCTGCCAGCGGATGACGCGGACCTCGTTGCGGTCGAGAAACCCAATTCCATCGCTCTGAGGATCGCCATGGTGGCAGACAACCGAGCCGATCTGCTTGCAACCCTGCGATGGGGTTTCGAATGGGACATTGCCGCCGCCGCGCTCATCGCTCGTGAAGCCGGCGCTCAGGTTACCGACGCGTTTGGCCAGCCGCTTGCCTACAATAAACATGATCCGCGCGATTTCGGGGTGCTTGTGTCAGCCCCTGATATCCATGCCGAAGCGCTCGCGCGGCTGGCGATCCGGGCGGGTGTGGCTTAAGCCGCGCTCGCCCGGGATCGCTGCGCAATCAGGAAGCGGACCGCGCCGCCACGACATCATCCTGGCTGACCGGGATGATCTTGATCTCCACCCGGCGGTTCATCGGTTCGGCCACACCATCGGCGGTCTTCACCCGGAGGTAATCGTAGCTTTCGCCATAACCGCGCGCTTCCATCCGGCTCCGTGCGACACCGCGCGAGGCAAGATAATCGGCCACCGCCTGCGCGCGCCGGACCGACAGGCTCTGATTGAGCGAATCGCTACCAGTCGTGTCGGTAAAGCCGTAAACATCCACGAGGCTATTGGGGTAGTTGATGAGGCTTTCCGCAACCGAATCGAGCGTTGTGCGAAAACCGGGCTGTATCTCGGCCGATCCAGTTGCGAAGGTCACGCCATCGGGAAGGCGAACCAGAATCGCATCCTGATCGCCAATTTCCTCCACTTCGACACCTGACCCTTCGACGATTTCGTCAAGCTCTCTGATCTGGTCGTCGAACTGCTTGCCAACGACCGCGCCAGCCGATCCGCCGATGCCTGCACCGATGATACGCGCAGCATCGCCGCCGATTGCACCGCCGAGCAGATAGCCAAGCGCGCCGCCGAGCCCGGCGCCGATCGCCGTGCGCGAAACCGTCTGTTCGCCGGTATTGGGGTCGGTAACACAAGCACTGGTGCCAAGCAGAGCGAGAGCGGCCGTGCCGCTCAGAAGAATACGCGATTTGTTCATTGTTTTCCTCCAATTGAGAAACTGATGGTGGATCAAGCCGCGAAACAGGCGAATGTTCCGCGCGGTGCAACATAACGCTCGGCAAGGGGCGGGATACCCAAGCTTGGCGAGCAATGGCTGGCAGGCCGCTCCGATTGTGCTAGCGCGAGCAGCGTGACACCGTTTCCCTGGACCGACCTCATTATCATCGCCGGGCTGATCGTGCTCAACGGCGTGTTCGCGATGTCTGAACTCGCGATCGTGTCGGCGCGCACCAATACATTGCGCGCGCGCAGCGAGGAAGGATCGACCAGCGCGCGCACCGCGATCCGGCTGGCGGCCGAGCCGGGCAAGTTCCTGTCCACGGTCCAGATTGGCATCACGCTGATCAGTATTATTGCGGGCGCGTATTCCGGGGCAAGCTTGGGCGGTCCGGTCGGCGAACGGCTTGTGGCGATCGGCGTCCCGCCCGATATCGCAGGGCAAGTTGGCTTTATTCTCGCGATCGCGCTGACGACCTACTTCACCCTGGTCATCGGCGAACTGGTACCCAAACAGCTCGCATTGCGCGCCGCAGTCCCGATCTCGCTCGTCATGGCGCAGCCGATGGCGCTGCTCGCCCGGGTTGCAGCTCCGCTTGTCTGGGTGCTCGACAAGTCGTCCGCCACCCTCATCCGCCTGTTCGGGATCCGTTCGGGCAGTGCCAGCTCGGTGACGGCGGAAGAATTGCAGATGATTTTTGCCGAGGCGACGCGGTCTGGCGTGATCGAGGCCGAACAGCACCAGATCCTGACAGGCGTGGTGCGGCTGGCCGAGCGACCCGTACGCGAACTCATGACCCCGCGCACCGAACTCGACTGGATCGACGCCGATGCCGATCTGGACGCCATTCAGGCGACGATCGGCGAAAGCCCCCATTCGCTGCTTCCCGTGGCCGAAGGCTCACCTGACCAGATCCTCGGCATCGTCAAGGTGCGCGAAGTGCTGGCCGCCATGGTTGCGGGCGAGGCGCCCAACTTGCGTGCGATGACGCGGCGGGCCGAGGTTGTGCCCGATCAGCTCGATGCGATGGACGCGCTGCGCGTGCTGCAATCCGCAGAGATCGCCATGGCGGTTGTGCATGACGAATACGGCCATTTCGAAGGGGTGGTCACCCCGGTCGATCTGCTGACCGCGATCGCCGGTCATTTCGCGAGTGATCAGGATCAAGGAGAGACACCGCAGATCATCGAGCGACCCGATGGATCGATGCTGGTATCGGGCGCGCTTTCCGCCGATGCGCTCGCCGATCGCCTCCAGCTAGATTATGGGGATGACCGCGAGTTCGGCACCGCGGCAGGTTATGTCCTGTCGGTCATGAAGAAGCTGCCGGTTGAGGGTGAAAGCTTCAGCGCGCAGGGCTGGTGCTTCGTCATCGCGGACATGGACCGGCGGCGGATCGACAAGATCCTGATCGAGAAAGAGCCTGGAGCCGCCGAGACCTAGCGCCTTGCTTGCACGCCAATTGCCTCAGCCCGGAATCAGAGTCTGCGCAGCGGCCCCGTCCCCTTCGGGCGCGGCGATGATGTCGCGCGTGACGCGGCCCTTGGCGACCGTGTTCGTGCCAGGATCACCCACTTGCGAGCGGATACCGGGTGCGGCGCTGCCGGCGCGATCGAGGATGCTGGTTTCGGTCGGGCTACGCTCTGCCGGACCGCCGAACAACGCATCGAGCGCCTGCTGCTGCGCGCTGCCTTCGGCGGGACGCGGGGCGCCGGGCGCGGGCGGCGTCAGCGTGAAATCCGGTGGGACGATCAGCGGCGCCTGGCGCTGCACTGCGAATTCGTCGGGTCGGTCGCGATTGAAGACGCCGCTTCCCCCGCATCCGGCAAGCATCGCGGCACCGGCGGCAAGACAGACGGCTGTGGGTGTTCTACGCATGATGGTTCAACTCTCCGAAGGGACGCGGCTAGCATCCGCCGTATCGCCGTTGTCGCTCATGAACAGGCTGCGGGCAAGGATGATGACGACGCCGATGGTAATCGCGGCGTCGGCAATATTGAAGACGAGGAAGGGGCGGAACGTGCCGATATGCAAATCGGCATAGTCGATCACGTAGCCGAGTTCGAAGCGGTCGCAGATATTGCCGATCGCCCCGCCCAGGATCAACGCCAACCCGAAAATGTCGCCAAGCAGTTTCTCGCGCAGGATCCATACGAGCACGATCAGCGCGATCAGCGCGGTCAGCGCCACCAGCGCCCAGCGCATCTCCATGCTGGTCGCCTCGAACATGCCGAGTGAGACGCCGCGGTTCTCGACATAGGTCAGGTCGAAGAAGGGCAAGAGCTCGATTTGGCGCACGCGTCTGAGGTCAAGCGGACCGATGACATACCACTTCGCCCATTGGTCGACCACAGCGATCAGGGCGGCGAGGACGAGGCCGATTACCCGGTTGCGCGTGAACAGGCCGTTCATTGCGCTGGCTCCTGCTCAAGGCTGGCGACGACATTATCGCAGCGCTCGCACAAAGCCCCTTCGTGCGACACGCTAGGAAGGTGGCGCCAGCAACGCGCGCATTTCAAATCGGAGGACCGGGCGACCTGCACCGCATCGACCTCGGCGCGCGTGACTGTCGCTGTGATGAACAACTCGGCGAGTTGTTCATC
>JAZBPE010000036.1:0-2501 GCA_036353345.1 Erythrobacter sp. | reverse complement strand
CCGGTTTCAGCAACGCCCCGCGGTCCGTGTCGCAAAGGTCCAATCCTTTCGGCAACACCCTCGATAGCTTCTAACGACGATCTTCGAGCGTGATCCCGGAAGGACGCGGCAAGTGAAGCAAACTGCGATGACCAACAACACGAATGCCACCTGCGATCTTTTCAGCAATGGGATTGGCAGGCTCTGCATGACCTGCGTTGTCTTGCTGGCTGCAACGCTCCACCAGACGGCCAGTGCCAACACTTACTGGCTCAAACTGCACACCGTAACCGTTGACAAGCCGCGGGAAAGATCGGGCGATCGCCCCTATTTCATTGCCATCGAATTCCGTTCTCGCCTTGGAGTGGCGGGAAGCACGCGAATACAGGTTCGTGAGGATGAACCGCATGACTGGTCCGGCAAACGGCATTACCGGAACGGTCTGACGACCCAGCGCGACCACCTGTTTGCCGGTGAAGCGGCCCCCATCCCGTTCTGGATGGGGGAGTTCGAATGGGCTAACGTCAATGTCACCCAACCGAGCGGACCGCTCTCGGTCGTCGGGTCGGAATTTATCGGCCTGATCCTCGTTGCTGTCGACAACAACAACTTGCCGCCGCATGTCATGCGGGACTTCGTAAACACGGCGGGTGACGTGTCCCGTCGGCTGCTGGTTGAGCAAATTGAGCAGAATGGACTTGTCGCCTCGCGCGAAGGTTCGCGAGCATTCGTCCGAGGGGACACCGATACCCTTGGCCGACTGCTAGGCCAACGCGCAGGCGAACTTGCGCTCCAGGCAGCCAATCCTTTGCGCATGGCGAACTGGTTCCGGCAAGCCACCGTGGGTTCGACCTTTAATCCTGACAAGCCGCTCGGCATGTATCTGTTCTTAATGCCGACCATCGCCAACATCGAACCCACTCTGCCCGATGGCTTTCTAGGGGAGCGCCAGACAATTCGCTTGCCCGAAGTGGGCACGATTTCGGTGCGCTCGGTCGTCGTCAGCCCGTCGCGCTTCCGCCATCCACTCCTGTTTGAAGGTGCCGGGGGACGCTATCGTGTCGATGCGCACATGTTCAATCGCCCCAACCTTGCCAAGCGGCTCGATCGGCTCGTGGTTCAAGTCTTTACCGGCGGCGACGGCAAGAGGAGCAACAGCGGCGCGACTGCAATAGTGACGTTGAAGGACGGCACGCGGGTAAGCGTGCCGCTCGCGCCGGGTCGGGAAATCGCGCCGCGCACCGTTTTTCGCGCCGAGGTGAATGCGCCGCCGGGATTTCGCTATTGCGACATTGGCTCGTTCGAGCTGGCGTTCTCAACTCGCAAATCCAATGCGCTCGAAAGTTACGATGACTGGGATGTGCACGGCATTAATCTGCATGCCGGGTCCAGCATGGTCTTCTCCCGTACTCCCAGCGGTGGCGGCGCAAAGGTGCATCGCTTCAGTCGCCGCGATCGGGTCTGGCGCCTGAACCTCGGAATACCGTCTTGCTAAAGGCATTCACGGGAAGGCATTCCGTGTCAGCCTCAACCAGCAAGCGGTTGAATGATAGATGATATCCCTTTCCGTTGCCAAACAGTCAACGCTCAGGTTGGAACGGCCGACCCTGATCTTGTTCAAGGCTACTGCGTGATGGCGTCGGACCTGTCGTTGCGAACCCAGTGGCTTGGACACGCTGCACTGCTATGTTTTAGCAAAGGGACTTTATCGGCACCCGTCCTGGCAAGCTGGAACGGGCGATGAGCGGCTACACCAACGACGGCGCTTTGGCCTATCGGCGCTACTTAATTTATGTCGGCTTCACGGCGGGTCCGATCGCCATGCTTGGCGCCTTGCAACTCAATTATTTCACGCTCTATGCGACCGACGAGCTCCTGATAGCGCCAGCCGTCGTGGGAACGATTTTCGCAATTGCCCGGATCTATGACGGCGTGACCGATCTGTTGATCGGATGGTGGAGTGACCAGCGCGAGGGCAGGTCGGGGCGAAGGCGGCCATTGCTGATCATAAGCGCAGGCTCTTTCATTGTCCTGCCGTTGCTCTGGTTACCTCCGATCTCCTTGGACGGAATTGCCTTGATCGCCTTTTTCGCCGTCGCCTTGCTTGCGTTCGAAACCTTCAGCACACTTTACAACGTTCCCTTCATATCGATGGGCATCGAAGTCGCCAGAACGCCAAAAAAAAGGGCGTTCGCAATTGTCGTTGACCGCGCGGTGGGGATCGTCGGGCTCGTGGGTGGCCTCGCTTTGATGCAATTTCTCATCAACAGTGACGACGCGCGAGCTACCTTGCCCCCGTTCATCCTCGGACTTGCGGTGATTTTGTTCTTGACCACCATCGGGTTCGGATTGGCCTTGCGAGAATTGCCCCTGAAGCAGGAAGGAGATGAACGCGCTCCGTTCAGGCTGCTGCGCGAAATGTGGTCGATCCGCTACTATCGCCAGTTCATGGCCGTCGTTTGCGCCGAGACGTTCTGTTACGCCAGCATCGGGTTCGGAGCTGTCTATGTGATGCAATACGT
>JAZBPE010000035.1:0-2207 GCA_036353345.1 Erythrobacter sp. | reverse complement strand
TTACCTGCGCGAACGCAAGCAGTTCGGCAAACCCATCGGGAGCTTCCAAATCATGCAGGCCAAGGTGGCAGACATGTATGTCGCGCTGCAATCCGCGCGCGCCTACACCTATGCGGTCGCCAAGGCCTGTGACGCCGGGCAGACGACGCGCTTTGACGCAGCGGGCGTCATCCTGTTGGCAAGCGAGAACGCTTTCAAGGTCGCCGCCGAAAGCGTTCAGGCGCTGGGCGGGGCGGGTTACACGCTCGATTGGCCGGTCGAGCGCTATATGCGCGATGCGAAGCTACTGGATATCGGGGCGGGCACGAACGAGATCAGGCGAATGCTGATCGGGCGCGAGCTGATTGGGGCGGCTGGGTGATGCCAGTCATCTAGTAAAGGAGATACGGCAATGGGTGACAGGCCTGATGGGTCGCAAGCCACAACGTTTGGTTGGTTGCTAATCATCGTCGGATTGATAGCTGCTTATATGGGAGCAGAGGCAGATACAATTGAAGGAACCATCTGGGGAGCGATCACCGCCAACCTTGGACTTGGCTTGGGCATGATACTGGTATCGCTCGGCTATCTCGTTCGAGCGATCTGGTTTCTTCCTGGTCGCGGAGATCAGGAAACGGAACTGGAGAAAGCCCCTTATATCGCTCCAGAACAGGCCTCTTTCCATCACTGCGATTGGTGCCATTTAAAAGTTCAACACCCTGCAATCGCTTGCTCCCAAAAAGACGACGAGCAGATCTATTCCGACCTCTTGTCGTTGGACGAAGAAGCTGTCTTAGAAGAGGCGTGCGAGCTCGAGTTGAAGCGGCGGGGTTATTTGCAGGAATGAGCGAGACACTACTTAACGTGCTGCAATGGTATGGCGCGGGGGCCGGACTGGCCGCGGCCTTGATCGTGTCGCTCAACCTCGGCGCGCGGCCGACGGGATGGGGCTTCGTGATCTTCGTGACCAGCTCGATTGCGCTGATTGCCTGGGGCTTTATGAACGACGAGGGGGCAGGCATCGGGTGGCAGAACATCGGGCTTCTCGTAATTAATCTGATCGGGGTCTACCGTTACCTGCTCTCCGATGGCGATGCTTCCAAGCAGGCAGAAAAAGCCAAGTCATGACTGCACCTGTTCTCACATCGACACTCGACAGCGAAAGCCCTGAAGCAAAGACTCGCTTTGCGCGTAACAAGGCGCTTGCCGCCGACCTCCGCGCGACCGTCGCCGAGGCGGCGCTTGGCGGGCCGGAGCGTTCGCGGGAGCGCCATGTTTCGCGTGGCAAGCTGCTTCCCCGCGAGCGGGTGGAGCGGCTGCTCGATCCCGGCTCGCCCTTCCTCGAAATCGGGCAGCTGGCCGCCAATGGCATGTATGAGGGCGATATCAACGGTGCCTCGCTGATTTGCGGGATCGGGCGCGTGTCGGGCCGTCAGGTGATGATCGTGTGCAACGATGCGACCGTGAAGGGCGGCACCTATTACCCGATGACGGTCAAGAAGCACCTGCGCGCGCAGGAGATTGCGCAGGAGAACCGCTTGCCGTGCGTCTACCTCGTCGACAGCGGCGGCGCGAACCTGCCGCATCAGGCGGAGGTGTTTCCGGATCGCGATCACTTTGGCCGCATCTTCTTCAACCAGGCGAATATGAGCGCGCTCGGCATTCCGCAGATTGCGTGCGTGATGGGCTCTTGCACAGCGGGCGGGGCATACGTGCCTGCCATGTCGGATGAGACGGTGATCGTCCGCAACCAAGGCACCATCTTCCTCGCCGGGCCGCCATTGGTGAAGGCCGCGACGGGCGAGGAAATCACCGCCGAGGACTTGGGCGGCGGTGATCTGCATGCCAGGAAATCGGGCGTTGTCGATCACTTGGCCGAGAATGACGAACACGCGCTGACGATTGTGCGCGATATCGTCTCGCATCTGGGCGCAAACACGGGCGCGGCGGCTGACATTGCCCTGAAAGACCCGCGCCCGCCGAAATTCGATGCCGAAGACCTCTACGCGATCATCCCCGAGGATGTGCGCGCGCCCTATGACGTGAAAGAAGTGATCGCGCGGCTGGTGGACGCATCCGAGTTCCATGAATTCAAGGCGCAATATGGCTCCACGCTCGTCTGCGGCTTCGCGCATATCTGGGGCATGCCGGTCGCGATCCTCGCCAATAACGGCGTACTGTTCTCCGAAAGCGCACAAAAGGGCGCGCATTTTATCGAGCTCGCGTGC
>JAZBPE010000034.1:0-2015 GCA_036353345.1 Erythrobacter sp. | reverse complement strand
GACGAGCGGCCCGAGGAAGTCACCGACATGCAACGCAGCGTGAAGGGCGAGGTGATCTCCTCGACCTTTGACGAACCGGCCAACCGCCACGTGCAAGTTGCTGAAATGGTTATCGAAAAGGCGAAACGCCTGGTCGAGCACAAGCACGATGTCGTGATCCTGCTCGATTCGATTACGCGTCTTGGCCGTGCCTACAACACCGTGGTGCCGAGCTCGGGCAAAGTGCTGACTGGCGGCGTCGACGCCAATGCGCTGCAACGGCCCAAGCGCTTCTTCGGCGCGGCGCGCAATGTCGAGGAGGGCGGTTCGCTCTCCATCATTGCCACCGCGCTGATCGACACCGGCAGCCGCATGGACGAGGTCATCTTCGAAGAGTTCAAGGGCACCGGCAACAGCGAAATCGTGCTCGACCGCAAGGTGGCCGACAAGCGTATTTTCCCCGCGCTCGATGTCGGCAAGTCCGGCACCCGCAAGGAAGAGCTGCTGGTGGCCAAGGACAAGCTCTCGAAAATGTGGGTGCTGCGCCGCATCCTGATGCAGATGGGCACCGTAGATGCGATGGAATTCCTTCTCGACAAGATGAAGGATTCCAAGACTAACGAAGACTTCTTCGACACGATGAACCAGTAGCAGCGGGATCGAGGGGAGGGCCCGCGAGACGTGATCAGCCAATATCTCTATATCAGCACGGCGCCCAGCCTGTCGCGCGAGGACGTGCAAGCGATCCTCGCCACCAGCCGGCGCAATAATGGTGCGCGCAATGTGACCGGCCTGCTGCTGTATAACGGACGCAATTTCCTCCAGCTGCTCGAAGGCGAGGAATCCGAACTCGTCTCGCTGATGGTGCGGATCAGCCACGATCCGCGCCATACGGGCATCTCGATGATAGATCGCCGGACGGTTCCGGCGCGCGTCTGCCCTGATTGGGCAATGCAGCGCATCCAGATCGCCGACAATATCGAGCGTCGGCGGGAGCTCCTCAATAAGGAACTGCCCACCGAGCTCGATACCGATCTTCACAAGATCATCATGAACTTCGCCATCCTCAACTGAGGTAGCGTGACAATCCGCGCTCAATAAGCGTCGGGCGGGCCGATATCGAGGTGCTTGGCAAAGAAGGCCGAGGTGCGCCCATCCGCGATGTTGGCGGCTTCCTCGTCACGGCGCTTACCGATCTCGGTCGCGAATCCGTGATCGAGCCCTTCGTAATCGTACAGCGTCACGCGCGGGTGATCGTCGAGCCCTTCGTGCATCGCCTTCTGCGTATCGGCATCGACGAAACCGTCAGCGGTCGGGATATGCAGCATCAGCGGGTGGGCGATGGCCTCCTTTTCGCTTAGCAGACCGTCGATCCCGACACCGTAATAGCCGACCGAGGCATCCACGTCGGTGCGCGCGGCGGTCATGTAGGCGAGGCGCCCGCCGAGGCAGTAGCCGACGCAGCCGACCTTGCCGACGCCTTCTGCCTTGCGGACGTGATTGATCGTCGCCTGGATGTCGCGGATCCCTGCGTCCTGATCGAACTTGCCCATCAGGTCGAGCGCTTCGTTGAACTCGGATTCCACATCAGGATCGAGCTCGATGTCGGGCTGCAGCCGCCAGAACAGGTCGGGCGCGATCGCGAGATAGCCTTCGGCGGCAAACTTGTCGCATTTCTGGCGGATGCCCGTATTGACCCCGAAAATTTCCTGGATCACGACGATCGCGGCCTTGGGTGCGGTGTCGGGGCGGGCGACATAGGCCGAAAAGGTCGCATCGCCGTCCAGGGTGCTGATCGTGGCGGTCTCGGTCATGAAAATGGCTCCTTGCTTGGTTTGTGGCCGCCATCGGGGCTGCCCTTCACGGCGTGGTCGGTGCTGTTGCGCTTTGCGGTGTCCAATTGGCATCGGATATGGCAAACCTCGATGGCATTTGCACTACGATTGCTCAGGAAGGGGTGTTCGTTCCATGAAAATCAGCATCGAGATCGATTGCACGCCCGAGGAGGCGCGGGCCTTCATGGGACTGCCCGATGT
>JAZBPE010000033.1:0-4491 GCA_036353345.1 Erythrobacter sp. | reverse complement strand
CCACCCCCAGTTTGAGACATGACGAACCAACGCAAACTGCGTCGGCTTTTGGCGGGCAACGCGCTCTCCCGGTTATGTCCAACATTAAGGTCGCTAGCAGAAATTCGGCTATCTCAGCTGCAGTATCTCCGTTGTTCCGCGCTCATTGGCCGCGCACGTTTACACATGCTCCAGCGCCCGCTCGAAGTCTGCGATCAAGTCATCGGCGTCCTCGATCCCGATGCTGATGCGGACCAGACTGTCGGTGATGCCAAGGGTCTGCCGCCGCGCATGCGGAACCGAAAGGTGGGTCATCGAGGCCGGGTGGCTCGCCAGCGTTTCTGTCCCGCCAAGGCTGACGGCGAGCTTCGCGATGACGAGGTTGTCGAGGAAGCGGAAGCATTCCGCCTCGCCGCCCTTGAGAAAGACGCTGAACGTGCTGCCAGCGCCGAGGCAGTGGCGCTCGTAGATATCGCGTTGACGCTCGTCCGAAATGAAGCCCAGATAGCCGAGACGATCGACCTTGGGATGCTCGTTCAGGAAAGCGCAGACCTTCTCGGCGTTCTCACCGGCGCGCTGCATCCGCAGTTCGACCGTTTCGAGGCTGCGCAAAAGCATCCATGCGGTGTTCGGGTCGACGATGCCGCCCATCGTGTTGCGCAGCGCACGCACCGGGTCCATCCACTTTTTCGCACCAGCGATGGACCCTGCGACCAGGTCCGAATGTCCGCCGACATATTTGGTCAGCGAATAGGCGACGATGTCGGCGCCATGTTCCAGCGGACGCTGCCACAGGGGTCCGAGGAAAGTGTTGTCGATCGCGATCGGACAAGACCAGTCGAGCGCCGCATCGCGCGCTTCCTTGACCGCTTCAATATCCACCAACGCGTTGGTCGGGTTGCCGGGGCTTTCGAGATATATCATCGCAACCTTGCCGCCGCTCTTGCTCGCTTGCTCTTTCGCCCGCGCGAGCACGTCGTCCAGCTCTTCTCGGCTCGCACCTGCAGGAAAATCGACATAGCCGATATTGAAGCGCGAGAGGACCTTGGCGACAAACCCTTCGCTGGCGGCATAGAGCGGTCCGGAATGAACGATCACATCGCCAGCGCTCGCATAGGCCATCATGAGGATGCAGATCGCGGTCATGCCGCTGGAGAAGGTTAGCGCGTCCTCCGCTCCGTCCCAAACGGCTAGTCGGTCTTCGAGGATCTCCTGGTTCGGCCCATTGAAGCGTGAGTAGACGAGCCCCTCCGCGCCGCCTTCGCGTTGACCGGTAATGCCTTCGAAATGGCGCTTGCCCGCCGCCGCATTCTCGAACGCGAAGGTCGAAGTGAGGAAGATCGGTGGCTTGAGCGAACCTTCGGACAAGGCCGGGTCGAAACCGTGCCCCATCATCAGCGTGGAGGGGCGAAGTTCGCGGTTCCCGATGCTGGTGCGCTCGGGCTTGGGCTTGCGGCGGGGGGTCGGGGTTTCGGGCGCAGAATTCTGATCGACAGGCAAATTGTTCATGAGGCTGGTCCTTCAAAGGCGCTCCCAGGAAGGCGGGTGCGGTTCTATTTCGCGGACGGCCAAAGGGCCAGCCGGGCGCCCGTTCCTAACCTCCGCAGGAACGCCTCTCCCGGATCAACAGCGCTCCGATTATCGCGCCCGACGCAGCGGCGCAATACGGGGTTGATAGCTCGTTACACCCAGCCTGAGATCTGGGTCAGGAGCATACCTACAGAAAACTGTAAGGCACAACCGTGATCCGCGAATGCTATATTCATCCATCAGAGCTACTCGGATGGCTGCATTCATGACCTCTTTTGAAGTATTGATCGATGGGAGATGAAGAATGAACGACCCATTCCAGATGCAACGCGAGCTGCGTTACGGCGCTCCGGTGTGCGATACGATCTTGACCGGACGGTTCTTCACGATCGGATATTCTTGGTATTTTCGCCAAGCGAAATGGACGCTTGAAATCGTGCGGCGGGGAGGCAAGGAGTTCATGCCCGACACATTTGACCGATCTGAAAGGCTGAACAACTTTCGCGCCGATGTACGGATCCCCCATCGCTTTCGCGCTTCGCTGGAGGCTTACAAGGGCAGCGGGTTCGACCGCGGACACCTGGTCGCAAGCGCGAATGCCAACCTTCGTACTGTCGAAAACAGCGAAAGCTTTCTTTTATCGAACATGTCCCCACAGACCGACCAGTTCAATCGGCAGGTCTGGCGGCGACTGGAAGAGGCGGTCCGTGACCTGAACGCAAGCGATAAGGTGCTTGAGGTGTATGTCCTCAACTGTCCGTTCTTCGACTTCCTCAAGCCCTTGCAACTAATCGGAGACAGGGCCGATGAATTCGGAATCAACATCCCCGTCCCGCATGGTTTCGTGAAATCGGTCCTTGCCGAGAACCGCAACGGCAAGCTCGACCTGTGGACCTTCCTCATGCCCAACGAAAAGCTGGACGGTGATCTGGGGGACTATCTGATCAACACCTACGATGCCGAACAGTTGATCGGCGGGCAGTTCTGGGACCGGATAAGCGACGCCGATATCCATGATTTGAAGAAAGCCGAGAACACGATGTGGTGAACACCGCCGAGCCGATCATCCGACACCAGCTACGAGCCACACCAGCGACACGATCAGCACGATCCCGGTTAAATCCAGCAGCAGGCCTGCGCGCACCAGCCGCTCGATCCTGAGGTGCCCCGTTGACCATGCAATCGCGTTCGGCCCGGTGCCCGCGGGCAGGACAAAGCCCCAGCTAGCGGCGAGCGCGGCGGGCATTGCGATCAGGATAGCATCATCGCCAAGGGTCAAGGCGGCGGCCAGGTTGGCAATGACGGGGATGATTGCACTAGCGGTTGCGACATTGCTCGCGAATTTGGTGACGAGTACGATCATCGCAACGATGGCAAGGCCGATGGGGATGCGCGCTTCGGCGAGCTTTCGGCAGAAAGCACCGCGAGCGCGATCGGCATCATGATCAGCGCCGTCGAAGTGTTCGAGATCAGCATCGATAACAGCGCGGCGGACGCCATGAACGCAAGCAATAGGCGAAGTCCGGCCTGCTCGTCCCGATTCCTTCGAAGATGGCGAGACTGAGACGTCGTTGCAGTCCGGTCCGCTCGATTGCAAGCGCGATGAACGCTCCGCCAAGTTGCAAGAACAGGATCGGCGCATAATAGGTCGCAGCGGTCTCCTGCGCGGTCAGAATGCCTGAGAGTGGGAGCACGAAGAAAGGAAGCAAGGCAGTGACGGCAAGCGGTACCGTCTCGGTCCTCCACCACGCTGCCATCTACACGACCAACCCAGCCACGCGCCAGGCTTCCGGGCTCATGCGCTCGGGCGCTGGTGCCACGAGTGTGAGCGCGAACGCGGTCGGTCCGGCAATCAGCCAGATGCGGCGCGCGATCATGATCGGACGAGAGCCGTTTCTACGGGAGCGCAGCCTATAGACCGCTGGTGCATCCGGGCAATATGGCGCGCGTCTTCATGCGTAACGTCGGTCCACAGTGCGGCGGCGGGATCGGATTGGAACACGGTGTGAGGCGGGTTCGGTCACCACAGGGGATTGCCACAGAGGAAGGGCGAAAAGGGCCGATCCGCGCCTCACTTACCAAGGTATATCAGAGCGGGCGCTTGGCAGTTCCCGCCAGACGGAAAAGGGCCGCGCTTTATCGATTACACTTGTCGTTGGTCGAGCGGCGCGGGGTCCTGGGCGATAGGGTGCAAGGGAAACATCGAAGCTCACGCGCTCGCTGCCATTTCGATCACCATGCTATCCCTACCTTTCGCAATCGAATCGATGAGCATGCATTTTGAAGACGATCTGAAGTGGCGGCAGATTGCGGGGCTGGTGAACACCGAAGAGCATCCAACAACATCTACAGTATTGCTTACGCCATCCTCGCATGGTGACTTGAAGTTGAACGCACATGACCCGTCAGCAAGAGCCGCCTGACCTGGATTGCGGCTGGGTGTCCAGCGGACTCAACCCAAAGAAAGCTGGACATCCGACTTTCATGTTCTGGAACCGGGCACACAAGACAAAAGCCCCCTCTGACGATGAGGGGGCTTTTTGTTAGCAGCGCGTGGGCACCTATCTATTTGGGCGAGAGCACCATCAGCATCTGACGCCCCTCGAGGCGGGGGAAGGCTTCCACCTTGGCGATCTCCTCGACATCGGTCTGGACCTTCTTGAGTAGATCCATGCCGAGATGCTGGTGCGCCATTTCACGCCCGCGAAAGCGAAGGGTGACCTTCACCTTGTCACCCTGCTCGATGAACTTGTTCACGTTGCGCATTTTCACATCGTAATCATGCGTGTCGATGTTGGGGCGCATCTTGACCTCCTTGATGTCCTGGGTCTTCTGCGTCTTGCGCGCCGCATTCGCCTTTTTCTGGGCTTCGTAACGGTATTTGCCGACATCGAGGAACTTGCACACGGGCGGGTCCGCACCGGGGGACACTTCGACGAGGTTGAGACCCTTTTCCTGGGCCTGCTCGACCGCTTCGCGGGT
>JAZBPE010000032.1:0-4279 GCA_036353345.1 Erythrobacter sp. | reverse complement strand
CTGATCCTCAAACTTGCCGCAAAAGGCAAAGGCAGTTGGATTGTCCGGATTCAGGCCAATGGAAAGCGCCGAGACATCGGTTTGGGCACCCTCGCTGACTTGCCACTTGGAGAAGCTCGAGAGGCCGCGAGGGCGCTTCGCAAGGAAATGAAGGCGGGCATCGACGTTCTGGCAGAGCGTGAAAAAGAAGCGTTGGTCATCCCTTCGTTTCGCGATGCCGCCAAGCTTGTCCATCAGGAGCACAAGGCAGCCTGGAAGAACGGAAAGCATCAAGCGCAGTGGATCAACACGCTCGAAACCTACGCTTTTCCGACTTTAGGCGACAAACTCGTTTCGGAGGTAGAGGGACCTGCAATCCGCGATGCGCTTTCTCCGATCTGGCTGACAAAGCCAGAAACCGCGCGGCGGGTACGGCAACGAATCGGATCGGTGCTGGATTGGGCCTGCGCAAAGGGTTTTCGTGAGACTGAAGCCCCGATGCGCTCTGTTATTCGTGGTCTTCCGCGCCAGCCCAAGAAGCAAGGCCATTTCGCCGCGATGCCCTACCCTGACCTCCCCGCATTCGTGACATGGTTGCGTGGGCGCTCCTCGGTCGGCCGTCTCGCATTGGAATTCCTGATCTTGACTGCCTCTCGCTCCGGCGAAGTTCGCGGCGCGTGCTGGAACGAGATAGATGTCAAGAAGAAGCTTTGGACGATCCCCGCTGAACGCATGAAGGCAGGAACCCTCCACGTTGTCCCGCTGTCGGAAGCGGCGTTGGATGTTCTCAAGCGAGCGAAAGGGTTCCGTTCGCCCGTCAGCGATCTTGTCTTCCCAGGACAGAACCCGCGTCGCCAATTGTCAGATATGACCCTGCTCAAGATCCTGCGCGACAAGGGAGACGATTACACTGTTCACGGCTTCCGCTCGTCGTTTCGCGACTGGGTAGCCGAAAAGACTAGTTATCCGGGCGAGGTGGCAGAAGCCGCGTTGGCTCATACGATCGCGAACAAGGTCGAAGCAGCCTATCGGCGCACCGACTACCTCGACAAACGCAAACCGCTGATGGCTGACTGGGCTAAATTCGTAAGTCGTTGAACGCGCAATGACCGATGGCGGCTTTGCGCCCTATGCCCGGACGTTAATGCGTCACTTCCAATCTCTCAAAAGCGGACAGCAGGTGAGGCAATGCGTGCCGTGACCGGATCAATGCCCGAGTGACACGCCGCCTTGGCGCTTGGAGCGTGGGGCCAGCCAGATAAGGGCCGCAGCGACGAGCAGGATTGTGGATGTTGTCCAAAACATATGGATCAGAGACAGCGTCGTCGCCTCTTGCTCGACCGTATTGCTGAGCACCTGAAGCCCCGCTTCGGGAGAGGAACCAACCCCTGCAATTGCACCCTCTGCCGCGCCTGATTCTAGTACGGCGACGATATCTCGGCAACGCAGTTCGGTTCGGTGCTGATCGCGGGCGAAGGGATCGAGACCATGTTGTCGTTTACGGGAAGAACTACGAAGCGAGACCTTGTTTCTCAAGCCTTGTCCATGCCCATATCGAAATCGCGGCGTGAATAGAGGATCTTAGCAGAGAGAGGCAGCTCTCGGCCTTGAAATATGAAAGACTGGCAACCTTTGCAGCTGCACTGTGCAAGCAATGGCCTGCTCCGATACGCAGACCAGTGCTTGAACTGCGCTTAGGCGCAAAATATCTACACTGCTGGTATCCCAACAATAGAAAATCTGAGGGTCACGTCACTGATTGTGCAGGCACCTCCCAAAGGGCAAGAATGCTGCGGAGTGCTGTTGCAAAGGCCAACGGCTGATCGAGCATCAGATGGTGGCGGGCTTCTGGCACGGCGATTATCGGAATGTCACCTCCACCCAGTTCGCGAACATATTCGGCTGATTCCGGGGTAAAAAGCTGGCTCAAGCCGCCGTGCACGATAGCCTTTCGGCCCGGTGCCTGCACCAGACGCTCGCCCATTGTAAGCCATTCGTCGGGCTTGTTGCTCCTTCGAAAGACCTCGGTTGAGAACTTCCAAGTCCACTCGTCTCGATCCTGCCGCAGGGAGTGATAGGCCATATAGTCCAGCAGGAAAGGCTCGCCGACCGGCTGGGGCGGGGAAAGGATGTACCGCCCGCGCGCCGCTTCATAGTTGGGATAGCGCTTGCTGGGCCTGTCCGGATCGCCCGAACCTGGGCTGGACCGCCTGAGGTTCCAGTACTTGTCCAGGAGAGCAGGACGCATGATCATGAGATCGCAAACCACCACTCCGGCAAAGGTCCCGGGCGATTGGGTCACGGCAGTCAGGGCCGCTCCCGATCCGAAGCTGTGCGCGATAATCGTCGGCTTTTGGCCATCCGCAAACATATTCAGCGCCTCGGCAATCTCGCGAAACTCGCCCCCTCTTGCCAAGAGGTCGGCGCGCCCGCGCATCTCGCTGTCGCCCATGCCGGCCAGATCGAACGCCACCACGTCATAGTCCTCGGCAAGAAACGGTGCAATGAAGGCGAAGCAGCGCGCATGGGCGAGAAAGCCATGCGTCATAAGCACCTTGGGCTTGCCAGGGTCACCCCAGCGAAAATAGTGCGCCTTGGCCCCATCGATTTCCACATAACCCTCTTCGCGCGGCACCTTGAGGGCCGACACGAACCATTCGGGCAGATGCGAACTGTCACCAGCCCAAACCGGGTCGATGTCGGTCGGAAAATCTTCGATTCTCACCATCTCATTCATCAGGTTACGTCGTCCTTGTTCGCTGGTGTGCTGGCGGTAAAGCCGCGGTAGGCATCGCGCGCCACTTGGTCGCAAATCGCGGCATAGGCCGACACGCTTGGAAAATTGATGAGCTGGCGCTTCTTGCCCGGGATGTTCGCGCCCATGTACCAGGAGTCCGCTTCGGGAAAGAGCGTCATCGCACCAGCTTGGGCGACCATTTCGGTCCAGCCATCTTCGGCTTGCGGTTCACCGTCGAAAAGGTCGAAACTGTTGCTTCGCAGCCAGACCATGAAGTCGCAGATCCAGTCGCCCTGCATTTCCGCGCTTGTCGGGCCGTTGGAAAAGCCCGAGGGGCTGAGGGGGCCGTAAGCGAACAACATGTTGGGAAAGCCCGATACCGCCATGCCCAAGTAGGCGCGCAAGCCGTCTTGCCAGGCTTGCGAGAGTGACAGGCCGTCCCTCCCGGTAATGTTCATGTCAATCAATCCGCCCCGCCCCGCGTCGAAGCCAGTGGCGAAAACGATGAGATCGCATTCGACCTCGCCGTGTTCGGTCGTGATTGCGTGCGGCTCGACACGGGTGATCGGGTTTGCCTTCAGATCAACCAACGCAACATTGTCCTGCGCGAAAATCTCGTAATATCCCTGTTCGAGCGAAGGTCGCTTCGTGCCGAACGGATGCGGCGGTTCGGATGGGGCGAGTTTCTCGGCCAGATCGGGATCGGCGATCCTCGCGCGAACCTTGTCGCGCCAGAAATCGTAGGCGTAACGGTTGGCTTCACGATTGGTAAGAATGTCGGCGAAATTGTGATACCAGAACCTCAATCCGCCCCGCTGCCACAGATCTTCGAAGTGTGCATTGCGCTCTTCTTCGCTGACTTCGAGCGCCGACACCTCAAGCGACTGGCATTCAAACCCAGCACTCGTCTGCCGACGCTGTTCGAAACAGGCGGGATAGCCATGCTTTTCGCGCTCCTGAGCTTCCCTCGTCAGCGGCTCCTGACGCATCGGCAGGGCCAGGATCGGGGTTCTTTGGAACAGGGTCAGCGCCTCCGCACGTTTGGCTGCTTCCTGGGCGACCTGCACTCCACTCGCTCCGGTTCCGATCAGGGCAACTTTGCGCCCATCCAGATCAATACCCTCCTGCGGCCAGCGCGCCGTGTGGCACCATTCGCCCTCGAAAACCTCAATGCCCGGAATGTCGGGGATATATGGCTTCGACGCGAAACCGAGGGCTGGGAGCAGGAAGCGCGCCTTTATGGTTTCATCGCCCTCAAGCTGTAGATTCCATAGTCCCGGCCCTGTTTCAAAATCGGCGCTTTCGACCCTCGAGCCCATCCGCATCAGCGGCCAAAGGTTCAGCGTATCGCAGACATGGCGGAAATAGGCCCTGAGTTCTGCCCAGCCTGGAAAGCGCTCACTCCAGGTCCATGGCCGCCACACTTCGGGGATCGAGAATTCATATAGCGGAATCTGCGAATCCACGCGTGCGCCGGGATAGCAATTCCAGTGCCAGATGCCGCCCGGATCGGCCGCCGCATCGACCAGCAGCACGTTGAACCCGGCGTCACGCAACTTGTGG
>JAZBPE010000031.1:0-25400 GCA_036353345.1 Erythrobacter sp. | reverse complement strand
ATCTACCTGAGCTGGGCCGAAGCGGGCGCGGATGCGACCGCCGGAGCGGCTCTGGGCCGTGGTACTCTGGCCTGCGCGAGCGTTGACGATTGCGCGATAGAAGGTTGGGAGGTGATCTGGCGGCAGGCCCCCAAGGTGCTCGGGCGTGGCCATTATTCGCACCGCATCCAGTTCTCGCCGGACGGGCAGCATATCTATGTCGCGAGCGGCGATCGCCAGAAACTCGATCCGGCGCAGAACACCTCGAACACGCTCGGTACGATCGTACGGCTCAATCTCGACGGAACGCCCGCGGCCGGCAACCCGATGGCGGATGAAGGCGACGCTACGGCAGAGATATGGTCGTATGGTCACCGCAACATTCTCGGCATGGATTTCGATGCACAAGGGCGCCTGTGGGAGACGGAACACGGCCCGGCGGGAGGCGACGAACTGAACCTGGTGCAGCGAGCCGCCAATTACGGTTGGCCGACACGCTCCAATGGCGACCATTATAACGGCGACCCCATGACCGATCACAGCGCCGATGACGGATTTGCGAAACCGGTCGTCTCGTGGACGCCCGTGATCGCACCGGGCGATATGATTATTTACAAGGGCTCCATGTTCGAAGCTTGGCAGGGCAACGCGCTGATACCCGGTCTGAAAACCAAGGCGCTGGTCCGCGTCGTCATCGATGGCGAAAAGGCATCCGAAGTCGCGCGCTATGATTTTGGCACCCGCTTGCGTTCGATCGAGGAAGGGCCCGATGGTGCGATCTGGATCGCCGAGGATGGCGAAGACGGACGTCTGCTGAAGCTCACCATGTAATTTGCGAAGGTTGGCCCCGCGCTGACCTTGAAAAGCGAACCGACGGCGCCCGAACCATGACCGAAACCGCCACCCTTATTCCGCTTTCCGCGGTCGATCCCGCCTTGAGCGAGACCCTGCTCGATCGGGTGTTCGGCGATCAGCGCCATGCGCGCACGGCGTATCGTATCCGGGCGGGTATGGAACCACTCGCTGCGCTCAGTTTCGCAGCTCTCGATGCCGAGGATTATCTGGCCGCGACGATCCAGTGCTTTCCCGTCGCGCTCACGACCCGCGGGGGCCAGCAGGTGCCGCTGATCATGGTTGGGCCGGTCGCGGTTCTGCCCGAGCGACAGGGCGAGGGCTTTGGACAGGGGCTGATGGCGGCAATGCTTGGCGCGGCGCGCGGCGCTGGCGAAGCCGGCTCGCCGCCGCTGGCGCAGGTGCTGATCGGCGATGTGGACTATTACGGGCGCTGGGGCTTTTCCGCTGTGATGACCGGAGGCTGGCGCTGCCCGGGACCGTGGGAGCCTGAGCGCCTGCTTGCGCGCGGTGATGCGCTGGCCGCGATGCCGGTGGAAGGAATGCTCGGGCCATGGTCAACCCAAGAGCCGTCACTGGAACCGTGAGCATGACAGCCGCATTACCCCACCATGCCCTATGAACCCCCGCCCTACCTAGCTGAATTGACGCTTGCCGAAATCGCCCAGCAGGTCGCCGACCGCAAGCTCCCGCCAGTCGAAGGCTGGGCGCCTCAGAAGATCGGCGAAAGCGACATGCGCATCGCCGCCGACGGGACGTGGTACCACGAAGGCAGCCCGATCCGCCGCCCCGCGATGGTGCGCGCATTCTCGGGCCTTCTGACGCGTGACGATGCGGGACAGCACTGGCTGGTCAGCCCGTTCGAGAAGCTCAGCATCGAAGTGGACGATGCCGCGTTTATCGCGGTCGATTGCATGCGCAAGGAAGGCGATCTTGCGTTTCGCCTCAACACCGATGAGCTGGTGATCGCCGGACCGGATCATGGCCTGCGCGTTGCCGGCGATCCGGAGACCCCGGCGATCTATCTCCATGTCCGGCGCGGCTGCGAAGCGCGGCTCGACCGTTCGACCTATGCGCAGCTCGCTGATATCGCGATCGAAAGCAGCGGCGATGACTGGATCGTATCGAGCCAGGGTGCCCTGTTTCCGTTGCGAGCCTGACGGTTTGCCGGGAGGAGGTATCGTTGCGGGCACCCTCTTCGCGCGGCTGAAGACGCTCTTCGATGAAGGTCATGCGCGCGACATCCCCGATCTGTTGAGCGACGCGCATTTTTCGACGACCGACGCGCCGACCTCGGCGGCAGTGCTGATTGCGGTAACCGATCGCCCGCAGCCCGGCGTCCTTCTCACCCAGCGGCCACGCGGCATGCGCGATCATCCGGGGCAGGTCGCCCTACCCGGCGGCAAACTCGATAACGGCGAGGACGCGATAACAGCGGCCTTGCGCGAGGCCGAAGAGGAGTTGGCCCTGCCCCGCAGCGCCGTACGCATCATCGGCGAGAGCGATGTCTATGAGACCGGCACGGGCTTCTCAGTCACCCCGGTGCTCGGCGTCGTCCCGCCGGACCTGCCGCTCTTGCCCAGCCCCGCCGAAGTCGAAGCCTGGTTCGAAGCGCCGCTCGCGCTGCTGCTCGATCCGGCCAACTGGACCGCCAACGAGACGTTCTGGCGCGGCGAAACCCGGCGCTATCTCGAGATGGATTTCGAGGGCTTTCGGATCTGGGGCGTGACCGCCGCCATACTTGCCAATCTTGCGCGGCGGATAGAATGGGACCGGTCATGATCATTCTCCCGCGCGAAACCCCCTGGACCCAGCGCCCCGCTCTGGGCTTGCTGAGTGAAGCGCTGGGTGCGCAGAATATCCGCTGGGTCGGCGGGGCGGTGCGCGATACGCTGCTGGGCATTGCGGTCCATGACGTCGATTGCGCGACTTTGCTCACCCCCGACACGGTCATCGCGCAGTGCGACAAAGCGGGCATCAGGACTGTGCCCACCGGGATCGACCATGGCACCGTGACCGCAATTCTGAAGGACGAAGTCGGCACCATGCCTGTCGAGGTGACGACGCTGCGGCGCGACGTGGCGACCGACGGTCGGCGCGCGACGGTGGCCTTTTCCCAGCAGTGGGAGGAGGACGCGGCGCGGCGCGACTTCACCATCAACGCGCTCTACGCCCACCCCGAAACTCTGGCGGTTTCCGACTATTTCGGCGGGCTCGCCGACCTCGCGGCGCGCCGGGTGCGCTTCATCGGAAATCCGCGCGAACGTATCGCCGAGGATCATTTGCGGATCCTGCGCTATTACCGCTTCCAGGCGCGGTTTGGCGAAGGGTTTGACGCTGAGGCCGAGGAAGCGTGCGCGGCGATGGCGCCGACGCTGAAGGGTTTGAGCCGCGAGCGGATCGCGGGCGAACTTCTGGCGCTCCTGGCGCTCCCCGATCCCCACGAGACGATTGCACGCATGTCCGAAGCTGGGGTGCTCGGCGTCATCCTTCCCGAAGCTGATGACGAGACATTGGCGGCGCTGGCGAGGCTTCAGGTATTTGAGGGCGAACAGGAGCTAACCCCTGCCCCCTTGCGCCGCCTTGCCGCTCTGCTCCCGCCCGATTTCGCGATCGCCGAAACCGTTGCGGCGCGGCTGCGGCTTTCCAAAGCACAGCGCGCACGGTTGGTGAGCGCAAGCAAGCGCCGCCCCGGCGACGCGGACAACCCGCGCGCGCTCGCATACCGGATCGGCGGCGCGGAAGGAGTCGATCGTCTCGCGCTGCTCGGCAAAAGCGTGCGCGAGCTTACCCTCTGGAAGCCGCCTGTATTTCCGCTTAAAGGTGGCACCATCGTCGCGCGCGGCGTGGCCGCAGGTCCCGAAGTCGCGCGCATTCTTCGAGCGGTGGAGGCGCGCTGGGTCGCGGAAGACTTTCCGAATACCGCGCGGGTCCAACAATTGCTCGAACGCGAACTGGCTGAAAGTTGACGTAGACGTTAAGCCACGCTTCACCGGCGTCCTGCCAGGTAACCGGCACGGGGCCTCGGCTTGCCAGATCCGTTCGGACGGCTTTAAGGGGAACTGCGCGCGCGCCTTGGACGTAACAAGGTTGCGCGTCTTTCATCGCCGTTGGTATTTTACCATGCGTTCGGCTTCCTCACGCGCTGTCCTTGCATCTGCGGCGGCCACTCGACGAATTGCATAACTGGAGAAAATCTCGATGAACCTTGCCAAGCTGGCGCTTGCCGCCACCGCTCTTACCACCGTTCCCTTCGCCGCGCAGGCGCAGGATGTCGGCACCACCGTTTTCGGCAATGACGATGCCGCCATCGGGACAGTCGAAGCGAATGACGGCGAAGTGGTGACGGTCGATACCGGCAAGCATAAGGCACCGCTGCCCGCCAATCTTCTCGCCGAACGCGAAGGCAAGTGGACGGTCAATGCGACCCAGGCTCAAATCAACCAGATGATGGACGCGCAGGTTGCCGAGGCTAATGCAGCGCGCGATGCCAAGCTGATGGAAGGCGCCGCGCTCGTCAGCGCCGATGGTCAACCCGCTGGCACTATCTACACCATCGACAGCGCAGCCGATGCGATCATCGTGGAGCGTGACGGCGGCATTATCACCCTCAAGCGGGAGCATTTGGCGCTCGATCCGCAGGGCAATCTCATGGCGCTGTTTACGATGGAGCAGATCGCGGCGAACACCGTGGAAGTTCCCGAAGGCGCTACGATCCAGACTGCGAGCCAGGGTGCTCAGGTCACTGCTGAAGAGATGGAACCGGACGAACTTTAAGCCATCTGCCAGATGGCGTGCACGACAATAGGGCCGCGATTCCCGGTTGGGGATCGCGGCCTTTTATCTTTTTCGTTCATCCAATCTACAGCGAAACTGAACGATAAGCGTGGATATCAGCTACCATAAAGGATTTGCCCGACATGAAATTTGCCACTCTGGCCATGGGGCTCGCTGCCCTTGCCCTTCCCGCTTCGGCCATCGCTCAGGACACTCAGTGCATCGCGCAATCCGAAAGCCGTGCGGTGGTTGCGAACCTGTTGCCCGACATGATTCGCTCGACTGCGAGCGCGTGTCGTACAGATCTGCCGCGCGGCGCTTACCTCCCCGCCAATGCTGATCGGCTCGCCACCTCGCTGACCCCACTCGCCGAAGCTTCGTGGTCCCAGGCCCGCGGGGCTTATGAGACGATCATCGGCAGCGACCTGCCCGATAGCCCCGAACTGATCGCTTTCGGGCGTATGGCACTGGCGGACGGTATTGCCCGGGAACTCGACGCGCAGGCGTGCGACACCGTTGACAGGCTGGTGGCCGAGATTGCCCCGCTGCCGCCCGAAAACTTCGCCAACGTCTTTGCGCTGTTCCTTGAGCTGGGCGCTAACAATTCAGCCGACTCGCCGCTGCGGATTTGCGCGGCAAAGCCCTGAGCGTTCGCTCGGCGCGCTTCGGGGGTAAACGTCAATCGAACCGGTTATTTTTGGGAAAGCCGGTCGGCGGCATCCGGCCGGCTGCACCGCGCGCGACCTTCCACTGCCAGATGTCGGTTTCCGTTCGGGTCCGCTCGCCCGAGCCGCCCATCGTCCAGCTAAGCCCGTCCGCCAGCGTGAAGGTCGTCACATCGGACAGCCCGCCCCCGCCCTGTTCCTTCGCACGATAGCGCTGGAGCATTACTCCTTGCCCGCGCGCCATCAGGGGCATCTCTTCAAGATTAAAAACGATCAGCTTGCGATTGTCCCCGATCGCCGCGACGTGATCGTGGCCCTCGGGCACTTCGCGGATGACATGCAGGCGCGCATCGCCCCTTAGATTGACGACCTGCCGACCCTTGCGCGTCTCGGCCAGCAAGTCACCCGTTTCGGCCAGGAAGCCCTTGCCGCTGGTCGCCGCGAGCAGCACGCGCCTACCCTCCTTGTGCACCAGCATTGCGGCGATGCTCGTGTCGGCTTCGAGGTCGATGATCGTGCGCACCGGCTCTCCGAACCCGCGCGCACCCGGCAGCTTGTCGCAGCTCAGCGTGTAGAACCGCCCGTTTGCCGCCGCGATCAGCAGCTTGTCGGTCGTCTGCGCATGCAGGATCGAGGCAAGTGCATCGCCTTCCTTGTACTTGAACTCCTGATCGAGCGGCACGTGACCTCTGGCCGCGCGGATCCAGCCCTTCTCGCTAAGGATAATTGTGATCGGCTCCTTCTCGATCATCGCATCCATGCTGAATTCGATCGCGGGCGCGGCTTCGGCGATCCGCGTGCGGCGCGCGCCAAGCGCAGTCTCCTCACCATAGTCCTTGCGCAGCGCTTTCAGGTCGCGCTTCAGCCGCGTGCGCTGGCGCGGCGGGGAGCCAAGCAACTGCTCAAGCTCGCCCTGTTCGACCAGCAAGCCATCCTTTTCGGAGCGCAGCTCCATCTCCTCCAACTTGCGCAGGGACCGCAGCCGCATGTTGAGGATCGCTTCGGCCTGCCGGTCAGTGAGCGCAAATTCGGCGATCATCACCGGTTTGGGCTCATCCTCGCCGCGGATGATTGCGATCACGCGGTCCAGGTTGAGGAACGCGATGATATAGCCATCGACCAGCTCCAGCCGCTGTGCGATCTGCTCCAGCCGGTGGCGAGTGCGACGCTGGAGGATCGCGATCTGCGCCGCAGTCCAGTTTTCAAGCAGCTCCTTCAGCCCCATGACCATCGGTGTGCGCGTATGGTCGAGCACATTCATGTTGAGGCCGAAGCGGGTCTCAAGATCGGTGAGCTTGAATAGGCTCTCCTTCAGAAGCTCGGGATCGACGTTACGCGATCTTGGGACCAGCACGATGCGGATGGCTTCGTCGCTTTCGTCGCGCACATCTTCCAGGATCGGCAGCTTCCTGTCGGCAATGGCGGCCGCGATCTGCTCGATCAGCTTGCCCTTGGCGACCTGGTAGGGAATCTGCGATATGACGAGCTGCCATTGTCCGCCGCCCAGCCGTTCGATCCCGGCCTCCCGATCGGCTTCGTCATCGGCTTCAGGCGCAGCGAAGACACCGCGCAGACGCAGGGACCCGCGCCCGGTGCGGTAGGCTTCGGAAATCGTTCCGGCGCTGTCGATAATCTGGCCGCCGGTCGCAAAGTCGGGACCGCGCATGATCTGCATCAGCGCCTCGTGCTCGACATGCGGATTATCGATCAGTTCCAGCGTCGCATCGATCACCTCGGCGACATTGTGGCTCGGAATGTTCGTTGCCATCCCCACCGCAATTCCGCTTGCCCCGTTGGCCAGCAGGTTGGGGAACAGGCCCGGCATCAGCTCAGGCTCCTGTTCCTCGCCGTTATAGGTCGGGAGAAAGTCGACGGTGCCAGCGTCGAGCCCTTCCATCAACTGCACCGCAGGTTTGGTCAGGCGCGCTTCGGTGTAGCGGTAAGCGGCAGCGTTATCACCATCGACATTGCCGAAATTGCCTTGCCCTTCGACCAGCGGATAGCGCAGCGAGAAATCCTGTGCGAGCCGCACCATCGCATCATAAGCGGCGGTATCGCCGTGCGGGTGATACTTGCCGATGACCTCGCCCACCACGCGCGCGGATTTCTTGAACCCGCTGCCCGGATCGAGCCGGAGCTGGCGCATCGTCCATAGCAAGCGCCGGTGCACCGGTTTCAAACCATCACGAAGGTCGGGCAGCGAGCGCGCGGTGATCGTGGACAGGGCATAGACAAGATAGCGCTCGGACAAAGCGGCATCGAACGGCGCATCGATGATCGCATCAAAAGCGTCATCAGGTAAGGTCGGGTCGGCAGGATCGGACATGGGCGGCGTCCTAGCAACTCACACTTGTCCGAGGGAGGGCGGTTTCCACAGTCCTCGCACCTAGCGCCTCATTGACCCGCTTCGACGCTGGCCGCTCACGCTCGGGCCGGCGTTTCGGAACGAATGACCACATTTATTCGTTGGGCAATCAAAACGAATACGAGGAGATAATTACCATGAAACGCGTATTGATTGTCGCAACCGATGGGTTTGAACAGTCTGAATTGGTCCAGCCCAAACAAAAGCTTGAGGAACAGGGCATCGAAATCACCATCGCCAGCCTGGAAACCGGTGAAATAAAGGGATGGGAAGACGGTGATTGGGGCGAAAGCGTTTCGGTCGACATCACCGTCGACGATGCCAGCGCGAATGATTATGATGCGCTGTTGTTACCCGGTGGCCAGATGAACCCGGACGCTTTGCGCATGAGCGGCAATGTCATCAACCTCATCCGCGAGTTCGACAACGCTGGCAAGCCGATTGCCGCAATCTGTCATGCGCCCTGGTTGCTCATCGAAGCGGACCTTGTCGATGGGATGACCGTGACCGGCTGGCCCTCGATCCGCACCGACCTTGAAAATGCGGGTGGCGACGTCGTCGATCAGAAGGTAGCCGTCGATGGCAACCTCATCACCAGTCGCAATCCCGACGACATCCCCGCCTTTACCGAGGCTTTGGTGGATGCTCTGAAGATGACTGAGGATCGTGTAGCCGAAACCGCTTGACCCAAAGCAAAACAGACGAGCGGTAAGCCCCGACGCGCCCAAGGTGCGGCGGGGCTTGCCGTATCTAGATGGCGCGCGCGTCCTGGCTGTGTGCGGGGACGACGACGGTAAGACCGTCAAGCGAGTCGCTCAGCATGATCTGACACGACAGGCGCGAAGTGCGTGCGACGCTGGCGGCGAAGTCGAGCATGTCTTCCTCATCCTCGCTCGCTTCGGGAAGCTGTGCGAACCATTCCTCGGCGATAATGACGTGGCAGGTCGAGCACGCCATCTGACCCTCGCATGTGCCTTCGAGCGGGAGACCCGCAGCCTGGCCGACCCGCAAAAGCGTATCGCCTGGCTCGGCGCTCGCCGTGACTTCGCGTCCGCGGTGATCGACAAAGGTGACGGTCAGACTCACAGGCCCTGCGCCCTGGCGCTGGCATTGATGTTAGCCGCTGCCTCTTCGATCTCCTCCACCTTGGTGTAGCGCCCCCAACCCAGCCGGATGGAGCTTTTGGCCTGTTTGTCTGACAAACCAATGGCTTTGAGCACATGGCTTGGCCGACCCGATCCGCTGGCACAGGCACTGCCTGCGGAGAACATGATCGTGCGGCACTCGCTCATAAGGCGGTTCACATCGAGACCGTTCCGGCGGATGTTGAGATTACCATGCCAGCGCGCCTCGGCACTGCCGTTGAGCTCCCAATCCGCGAACGCGGTGCGCGCAACGTTCCACAATTCCTCGATATGCGCCGCATCCTGCACCATCCGCTCACGCGCCAGTTCCGCCGCCGCGCCGAAGCCTGCGACCAGTGCGGGGCTGAGCGTGCCTGAGCGCAAGCCAGATTCCTGCCCGCCGCCAGTTTGCTGCTCCTCGATCGTCACCCCGTCCCGCACCCAAAGCGCGCCGACCCCCTTGGGGCCGTGGAGCTTGTGGGCGGAGACGGCGATCATGTCCGCATGCGTCACCTCCATACGCCCATAGGCCTGCACCGCATCGATTAGGAACAGCGCGTTGTGTTCCTTCGCCTTGCGGTGCCAATCAATGGTGGGCTGGATCGTCCCGATCTCGTTATTGACCTGCATCACCGCGATCAGGCGGCAATCGGCGGGCACGTCCTGCTTGGTATTGCACTGCCCTTCCTTCGAGACGTTGAGGAGGTGCGCGCTGCCCAGCGCTTCAGCGGTATCGAGTACCGCGGCATGTTCGATCGCCGAGACCGAGACCGAGCCACCGTGGCCGGAGCCGCGGATCGCCAGATTGAGCGCCTCGGTCGCGCCGCCGGTGAAGATTACACGGCCCCCTGGCGGGAAAAGCGCTGCCACCCTGTCACGTGCAAGCTCGATCGCCGCAGCCGCCTGGCGGCCCAAGCGATGGGGGGAATGAGGGTTGCCAAAGCCCGTACCCTCCGGCCCGTCAAGCCATGCGAGCATGGCGTCGCGAGCCTCGGGAGCAAGCGGGGTGGTGGCCTGATAGTCGAGATAGATCATGCGAGCGAAGCCCATGCTGCGCCAAATTGTTCCAACTCTGCGGCCGTGGTGCTCCATCCGATGCTGACCCGAATGGTGCGCGCGGCTACATCGTCGGGGACGCCAAACGCATCGAGAACACGGCTTTTCTTCAGCGTGCCAGAGGAACACGCGCTGCCCGCCGAGACCGCGAAACCCATCGCATCGAGGCGGATGAGAAGCGCCTGCGCGGACATGGACGGGTGACTTACCGACAAGACATACGGGCATTGTTCTCCGGGCGAGAGGATTTCGCCGTTCTCCAGCAACGCATGGTGAAAGTCGGATCGCTGCCTGGCAGTCGTTGCCCAGCTATCGAGCCCGCCCGCTTCCAGCGCGGCTGCCATGCCCAGCGCGCCGGGCAGGTTTTCGGTCCCCTGCCGATAGCCGCGCTCATGGCCTCCGGTCGGTTCGAGCATCGCAAAATCACGAACCAGCAGCGCGCCAATTCCGATCGGTCCGCCGAATTTGTGTGCCGAGACGACCAGCATATCGGCATCGGGAAGGTCGAGCTTGCCCGCGCTCTGCGAGCAGTCCGACAGGACGGTCGCTCCTGTCGGCTTCACGGTTTCCATCATCTGCGAGACCGGGTTGATTGTACCGGTTTCCGAATTGACATGCTGGATCGCGAGCAGTGTGTCCGCGCCCAGCGGCTCTGTCTCGTCAAAGACTTTCGCATCGGGCGCCGCTCTCAGCACGGCATCATGCTCCACCGCGCTCACTACGCGCCGTTTTGCCTTGCTATGCTTAAGGCCAAGCGACAGCGCCTCGCTCGCGCCGCTGGTAAAGACCAGTTCGCCATCCCAGCCCAGCGCCCGGGCGGTCCGCTTGCGCGCGTCCTCCAGCGCGGACTTGGCGCGCCGCCCTTCTGCATGGGGGCTGGAAGGGTTGGCCCACAGCCCAAACCCCTCTTCCATGGCGGTCCGTGCTTCGGGGCGCAGCGGCGAGGTTGCGGCATGGTCCAGATAAATGCGTTGAGGCCGCGCACGCTCAGTAATCGCCGGCACCTTTATTGAATTGCGAAAAAGACATCAAAACCTATATAGAGCCCGCATGAGCGCCGCGCTAGCAGCTCTGCGCCGTTCACATATCTTACAAGGTCTCACCCATGCCCTCCGTCATTTTTCCCGGCCCTGAAGGCCGCCTCGAAGGTCGTTTCTCGCCGCCGCCCCGTCCGCGCGCGCCTGTGGCGATGATACTCCACCCCCATCCCGAAGGTGGCGGGACCATGAACGACCGGATCGTGCAGCGGCTTTACAAGACCTTCACCGATCGCGGCTTTGCGACGCTGCGGTTCAATTTTCGCGGTGTCGGGCGTTCGCAAGGCAGCTTCGATTCCGGAGTGGGCGAGCTTTCCGATGCGGCGAGCGCGCTGGACTGGGTGCAATCGATCCACCCCGAAGCGCAGACGACCTGGGTCGCGGGCTATTCCTTCGGCGCGCTGATCGGGATGCAGCTCCTGATGCGCCGCCCGGAAGTTCGCGGGTTCATCTCCGTTGCGCCGCCGGCGAACATGTACGATTTCTCATTCCTCGCCCCCTGCCCCGCGTCGGGCATTTTCGTGCAGGGCGCCGCCGATACGGTGGTGCAGCCGAATGCTGTCCAGAAGCTCGTCGACAAGCTGCGCACGCAAAAGCACATCACGATCCACCACGACGAAATTCCGCGCGCAAACCATTTCTTCGAGAATGAGATAAACGAGATGATGGCATCGGTCGACAACTACCTCGACTTCCGCCTTTCGCCCGATTGTCCGATCAAATAGGGCATTCCGCATAGAAACATTAGGTAAAACAAGTGGGTTGCGATCCGGGACGGGTCGCAATCGGCAACGCGATAGTTCTTGCATAGTGCCCTATCGCCGTTGCAGCTTCTCCTCAGGTAGAGGAGAAAACCATGGCGTATACAAACACAGCCAACCGCCCGAACCCGGTCGCAGCTTTCGCATCCATCGCCCTCCCCGCTGGCGCCGGACTGCTGCTGGTCACCAGCCTGACGGTCATTGGTACCGCGCCCGAACCGGACGAGCCTTTCGAGGCAACGAATGTCCCGATAACCCCGCTGCCGACGCCCGAGCCAACGGCTGACCAGACGCTCGAACAGCGCACCGACCCGGCGCAAACGCCCACAGTCGAGCCACGTCCGACCTACACCCCAGCGCCGCGCCCGGACACCGAGTTCACGTTCAATACCGATTCGAGCGGACCCATCGGGCGCTTGCCTGGTCTTGGCGAGGGTCTGGGCAGCATCGGCCCGGTCGACACAGGCATCCCCGACCCCCTTCCCTCCCCCACAGCAACACGTGATCCCGTGGCGGCAAGCCCGCGCGGTAATCCCGGCGGCTGGATCACCGACAGCGACTATCGGCCCAGCTGGATCAACCGCAACTATTCAGGGCGGGCGGGCTTCACCCTGACGATCGATCGCAATGGCAAGGTCGATACGTGCCGCATCACCCGCTCGACCGGGCATAGCGCGCTCGACGAAGCGACCTGCCGCCTGCTGGAACGGCGCGCAACATTCGAACCGGCGAAGGACGGCAGCGGCAAAAAGGTAGCGGGGACGTTCAGCAGCTCGGTGAACTGGCGGATCCCCAATTAAGCCAGGCAATCAGTCCGCGTCGATCGCCTGCGCCTGGGTTGCAGGCGATACACCCTCGCGATTGGGGATCGTCCAGATCGCGACGTTCCCCAACGCGATAAGGGCCAGCACCACCATCAACGCGGGCTGCTTCACTTCGCCCGTACGGCGATAAAGCACGAACGCCCCGGCCAGCAGCGCAAAGGCGGCAAGCATGACGAGCGACAGAACGATATCGGAGATGGTCTGCACTCCTTGCGCGCCAATGCAGCGTCATGCTGCGGGAACACATCGACCCTAGCGTCCATTGAGCCTTGGACAAAGGAGAACGCATCATGGGTATTTTCAGCTCGATCAAGTCCGCCATATTCGGCGAAAGCGAAGAACAGACGAAAGAGCCAACCCCGGCCCCGGTCGAACCGACGCGTGCGCCCACTACCCCCAGGACAGAGCCGATAAGCAAGGTCGACGTCGCCGAGCGGCTCGACCGCATGCCCGCATCCGATAAGCTTAACTGGCGCACCTCGATCGTGGACTTGATGAAATTGGTCGGCATTGATCCAAGCTTCGAGAACCGCAAGGAACTGGCTGGAGAAATGGGTGATGCCAACTATTCGGGCAAGGCGGAGGAGAATATCTGGCTGCACAAGGCCGTGATGCGTCGGATGGCCGAATCGGGAGGAAAGGTGCCCGAAGACCTGAAGGCCTGAGAGTTTTCTATCGGTTCGCGGTAGCGCGTCCTTCGCCTGCTTTCCCGGGTTCCTTGAAAAGCGCAGCGCCGCGCATGACTTCTCAGTAAGTAATGCCAACCATCGGTAGAGGGGCACTATGGAACAGCTCGGTGAAGATCTCGAGACGATGCGCCGCGTGCCCCTGGCCGATGCTCATGTCAACGCAATCCGCGCTATTGGCAACGAGCAGCTCTTCGAAAAGGGTGCGATTGTTGCCGATATCGGCGATCCGATGGACACATTTCTCTACGTCCTCGACGGGGAAATCGAAGTGGTCGATCCCCATACGGGCGACCGTCTCCTCGAAGCTTCGCTCGGCCCGACCCAGTTCATGGGCGAAATCGGCTTCCTCAATCGTGGCACCAATTACCTGAGGATGCGCGCTGCCAAGGAGACGCGCGCGATCGTCGCGCCGCGCCAGAAGATGCTCGATCTGATGAGCCGGATCCCCGAACTTTCCGACCACGTAATCACGGTCTTCGCCGCGCGTCGGCGCAAGCAGTTCGAAATGTCGAACGGTTCGGTCAAGATCATCGGCGCAGATCGTGATGCAAAGGTGCAGGAGGTCGAGCGGTTCCTGTCGCGCAACCGCATCCCCTTCTCCAGCTATGACATGAACGATAGCGATCGCGAAACCCAACAGGTCTGCGACCTTACCGGCCACCAACCTTCCGTCATTCTCGGCACCGACTTGAAGTTGAAGGATCCAACCCCGCGCAAGGTCGCGCAGTTTCTCAATCTCGATCTTGGTATCTGTTCGCAGCGCCTGTTCGACCTCCTCATTGTGGGCGGGGGCCCGGCAGGCGTTGCAGCGGCCGTCTATGCGGGTAGTGAGGGGCTCGCTGCGCTGGTGGTCGAGGACCTTGCGATTGGTGGACAGGCGGGCACGTCGAGCCGGATCGAGAACTACATGGGCTTTCCCACCGGCATCAGCGGCACCGATTTGACCTATCGCGGCCAGATCCAGGCGCTGAAATTCGGCACCCGCTTCGTCATGCCACGCCGGGTCGAAGCGCTCTCCCGCCGCGATGACGGCAGCTTTTGCGCGACGCTCGACGATGGCGACGAGGTTTGCGCAAAAGCGGTGCTGGTCGGCACCGGCGTCCAATACAAACGCCTGCCGCTTGACAATCTGAGCCAACTCGAAGGCTCGGGGGTCTTCTACTCCGCGACCGAAATGGAGGCGCGCTTCTGCCGTCATACCGAGGCGGTGGTCATCGGTGGCGGCAATTCGGCCGGGCAGGCGGCAATGTTTCTCTCGCGCGCTGCCGGACACGTCCATTTGGTCGTGCGATCCCAATCGCTCGCGTCCTCCATGTCGAGCTACCTTTCGCAGCGGCTCGATGCTGATCCCAAGGTCACGATCCATTACGACACAAAGGTTACCGCGCTACATGGGGAGGACTGGCTCGAAGCTGTCACCTTCGAAGGCCCCGGTGGTGAGCGTCAGGTCGATACCCGCGCCCTGTTCATCATGATCGGCGCAGCGCCCAATACTGACTGGCTTTCGGGACTGGTCGAGACCGACGAGAAAGGCTTCGTCCTGACCGGCCCAGATGTCGGCCGACCTTCGCAATACGAGACCGGAACCGATGGCATCTTCGCGGTCGGAGACGTTCGCGCAGGCTCGGTCAAGCGCGTCGCGAGCGCGGTGGGCGAAGGGTCCGTCGTGGTCAGCCGCATCTGGGATTACGTCGCGGGACTGGAGTCCCAGAAGGAGACCGCCTGACGAACAGCCCGATTGAAGATTTGCGCTTCGTGAGGTAAATCGTTGCGCAGATGGGAAAAAGGGCATTGACGATCTGGCTGCGCATCGTCGCCACGCTGGCGCTCGCCTGCACGCTTGTCCTGCATGGCGATCCTGTGTCCGCGCGGTGGCATGAGGCCCAGACCGATCGTTTCGTTATCTATGCAGATGACAGTGAGCGGGACATCCGCCGCTTCGCCGCGAACCTGGAACGCTATCACGCCGCGATGGAGATCATCACCGGGCGGCGTGTCGAACAGCCCAGCCCCTCCAACCGCGTCACCATCTTCGTCGTCGGCTCTCAGCGGGAGCTGCAACGCACCCTCGACATCAAAAGCCGGACGATCGGCGGGATCTATATCGCGCGCGCCGGAGCGAGCCGCGCCTACGTCCAGGATATCCAGAACCGCGAGGGCGAGTATTCCCATTTCTCGACCGTCATCCTGTTGCACGAATATGCACACCACTTCCTCATCTCGTCCTCGCGCTTTGCGATGCCGCGCTGGCTCGGCGAAGGGATGGCGGAGTTCTTCGCCGCAACCGTCTTCGATGACGAAAAGGGTTTGCAGATCGGCCTGCCCGCCACGCATCGCGGCAGGGAATTGTTCTATGCCAAGGATGTGAGCGTGCGCGAGTTGCTCGATCCCGAGCTATACGAGGCGAAGCGGGGGCGCGGCTACGATGCGTTCTACGGTCGCAGCTGGCTGCTCTATCATTACCTTACGTTCAACGACGCGCGCTCAGGGCAGCTCGACGCATATTGGACCAGCATTGCACAAGGCGTTCCGTCGCTGGAGGCCGGTGAGGCAGCATTCGGCGATCTCGACACGCTTGAAGGCGAACTGAACGCCTATCTGAGGTCCGGCGCGCGCAATGGATTGAGTATCGCTAACGACAAGCTGCCGGTCGGTCCGATCGCGCTTCGCGAACTGCCTGAGGGCGAAGCGAAGATGATGAACGTGCGCATGGCCTCGCAAGCGGGTGTCTCGCGCGAACAAGCGCTTGAACTCCTTATCGAGGCGCGGAAGATCGCTGCGAAATATCCGCGCGACCCCGGCGTGCTGACAGCCCTTGCCGAAGCGGAATATGATGCCGGCTACGACGCTGAAGCAATTACCGCGGCCGACGCGGCGCTCGCGCTCAATCCGCAAGCGCGCAACGCATACGTCCAAAAAGGTCTGGCGCTATTTCGCCGCGCGCGCCAGGCGGGCGCGGAGGACAAGGACGCCGCATACGAGGCGGCGATGCAACCGTTTGCCGCGCTGAACAAGCTGGAAAACGACCATCCGCTGCCGCTCATACACTATTACCGCAGCTATACCGAGCGCGGCGCCGAGCCGAGCGAGAATGCCCGCGCGGCTCTCGAACAGGCAGCGCGGCTGGCACCGTTCGATCAGCGGGTGTGGGTGAATGTGGCGATGATGCAGGCCAGCGAGGGGAAAGTTGCGCTTGCCCGCAACAGCCTCGCGCCGGTGCTCGCCAATCCGCATGGCGGACCGCAAGCCGCGGCTGCGCGCGCGTTCGACGAAGTACTGGCCGGGCGTAAGGAAGGCGAACCGGTAATGCTGCGATACAGCCGTGGGAATGAAGAACCGGAGGATACCGCAGGCTTAGCCGGGGAGGAGGTTGAAGCCGTGCCGAAGCGCTAGCACTATCAGCAGCTAGCGCGAGGACATTCCCGAGACGATCGAGCCAAGAATACCGCCGAGACGATCCGCACCGCCCGCATCCGCGCCCGCACCGCTTTGCGTCTGACCGGCCGCCCGTTGCGCCAGATAACCGGCCGCTGCCATCGCCAGCATCGGCAGCATTTTCTTGAGCAGGTTTTCATCGAGCCCGGTCGCGCTTGCGACTTCGCCTGCGACCGAGCGGCTGACATCCTTGCTGCCAAAGATAGTGCCGAGGATATCTTTTCCCGGTGCTGTCGGCGTTGGATCGTTGCCGAGCACCGCGTCGAGCAATTGCCCGCCAACCAGCCCGCCAAAGCCTCCGCCAAACATGGCGCCGGACCCGCCTCCGCCTCCGAGGAGAGACCCGGCCAGTCCGCCAAGCCCGGCTAGCGGCTCGGGCGTTGTCTGTCCGCCGGTCGCGCTCCGCCCCAGCCCGGCGACGATGGCGGGCAGCAGTGCGCTTGCCGCGGTCTGGGCCGTCCCTTCATCGACATCGAGTTCGCGCGCCATCGACTTGATGGCACCGGTTTGCTGGAGCATGCTTGCCAAGCTCATCTATCTATTTCCTCAGGTTTTTAGCGAGGGAGGTCGGCCTACGATACCGCCTGCCGGTTCGCCGGAATTGCTAGGCGAGCACTCAAGCCGCCACGGGTGCGGCACGTCGTACCTCGTCATCGACATGTGGTTCGAACTCGGCGAAATTCTCGATGAAGAGCGTGACCAGGCGCTGCGCTGCGGCGTCGTACTCGGCACCGTTGGCCCAAGTGCTGCGCGGATCGAGGATCGATTGGTCGATGCCCGCGGCCGCAAGTGCAGGCACGCTTACCGGCACGGCAAAGCCGAAATTGGGGTCCTCGCGATATTCGACATCGGCCAGATCACCGTCGAGCGCGGCATTGAGCAGTGCGCGGGTCGCCCTGATCGGCATCCGCTCGCCCACCCCATACTGTCCTCCCGACCAGCCGGTGTTAAGGAGCCAGCAGGTCACCCCGCCGCTCGCGATGCGCTGTTTCAGCAGGTTGCCATAGACGCTGGGATGGCGCGGCATAAAGGGCGCGCCAAAGCAGGTCGAGAACGTCGCTTCAGGCTCGGTCACGCCGATTTCGGTACCCGCCACCTTGGCGGTGTAGCCCGAGAGGAAGTGATACATCGCCTGTTCGGGCGTAAGCCTTGCGATCGGAGGCAGAACGCCGAACGCATCGGCGGTCAGCATCACCACATTGGTCGGCACGGGGCCGAGGTTCTTCTCCGAGGTGTTGGGAATGAAGTCGATCGGATAGGCGCCGCGCGTATTCTCGGCGAGCGAATTGTCGTCGAAGTCAAGCTCGCGCGTCACCGGGTCCATCACGACGTTTTCCAGCACCGTGCCGAAGCGGCGGGTGGTGGCGAAGATCTCCGGCTCAGCTTCTTCGGACAGGCGGATCATCTTGGCATAGCAGCCGCCTTCGAAATTGAAGATCGCGGTGTCGGACCAACCGTGCTCGTCATCGCCGATCAGCGTGCGGCTGGCGTCGGCCGACAGCGTCGTCTTGCCGGTGCCGGACAGGCCGAAAAACACGGCTGTCTCACCGTCGGCACTGATATTGGCCGAGCAATGCATGGGCATCACGCCCTTGGCAGGCAGCAGATAATTGAGGATACCAAAAACGCTCTTCTTCATCTCGCCGGCATATTTTGTGCCCCCGATCAGGATGAGCTTCTCGGCAAAATTGACTGCGATCACGGTTTCGGACCGGCACCCGTGACGTGCCGGATCGGCGCGGAAGCTTGGAAGGTCGATAATCGTGTATTCCGGCGTGAACCCGGCAAGCTCCTTGCGTTCCGGACGCACCAGGAGCGTGCGAATGAACAGGTTGTGCCAGGCAAGCTCGTTGATTACGCGCACGTTCACCCGGTGCTCGGGCTGCGAGCCCCCGAACAGGTCGGAGACGTACAGCGTGTCCTTCTCAGCCAGAGCAGTCATGAAGTCGGCCTTGAGCGCAGCGAAATGCTCGGGCGTCATACTTTTGTTGACGCGCCCCCACCATACCGTCTCCTCGGTCGTGTCGTCGCGCACGATGAACTTGTCCTGCGCGCTGCGCCCGGTATGCGCGCCGGTCTCGACCACGAGCGCGCCATGCTTCGACAGCGCGCCTTCATTTGCGGCGAGCGATGCTTCAACCAGAGCCGCCGTCCCCAGATTGGGATGAATGTCAGCGCGGGTTTCGATCCCCTGATCGGCGAGCGAGTGGGCGAGCGGCGTCAAGCATTGTCTCCTAAGGCATCGGGCGCGCTCGAAACGGGGCGCTCCGTTCTGATCGTATCGAAGATCGTCATGATCGGCAATCTTGGCCGCGCGCGCGACGCGGCGCACCATGGCGACAGCTAGTACCCTCGCGCGATCTGTCTCGTTCAGCTGGGTTCTTATAGTCAGCTCTGCGGCACGTCAAACCGGCCCGGCGAGGCCATCGCAAGACGGCTCATGATCGCCCCGCCCACCGCCCGGTTCACCGCGGCGATTGTCACCCGCGCCCCCCGGCGCTAGGCGGAGTGCCTCCATTGACCCTTGACGCGAGCGACATGACACAGCCGGACGAGAACCCGCCTGCCGATCCGATCCCGGAGCCCAAGGAGCAGTCGGGTTTTGTCGAACCCGACCCGGGCAGTCATCCCGCCCCGCAGATCGCGCTGGTCGACGATGATCGCAATATCCTCACCACCGTCTCTATCGCGCTTCAGGCCGAAGGGTTCGTCACGCGCCTGTATTCCGACGGTGAGACCGCACTCAAGGCACTTATCGACAACCCGCCCGATCTGGCGCTGTTCGATATCAAGATGCCCAAGATGGACGGGCACGAATTGCTGCGACGGGTCCGTGAACACATTCCACTTCCGGTCATCTTTCTTACCAGCAAGGACGATGAAGCGGATGAGGAGATTGGACTGGATCTGGGCGCGGACGATTACATCGCCAAACCCTTCAGCCAGCGGCTTCTGATCGCGCGTATCCGTGCCATTTTGCGCCGCGCTGAGCCCGACCGAGCGTTGACGGCGGGCGGGGTTGAAGGGGTGAACCCAACGATCGAGCGCGGTCGGCTCGTCATGGATCCCGCACGCCATCATGTGACTTGGGATGGACGCCCGGTGAGCCTGACCGTGACCGAGTTTTTGATCCTCGAAGCGTTGGCTGCGCGACCCGGCGTCATCAAGAGCCGCAACCAGTTGATGGACGCCGCCTATCCGGACGACGTCTTCGTCGATGACCGCACCGTCGACAGCCATATTAAGCGCATGCGCCGCAAGTTTCGCAGCGTCGATCCCGCATTCGGGTCAATCGATACGCTGTATGGCGCAGGCTACAGTTTCACCGATGGCTGAGAGCGCGCAGGCCGACGCGCTCGACCGATCGATCGCGCCGGCGCAGGTGGAGGCAGGCGAGCGTGCGCCAAGCGGGTTTTCGCTTACCGCGCGCATTCTTATCGTGAACATCCTGCCGCTGGCACTGCTTTCGGGGGGGCTGTTCTACCTCGACACCTATCGCACGCAGCTCATCACCGAACGGTTCAAACTGGCGCGGATCGAAGCACAGATTACCGCCGAGGCACTCGCAGGCGCGACGCTGGAGCGGCAGGAAGCCTTGCTGGTCCAGATCGGGCGCGAGCAGGGAATGCGCATGCGCCTGTTCGATGCCGAAGGCGTCCTGATCGCCGACAGCTTCGCGCTGGCCGAACCAGCTTTCACGTTGAACGATATCTCCGACGATAGCTGGGAACAACGCTTTGCGCGCTGGCTCGATCGGACGGTGGACACAATCGTGAGCGCCGAGGCTGTGCCCGATTTCGTGGAGCCCGAAGCGCAGGAGGCCGATGCATGGCCCGAGCTTGCCACCGCGCGCGAGGAAGGGCGGAGCCAAGTCCGGCTTTATGACTGGATCGATGGAACGCCCGTCATCACAGCCGCCGCCCCGGTCGGGCTGAACGGGGCGACGCTGCTCACGGTTCGCAACCCGGTCGATATCACGGAGAGCGTGCGTTCGGCCCGCTCCGCACTGGTATTTGCGGTGCTCGTGGTACTTGCGGCTTCTGCGCTGCTCTCGCTGTTTCTGGCGCGCACCATCGTCACCCCGTTGCAAGCGGTAGCGCGTGCCGCTCAGCGAGTCCGCCAGGGGCGCGAGCGTGAAGTCGAAGTACCGCGGCTTCCCAACAGGGGGGACGAGATTGGACAGCTCGCACGCTCGGTGTCGGACATGACACAGGCGCTGCGCCAGAGGATCGACGCGGTCGATCACTTTGCCGCCGACGTCGCTCACGAAATCAAGAACCCGCTCGCCAGCTTGCGCAGCGCGGTCGAATCCCTGCCCAAGGTCGAAGATCCGGATCTGCGCCGTGAGCTGCACGAAATCGCCACGCATGACGTGCGCCGGATTGATCGGCTGGTGACCGAGATTTCCCAGGCGAGCCGGATCGATGCAGAGATGAGCCGGGCGGTGCGCGAGCGGATTGACCTCGCCCACCTCGTGCGCGCCATCGTGGGTAGCCGCGAATATCGCGCAGAGAATGCCAACCATCTGATCGAACTGGAGACGCGCGGCTTTTCCGCTCATGTGCTAGGCGTCGGACACCGGCTGGAACGCGTGATCGAGAACTTGCTCGACAATGCCGTCTCCTTCTCGCCAATCGATGCCCCGATCGAAGTCGAGATCGACAATGACGGAGAGTGCGTCAGCCTGTCCGTGTGCGACCATGGGCCCGGCATCTCCGAAGAAAACCGCGAGAAGGTGTTCGAGCGCTTTCACTCGGTACGTCCGGACCAGGAGGATTTCGGCCATCATTCCGGGCTCGGCCTGGCAATCGGCCGCGCCATTGCCGAAGCGCATGACGGCTCGCTCTATGCCGAGCCGCGCAAGGACGGGAAGCGTGGAGCTTGCCTGAGACTCACACTGCCCGCGGCATGAGCGCGCACACGCAGTGTATAACCGGGGTAAGCGCGGTTGCGATCGAAGGTCGGGCGCTGATGATCGAAGGATCACCGGGAAGTGGCAAGTCGAGTCTCGCTTTGGCGCTGATCGATCGCGGCGCAGCGCTGATCGGGGACGACGGCGTAGAATTGCTGCACGAAGGCGGGCAGGTGATCGTACGACCGCCACCGCGCATTGCCGGTCTTCTGGAGATTCGCGGTGTCGGGCTGGTGCAATTCCCGCCTCATGAAGGCGCGCCGCTCGCCCTCATCCTGACGCTCGCCACCCCCGAAGATGCCCCGCGCCTTCCCGAGACCCTCGACCGCCGCGATCTGCTCGGGCTGGCAATTCCGGTGCTGACCTTCTCCCCCGGCAGCATCGCGCCCGGTCTCCGGGCCGAATGGGCGATGCGCACGCACGGGCTAGCATATGCGTAATGCCGCGAGCGAATTTCCTTTCTTTCGCCGCGTAGCCGCGCGACAAGTCAGCGCGCCATGCCCGTAGAGACTGTTTCACGACCTCCCGAACGCCAGCGCCTGATGCTTCTCACCGGCATGTCTGGTGCAGGCAAGTCGAGCGCGCTCGATGTGCTTGAAGATTGTGGCTGGGAAACGATCGACAATTTTCCCGTGCGTCTGCTTGACCGGCTGGTGGGCGAAGAAGGCGAGCATTCACCCAGCAGCCCGCGCAGCCCGCTTGCCATCGGCTTTGATTCGCGCACGCGAGGGTTTGCTCCGGCCGAGATTGGCGCTCTCGCTCAAGCTTTGGCCGGACGTGGAGATATTGCGCTCAGTTTCGTGTTCCTCGATTGCGCAGGCGACGAGCTGGAGCGCCGCTACAACGAAACCCGGCGTCGCCATCCCCAGGCGCGGGGCCGCCCGGTGCGCGACGGGATCGCGGCCGAACGCGAATTGCTCGAACCCCTGCGCCGCTTCGCCGAGATCGTGATCGATACCTCCGCGATGTCGGTGAACGATCTGCAAGCGCATATGCGTGAGCTGTTTGCAGGCGAAGCGGACGATGCGCTGACGCTCACCTTGTCCAGCTTCGGCTTTGCGCGCGGCATGCCCCCGCTTGCCGATCTGGTTTTCGACATGCGCTTCCTCGACAATCCGCATTGGGTTGATGCCTTGCGCGAACAGACGGGCGAGGACGAAGCGGTCGGCGCGCATATTCGCCAGGACCCCGCTTTCGCCATCGCTTTCACGCAAATCCGCGACCTGTTGCAAACACTGCTTCCACGCTACCGTGCCCAGGGCAAGTCCTACGTTCATGTCGCGTTCGGTTGTACCGGAGGAAGACACCGTTCGGTTTACACAGCCGAGGCCATGGGCAAGGCCTTGCGCGAGGCGGAATTTTCGCCCACGGTCCGGCATCGCGATCTGGCTTCGCGTGCCGCAGATGCCATTGAGGAGCGGCGGCGCTAGCGACCGGACGCAAGGGAACTTTTCGATAGCGCAGATGCGAAAAAGCACGCGCCGGTAGGGACAGAAATTCGCACCCGCATGATCGGTTTGATTCTCGTTACCCATGGCCGCCTGGCCGACCAGTTCGTCGAAGCGATGGAGCATGTCGTCGGCCCGCAAGAGCGGATCGCGACCGTCTGCATCGGCCCGCAGGACGATATGGAGCAGCGTCGCGCGGAAATCGGCTTGGCGATCCGGGACGTCGATACCGGCAAAGGCGTCATTATCCTGACCGATCTGTTCGGCGGGACGCCGTCCAACCTCGCCATCTCGCTCCTTGATGCGGGGCGGGTCGAAGTTATTGCAGGCATCAACCTTCCGATGCTCATCCGCCTGGCGGGTGCGCGCAAAACAATGGATGTGGTTGCCGCGGTCGAAGCCGCGCAGACAGCCGGGCGCAATTACATCACCGTCGCGAGCGAATTGCTCGGTAACGACGACGCCAGCCGAGCCACCGGAACGTGAACGAGGCGCGCCGGACCGTCACTATTGTCAACAAACGCGGACTTCATGCTCGCGCGAGCGCGAAGTTCGTTGGTGCCGTCAGCGCTTTGCCTGAAACGACCAGCGTGCGCTTGGCAAAGGACGGCCACGAAGCCGCGGGTGGCTCTATTCTCGGGCTCATGATGCTGGGCGCGGCAAGGGGCGATACAGTCGAGTTGATCGTCGAGGGTGAAGACGCACCGCAAGTGCTCGGCAATCTCGCCGCGCTTATCGAGGGCGGTTTTGGCGAAGAATGATGCCAGCCCCGGCGCTAGCACACGCCGGCATATCAGCGGGTTCTCAAATCCCAGCGTCAAATATTGGCGCTCCTTGCGCGACAAGAAGCACCGCAAGCGCGCCCGCCAGTTCCTCGCCGAAGGACTGCGATTGCTCGAGGATGCGCGCCAAAGCAGCCACGTCCCGCGCGAGCTGATCATGGCAGAGGGCCGCGATCCGCATCCGCTGCTTGCGCAGCTCGAACAGACGGTGACGGCGAGCGGAGGCGACATCATTACCACAACGCCCGACATTCTTGCCAAGATCACCGGCAAATCGAACGCGCAAAGCATCATCGGGGTGTTTGATGAGTTCGCAACCGGGCTGGAGCGGATAGATCGCGGCGCGGCGTCGATCTGGCTGGTGGCGCAGGACCTGCGCGATCCGGGCAATCTGGGCACCATGCTGCGAACCGGCGATGCGGTCGGTGCAGGAGGGCTGATCCTGATCGACGATTGCGCCGATCCCTTCAGCGCCGAAGCGGTGCGTGCGAGCATGGGCGCTGTTTTCACACAGACAATTGCGATGGCGCGCTGGGCGGATTTCATCACATGGTTGCGCGCCGGGCCAGGTCAGTTGGTTGCCGCGTCCCTGCGCGAAGCAGTTCCCTATCGCGGTGCTGCCTACAAAGCGCCGTGCTTCCTGCTGATCGGCAACGAATCGCAAGGACTGCCCGAGGCTTACGAGGGGGGGTGCGACCTGCGCGTATCGATGCCCATGCGCGGCCGTGCGGATTCGCTCAACGCAGCGGTAGCGGGCGCGGTACTGGCCTACGAAGTGGTACACTGCCTCGACGAGGATCGCCGATAGGAGCATTGCCGAACCGGCGTCACCGAGATGAGGGTATCGATACCGCCTCGACAATGACGGTGAGCGCGGCGGTCGCTCCTGTTCTTGAACAAGGACGTTGCTCATTCATTTTTTGATGAGGTTTTTTCCTTAAAGCATGCGGGAGCCGTAGCGCGCCTTGAATGGCGCATAGAAAAGGGGCTGGAGCATGCCGGCGCAGCTTCGCGAAGCGATCGATCAGGCGATGAAAACGCAGGCGGAACTCGTCTCGGCAACCCGGCCGGGCTCGAATTACGACGAGCGTGAACTTGTCCGACTACGGGGACGGTTCCAGAAGGAGATGCTGTCGATCTCCCACCTTTCGAGCAGCGACAGCGCCTTGCGTGCCCAGCCGGACAAATTCGCCGAATTCAACCAGCGGCATGGCGAGATCCGCGACCAGCTCTACCGTCACCAGGCCAAATGGATGCTGCGCGAGATCGAGCGGGACTGGGATGGATATTCCGCTGCCACCATGGCGCTGCGCAAGGCTCAGGACGATTTCTTCACCTGGGCGAAGACGGCGGTGGTCTGACGCACGTTGCCCGAGCCCGCGCCGGTCCAAGACGCTCCGCAAACGCTATTCCGCCGCGTTGCGTTCGCCCTCGCGATCATCCTCCAGCTTCGTCACATCGTCATTGGTGTAGCGTGGGCTCGCCTCGACCAGTGGGACGTCCTCGATCTCGCGTTTGCCGATCTCGATCCCCTGTTCGGCCAGTCGGCGTCCTGAAGACAGCACGTTGCGCTCAAAGCTGCCAACGAACTTGTTGTAATTGTTGACCGCGGTTTCCAATCCGCCGCCCACGCGCTTCATGTGTTCGGCAGCGACCGCCAAACGATCATAGAGTTCAGCGCCTGCACGTCCGAT
>JAZBPE010000030.1:0-48185 GCA_036353345.1 Erythrobacter sp. | reverse complement strand
GCGATGGTGAGGATGCGAATCTTGCTCGATTCCTCGGCCGCTTCGGTCGGGCGGATCGAATCTGAGATGACGAGTTCAGTCAGGCGCGAGCCGTCGATCCGCGCCACCGCACCGCCCGACAATACGCCGTGGGTGATGTAGGCCGCAACGGACTTCGCACCGCCTTCGAGCAAGGCGTCGGCCGCGTTGCACAAGGTGCCGCCCGAATCGATAATGTCGTCGATCATGACGCAGTGCTGCCCGGCCACGTCCCCTATGATGTTCATGACCTCGCTTTCGCCGGGCCGGTCGCGGCGCTTGTCGACGATCGCGAGCGGCGCATTATCGAGCCGCTTGGCCAGCGCGCGCGCGCGCACAACGCCGCCGACATCGGGGGAGACGATCATCAGGTCCTTGTCGCCATACCGCGCCTGAATGTCGGCAGCCATGACAGGCGCCGCATAGAGATTGTCGGTCGGGATATCGAAGAAGCCCTGGATCTGGCCTGCATGCAGATCAACCGCGAGCACCCGGTCGGCACCCGCCTCTGTCACAAGGTTCGCAACCAGCTTGGCCGATATCGGCGTCCTTGGCCCGGGTTTACGGTCCTGCCGTGCATAGCCGAAATAGGGGACGACCGCCGTAATCCGCTTGGCCGAGGCGCGGCGCAGCGCATCGATGCAGATGAGCAATTCCATGAGATTGTCGTTCGCGGGAAAACTGGTCGGCTGGACGATGAACACATCCTCTCCGCGCACATTTTCATGGATCTCGACGAACACTTCCTCGTCGGCGAAGCGCCGGACGCTGACATCGGTGAGCGGGATTTCGAGATAGGCTGCGATCGCGCGGGCGAGCGGCAGGTTCGAATTGCCGGACATGATCTTCATCGAGTGCGAATCCCCCGCGCCAAAACTCTGCGCTTTCGCCTAGCGATGCGTCATCGAATTGCAACGTGAGAGGGACGGTCCGCGGCACGTTTCAACGTGAAAACATGCGCTGCAAAGATAACGGCGCGGTCCGTTTTCAGACCGCGCCGCTTCATATTCGCCATGCGTGCGAGCAATTATCCGCCCGACGACACCTCATCGAGCCCGTCGACATATTCGGCCCCCGCAAGCACCTCGGCCGAGCTGCCCTCGAAACTGTCTCCGATCGGCTGGACCCGGCCGCCAAGGCAGGTGCCCAGAAACCCTTCCATCGCCGCGAAGAAGCTCATGCGGTTCTCCGGCTTCTGGAAGCCGTGCCCCTCGTCGGGATAGTTGATGTAGGTGACGGGCAGGCCCTTGGCCTGCATCGCCGCGACGAGCTGATCGGCTTCCTGCTTGGTTACGCGCGGATCATTGCCGCCTTGGCCGACCAGCAGCGGCACCTTGATATCGTCAATCCGGCTGATGGCCGAGCGGGCCAGCAGGTCCTCGCGCTGTTCGGGGTCTGACGGATCACCGACATAGCGGAACCAGGTGCCCGCCAGAAACGGCTTCCAGTATTCCGGAAAGCTTTCGATCAGCGTGACAAGACTGGAGGGCCCGACGATATCGACGCCGCACGCAAACTTGTCGGGCGTGAACGCGACACCGGTCAGGGTTGCATAGCCGCCATAGCTTCCGCCGCCAATCGCGACCTTGTCCTCGATCGCGATCCCTTCAGCGATCGCCCAATCGACCGCTTCGATCAGATCGTCGTGCATCTTGCCGGCAAACTCGCCGACCGCTGCGTTGGTGAAATCCTTGCCGAAGCCGGTCGAGCCGCGATAATTCACGCTCAGCACCGCATAGCCGCGATTGGCCATCCACTGGTGCATCGTGTTGTAGCCGTAGCTATCGCGCGACCATGGGCCACCATGGACCCACAGCAGCATCGGCACCGCTTCGTTGGGACGCCCGTCCCCATCGGGATCGCTGCCCGGCGGCAAGGTGAGGTAGGACACCATGGTCAGCCCGTCTGACGATTCGATTTCCAGCGGAATCATCGGCTGCAGCGGCGCATTGGCGAGGGCCGGCCGGGCGTTGAACCATGGGGTGAGGCTTTCGGCTTCGCGATCGTAGATGTAATACTGGCCGGGCGTCTGCGCCGAGCCTTCGTAGACGATCCATGTCTGGTCGTCGTCCGAGCGCGAGGCGACGGTATATTCGCCTTCAAGGTTATCGTCGAGGAACTTCAGCTCCGCTGCCGCTTCATCGGTCAGCGCAGTCCATTCGTTCTTCGTGTAATTCACCGAATACGCGATCGGCTCATACGTCTCATTATCTGTGAGAACCCCGCCAATATCGGCTTTTTCCGGCTCGACGATAAGGCGCCGCTCGCCAGTCTCGAGGTTGACCTCGTAGCCGGCGGCGAGGTTGCGGTCCCGGCTGTCGAGCAGGAACACCCTGGAATTGTCGCGCGAGAACCCTACGACATTGGTGTTGAGCATATCTTCGCTGGGAATATCCGCGAAGGTCTCTCCGGGCGAGAAGTCTTCAGTGAGATACACCACTTTCATTCCGCCATCGGGCTGCGGGGCCATCGCCATGCGCGGCGCATATGTGTTGTCGGTGATCCAGGCGGCGTAGCCCGGATTTTCCGCGATCAAAGTGCGCTCGGCCGTCTCGATATTCACTTCGTAAAGATCGGTCAGCTGCGGGTTGCGCTCATTGAAGCCAACCAGGATCACGCCCGGACGGTCACGGCTGACACCAAGGATCTGTGCGCGCGCGCCTTCGGCCACCGGAGTTAGGTCGCGTGTCTCGCCCGTGCGCGGATCGGTCGCATAGACGTGGTAGTTTTCGTCCCCGTCATTGTCTTTGGCGAACATGACATACTGACTGTCTGACGACCAGAAGTGGTTCGAGATGCCGCGCCCCCGATCGTCGGTGATGACCTTCCCCGCGTCGGGATCTGCAGCGGGTGCGACCCAGACGTTCATTACGCCGTCATCGGGGGCGATCCAGCTCACCCATTCGCCATCGGGGCTGATCCGGCCCTGACTTGCGACCGGGTTGCCGAACAAGTCGTCCCGGTCGATGAGGTCGAAGCTGGCGAGCGTGTCCGGTTGAGCGACGGCCGCACCGGTTGCCAGGGCAGAGCCGGCAAGCGCGGCAGCGGCGAGCGTAATCTTCTTCATTCGTTTTTCTCCGAACAGATAAAGGCGCGACAATCCCCGTGGCTCCTTGATGGAGGTCGTTCTAGCTCAAGTCTGACGGGTTTGCCAATCAGTCGAAGGTAGGATGCGGATCCAGGCGCAGCGTTGACCCCGATTGACTTGCGTTGCCGCGCGAGTGTCTAGGACGCGTCGATGCGATGTTCACCGCGGATCCAGCGCACTGTCCCGCTGGAGGCGCGCATGACCACGCTTTCGGTCGTCAGGATCGCTTCGCCGGTCGGGCGCCTGCTGCGCTTCACCCCTTCAAGCAGGGAGCCGGAGGTGACACCGGTAGCAGCGAAGATGCAATCGCCCCTTGCAAGGTCGTCAAGGCGATAGATCCTGTCGAAGTCCTCGATCCCCCATTTGCGCGCACGGGCCTTTTCATCCTCGCTGCGGAACACCAGGCGGCCATTGAACTGTCCGCCGACGCAGCGCAGGGCGGCGGCGGCGAGCACGCCTTCGGGTGCGCCGCCCTGGCCCATATACATATCGATCGTCGTATCTGTGTCGGTCACCGCGATGACACCCGCGACGTCGCCATCTCCGATGAGGAAGACCCCGCACCCCAGTTCGCGCAGCTCGGCGATCAGCTCAGCATGGCGCGGGCGGTCGAGAACGCAGACATTGATGCTGGCGGGGTCCACACCCATCGCCTCGGCCACGGCGCGCACATTGTCGGAAGGGCTTTTGGCAAGATCGATCACGCCATCGGGAAGGCCCGGGCCGACCGCGAGCTTGTCCATATAGACGTCAGGCGCATTGAGCAGGCATCCCTCCTCCGCCGCTGCCAGCACGGCGAGCGCATTGGGGCCGGCCTTGGCGGTGATCGTCGTGCCTTCGAGCGGGTCCAGCGCGATGTCGATCTTGGGCCCTCTGCCCGGCGCGCCGCCGACCTTCTCTCCGATATAGAGCATCGGGGCCTCGTCCCGCTCGCCTTCTCCGATGACGACGGTTCCGTCCATGTAGAGCGTATCGAAGGCGCGGCGCATGGCAGCGACGGCGGCGGCATCAGCGGCCTTTTCATCGCCCCGGCCCACCAGTTGCGCAGCGGCAACGGCGGCGGCTTCGGTCACGCGCACCATCTCGAGAACAAGCACGCGATCAAGCGCATTTTCGCCGCGCGCTTCTTTCGCGGCGAGCATGTCTGTGTCATCAGTAATATTCATGCGCTTTTCCATCCTTACCAGCTCTTCGGCGAGCCTCGCGCTTAGGCATGGGGCGGTGCGCTTGTCGAGCCGCGCTTTTGTTGCCTCGTCGAATTTTGGCGCGCAGGTCGCAGGGACGGTCGCGCTGATCGTTCTTGGGCTCGGGTTCGCGGCACCGATTGCTGCGCAGGACAATACCGACATGAGCGCCGCGCCGTCGCCGACACCGCCGCCGACACCGCCGCCGACACCTCCGCCGCCACCTCCGCCGCGCGAGAGAATCGACCTTACCATCACCGTCCCGCAGGCCGATAGCGACGCGGTGATCGATGAAATCTGCGACGAGGAAGCGGACGCGGGGATCCTGACAAACGAGATCATCGTGTGCCGCCGCCTTGGCCAAGCAAGCGACGGGTACTGGAATAAGGGTGAATGGGAAGCGCGCTACGCCGCCGAAACGCAAGGCGGAAGCACGCCCAACGTCGCAGGCGACGGCATCTTCTCCAGCCCTGCAACAATATCAGGTCAGTGCTTTCTTCCACCTTGTCCCGGCGATCCCGCGCTGATGATCGATATCGAGGCTTTGCCCACGGCTCCCGAAGGTTCGGACGCGGACCGAATCGCCCGAGGCCTGCCCCCGCTTGGCGAACAGGAGCTGAGCGCCGAAGAAATCGCGAAGCGCCGCCGCGCGCTCGGCCTCGATGCTCCGCCGCTGCCTGACGAATAGAGGCTCAGGCCTTGAGGATCGGCATGACCAGGGGCGCACCGGTCAGGCTGTTCGATCCAGCCAGTAGCTCCAGCGCCCGCGCGATATGCGCTTCGGGTCCCTCATGCGTGACCATCGCCACCAGGACCTCGCCGCCGCCATGCGCACGGCCGTGCTGGATCAGGCTTTCGATCGAGACATCGGCGTCGCGCATCGCAGCGGTGATCTCGGCCAGGACGCCAGGACGATCATTGACGGTGAAGCGCAGATAGGTGCGCTCGCTGCGTGCGCCCGTCTCCGCGACCGGCAAGGCGACCAGTTCCGCCACCGGCACGGAAAAAGGCGCAGAGACGGTTTTGGCCTGGCCTGCATGACGCGCGATGTGGATGAGGTCCGCGACAACCGCGCTTGCGGTCGGCCCATCGCCTGCGCCTGCCCCCTGAAACAGGAGGCGTCCGGAGAAATTACCCTCGGTCACCACCGCGTTGGTGGCCCCGTCGACTGAGGCAAGGGGGTGATCCTTTGCCACGAGGCACGGTCGCACGCGCTGCGAGAGAGAGCGCGTGCCGTTGGTCTCGCTGATATCGGCTTCCGCGATCAGGCGGATGACGAAACCCAGCGCATCGGCCTGAGCGATATCGGCGGCTCGCACCGCTGTAATGCCCCCGGTTTCGACCGCGGCGAAATCGATCCGCGCACCAAAGCCGATGGCCGACAGGATCGCCAACTTGTGCGCGGCATCCACCCCTTCGATATCGAAAATCGGATCAGCTTCGGCATAACCCAGTCGCTGTGCGTCCGCGAGAACGGTGGCGAAGTCCGCGCCGCTCGCTTCCATTTCGGATAGGATGTAGTTCGCCGTTCCGTTGAGGATACCATAGACGCGGGTGAGAGCATTGGCACTCGTCCCTTCGCGCAGCGCTTCGACCACCGGGATACCCCCTGCGACCGCGGCCTCGAACTTGAGCGGCGCGCCATTCGCCTCGGCCAGCTCGGCGAGCGCCAGGCCATGATGCGCGATCATCGCCTTGTTGGCAGTAACAAGCGCCTTGCCTCGCCCGAGGGCCGCGCGGCTGAGCGCCAATGCAGGGCCATCAGAGCCACCGACAAGCTCGACCACCACATCCACGTCTTCCCGCGCGGCGAGCGCGGTCATGTCGTCTTCCCAAGCCAGCTGCGTAATATCGACGCCGCGGTCCCTGTGCCGCTCGCGCGCGCTGATTGCGACGATTTCGACTGCCCTGCCCGCGCGCGCTGCCACTAGGGCGCGATTGGTTTCAAGCAGGCGCATCACCCCGACGCCAACGGTGCCGAGGCCGGCGATCGCGATCCGGAGCGGCGCGGAGACGTGGTCGGTCATGGTTCGACGCGGTGACGTGCGCGCGGACCTGCGTCAAGCGCACCTGGGGTTCAGCCCAGTGTGAGGCTGCGCCTGCAGGCACCGAGCTGCTCGCGCACGAGGGCGTAATCGCGCTCGGCCAGCCGCCGCGCTTCGGGATCGCGCGCAAGATTGACATCAGCAGGGAGCTCTTCGGGCAGCGCGCAAGCAAGGCGGTACCAGCGCAGGCTTTCAGGGGCGGGCGGTTTCGCGGCCGAATCGACGATCTCGCCCCATGACACACCCCAGACGGGCGGCTGAGCCGGGCGACGCAGCACCGTGAGCGAGACCGGCGAACCCGAGTCCGTGGTGAGGAAAATCTGCGTTTCCGATTCGCCTGCAAGTGTGCCCGGTACCGCCAGCGCATTGCCAATACCCGTGATGCGCGGCGGCGGATTGCCGCCGACAAGCTCGGTCAGGATCGGGCGCAAGCGCGTCTCCAGTGCTTCGGAATAAGGAAATTGCGCGGGCTGCCCGGTGAGCTGGATCGCGCCGCGACGTCCCGCCACGGGGCGGGCAAACAGCAGCATCTCAAGCCCGGCGATCCGCGGGGCCTTCCCGTTTTCGCGCAACCGAACATCGACCAGATAGGTAAGTTCCTCGCCCACCGGGGTCGTGCCCGCAATCAGGGCGGTCGTTTCCGCTTCGATATAGAGCCGTGCGAATCCCGGCGCGAGACCTGGTGCACGTTCCGGCGGAAGCTGGATCTGATCGCGAATTCGCGCGCGAATTACCATGTCGCTGCGCTCGGCAAGAGTGACGAGATCGGCATAGGTTGCGGTTGCGGCCACCCCGTCCCGATCCGGGACGTCGCCTTGCGCGAGCGCTGCGACCGACGCGCCAAGCCACCCCGCCAGCGCCAGAACAAGCGACACTACCAATCTGATTTTAATGGTTAATTTTTGGTTAACGCTTGGCATCGCTGTTCTGTCCTCGCTCCGCTTTTGGAAATCGTTCAACGGCACCGATGTTCCAGGCCCGACGCGCTGAATTGCGGCTTAACCGATAAAGCGTTTGATTGCCTATGGCTTGCCCGTTAAAGCCAAAACCGGTTGCCCCGCTCTTCAACACACGATCGGGGTAGTCAAAGCCGGAGCGCGCGCATTATTCGAAAAGGGATGCGCGTTCAGGCTGTCGGACCGGTTTCCCCCGTGCGAGCGCCCCTTGGGTAGAATGGCGTCATTCGGTTTGCGAGATAGGGTTCGGCTGGAAGTTAATGGATCTTGGGATGTAAAGCCCGGGTCTGACACAGCTGATCTGCGTCGTGGCAGGCCATCTGGTTTGACCCCAGCGCGTGATATGCGCCAAACGGATATGCGCCGCATGGTCGCGCGGCATTGAAAAATGGAGAGAAATCGACTGGATGGCCTACGCTGATCAACAAGGAATGACGACGACGAAGCTGATTGGCCTGATAGCGGCCGTCGCAATCGTCGCCGGTATCGGACTTGCGATGGTCTTCGGGCTCACGATCGACGCAATCCAGAAGGAAGTCGAGCGGATCACGACCATTGATATCGAGGAACCGCCGCCGCCCGAGGAACCCGAAGACGAGCCTCCCCCGCCCGAAGAGCCGCAGGAGGTTGCGCCGCCGCCGCCTGTCGCGCCGCCGCCGCCAATCCGGATTGCGCCCGCGCCGCCGCCGGTGCGGACTTCGCCGACGATTCCGCCTCCAGCGCCGCCAGCATTGCGGATTCCGCCGCCAGCGCCAATGGCGCCTCCCGCCCCGCCGCCGGCTCCTCCGCCACCAGCGCCTTCTCAAGCGCGCGACGCCACTCCGCGCAATCAGAGCAGTTGGGCAGGTCGGATCCAGGACAATTACCCCTCGCGCGCATTGCGCGAAGAAGTCGAAGGAACGGTCGGCGTTCGCGTCCAGGTTAATGCGGAGGGACGGGTCGCGAGCTGTTCGGTAACCCGTTCGAGCGGGTCGGGCATTCTGGACGACGCCGCGTGCCGCGGTATGGAACGCTATGCCCGCTTCAACCCGGCGCTTGATCGTGCGGGCAATCCGACTACCGGCTCTCACTCCACTGCCATTACCTACCGCCTGAATTGATAAACAGCAGGTGCCGGGCCGACGCGAATGGCCACGACACCTTCGGGGACCTTTCTTTTAGAGGACTTTTGCGCAATGAACCTTCTTCATCTCTTGGCCGTCGCAGCAACCGAAGCGCCGGAAAACCAGTTCGGCTTCGTGCAGGCGATGGAAGAGGGCGGCCCGGTCGCCTGGTCGATCCTCGCCGTCATGGTCATCATGTCGATCGGATCGTTCTACATCCTGATTACCAAGTATCTCGAACAGGCCAAGGTGCTCCGCCAGTACAAGAGCGTGCCTACCCAGTTCTGGCGCGCGCCCAGCCTCAAGGAAGGCGCGACCAAGCTGGAGAAGAACTCCGCGTGGCGCCAGATCGCCGACGATGCCATCCTCGCGCGTGAAGAGCACGGCAAGATGACCGACCAGATGGAAGCGCATGACTACATGCATGGCTCGCTCCAGCGTTCGGAAGACTCGATCAACTACACGCTGTCGGGCGGTCTGTCCTTCCTCGCCTCGGTCGGAGCCACCGCGCCCTTTATCGGCCTGCTGGGAACGGTGATCGGGATCTACCGCGCACTGATCAATATCGGTATCGAAGGCTCCGCCTCGATCGACAAGGTGGCGGGCCCGGTTGGCGAAGCGCTGATCATGACCGCGATCGGCCTGCTGGTTGCGGTGCCCGCGGTGCTGGCGTTCAATTACCTGCAGAGCCGCAACCGCCGGATCGCCGAGTTGCTGACTAGCTTCTCGACCGATATCCTCGCTTACATCTCGTCCGACGGCGCGGTGAAGCCCGCGGTTTCGAGCGCGCCGGCCCGCCCGGTGTCCAAGGGTGCGGCAACGCCCGCGTCCAAGCCGACGGCCAACCCCGCCACAACCGCCGGCGGCGCGAGTGCCAGCACGGCGAACCTTAAGAAGTAACACATGACGGTTTGCCGGGCGGATCCCCCATGCGATCTGTCCGGCACCGCCAGCCCCGTTCCTTGCTCCCGATCGGGGCAAGCATGGAACCCAGGGCAGGCGCGATACACATCAAGGCTTGAGCCAAAAGGGAAATAACCATGGCGATTTCGATGGGAGGGGGCGGAACCCCGATGTCGGACATCAACACCACGCCGCTCGTCGATGTGATGCTGGTGCTCCTCATCATCTTCCTCATCGCGGTTCCGGTGGCGATCCAGACGATCGAGAAGCTGGAGATTCCGGTATTCGAATCGGTTGAATCCAAGAACAAGGTCGAAAACCTGCAACTGACGGTCAGCACGACGGACAGTGCAGGCCGTTCAGCGGGCGAACCCGGGTTCGAAGGCGCCTCGCGCAATGGCGAGTGCCGGATCTACTGGAACAACCTGGCGCCCGTGTCCTCCGAGGAACTGTATGACCAGGCTTTTACCCGCCTGGATAACATCGTGACGCGTGCCGGTGGGCCCGAAGCGATCATGGCCGAGCCCGATCTCATCCCGCAGGTTCATATTCGCGGCGATGTCCAGGCACCATGGCGCTGCGTTGCGGGCACGATCTACCAGGTGCAGGCCGCGGGCTATCCCACGGTCGGCTTCATCTCGAACCCGGTCGAACCGGGCGTTTGATCCGCACGCCGCATTTGAGGAGTTACTGATATGGGTATGTCCGGAGGCCAGCTAGACGGCCAACCGATGCTCGATATGAACATGACGCCGTTGATCGACGTCCTGCTCGTGCTGCTGATCATGTTCATCATCACGATTCCGGTGGCGACCCACTCGGTCGATATCGATCTGCCGCAGGGCAATCCGCCACCGACCGATATCGAGGTCGATCCGGTCACCAACAAACTGGTCCTCTCGGCGACAGACCAGATCCTGTGGAACGGCGAAACGGTCAGCCAGGGTCAGCTCGTCACATTGCTGCAGGAAACGCAGAACTTCGCAGTCGAGCCCGAGCTGCAATTCGAGCCCGAAGCGCAGGCAAGCTACGACCTGTCCGCAAAGGTCTTGCAGATCATCAAGTCGTCGGGCGTCACCAAGTTCGGCTTCGTCGGGAACGAGAAATATCGCCAGTTCGGCGGTTAATTCGCGCCATCTGTCATTCGCGAAGGGCGTTGCGGCATAGCTCGCAGCGCCCTTTTTTCATGAGCGCCGCCTTTTGCGTTGCGCGTCGCATACCGGTACGCGTTAGGCGACCTATTGGAATTGCTCTATAATCTTCCCGGCCCGCCCGTCACGGCGCGCTGGAAAGAGGAGAGTTCGATGCCCCACATCACCACTCGCCCGAACGGTTTTGCTTCCAGAAGCCGATCGGCCATGGGAGAAATGAATGTCACGCTGTTCATCGACGTGCTGCTGGTCCTTCTGATCATGCTGATCCTCGCGGTCCCGATGCCCGTCCACGAAACGCGCGTGGACCTCCCCGGGGAGCCGAAATGCGAGGGCTGCCTGATCAACCGCGATCAGAACAGCGTCGTCATCACTGCGAGCGATGCGCTGCTGTGGAACGGCACCCCGGTCACGCGCGCGCAGCTCAGGATGCAAGTCGCTGCCGCAAGCGCACTTCCGCAAGAGCCGGTGTTGCGGTTCGAGCCGGACGCGCTGGCGAGCTATGATACCGCCGCGCGCACGATCACGCTCATCAAGGATGCGGGCGCGACAAGCTTCGCCTTTACAAACCATCATCATTACCGCCAATTCTAGGGCTCTGAGCGAAGAGACCGCGCGCGCCGCTAATCTCCGTCCAGCGGCAGCGCGCGGTCGCCCGGTTCAATCCGCATCGCCTCGCCGGCCAGCCCCTCGGCTTCGAGCAGCAATTCATCATCGGCGGAGCCTTGCGGGGTATTCTCGCGCCCGATCAGCACCATGATCGGGACCGCAAGCGGGCTGACGCGATCCAGCTCGACATGGCGCAACCGGGTCTGCGCCAGATCAAGCAGGTCGGAGAGCCGCCCGATATCGGTCATGCGCGTGCGCGCATCGGCCCAGGCGGCTTCAAGCAGCACATGATCGGGTTCGTATTTGCGCAGCACGTCGTAGATGAGATCGGTCGAGAAGGTGACCTGCTTGCCAGTCTTGCGCTTGCCGGGCTGCTGTCGCTCGACCAGACCGCCGATCACCGCCACCTCGCGAAAGGCGCGGCGCAGGAGGTGCGAGGATTGTACCCATTCGACAAATTCGTCGGTCAGGATATCGGGCGAGAGCAGCGGCAGCGGGTCCGCAACCGGCTTCAGCGACCAGACCGCCAGGCAATAGTCATTGGCGTTGAAGCCCAGCGGCTGGAGCCCGCGATCCTCCATACGCTTGGTCACCAGCATGCCGAGCGACTGGTTCGCGTTCCAGCCGATGAAGGTGTAGAACACGACGTAATGGCGCTTTTGGTGCGGAAAGCTCTCGACCAGCACATCGCCTGGTCCGGGCATTTCACTTCGATAATACTGCACTTCGAGCCATTCGCGCACATCGTCGGGAAAGCGCGCCCAGCCCGCGCGATCGACGAGCATGGCGCGCACCCGGTCGGCCAGATGGGTGGTCAACGGCATGCGCGCCCCGCCATAGGAGGGAATCATCGCAGCCTTCTTCGCCGCGCGTACAAGGACATCCATATCCTGGACCTTGACCACTTCGAGGCTGGTGCCGGCAAAAGCGAACGTGTCGCCGGGCGAGAGCTGGGCGGCGAACCGCTCCTCGATCTTGCCGAGCGGCCGCCCGCCGCGTCCCCCACCCGATGAAATGCGCACAGTCAGGAATTCGCCGTCGATAATGATCCCGGCATTGATCCGGTGCCGCGCGGCCTGATTGGGGTGGACGAGCCGCCACACTCCGTCCTTACTCCGCACGATCCGCTTGAACTTGTCGTAGGCGCGAAGGGCATAGCCGCCGTTTTCGACGAACTGGAGCACGCGGGACAATGCGGCCTCGTCGACCCAGGCATAGGAAAGCGCAGAGCGGATCTCGGCGAGCAGTTCGTCTTCGTGAAAGGGCGCAGCGCAGGCGCAGGCCATCACGTGCTGAGCGAGAACGTCGAGCATGCCGGGGAAGAAGGCTTCGCCATCGCGCCTGCCCTCATCGACCGCTTCCTTCGCCGCGATGGCTTCGAGGAACTCAAACCGGTTGCCCGGCACCAGCAATGCGCGGCTGGGCTCGTCAAGCCGGTGGTTGGCACGACCGACGCGCTGGAGAAGGCGCGAGGACCCCTTGGGCGCGCCCATCTGGACCACGCAATCGACATCGCCCCAATCGACCCCGAGATCGAGGCTGGACGTGGCGACCAGCGCGCGCAGTTCGCCGCGGGCCATTGCCCCTTCGACCTTGCGCCGCGCTTCGACGCTGAGCGACCCGTGATGAACGCCGATGGGCAGGTGATCCTCGTTCGCATCCCACAGATGCTGGAAGATATATTCGGCAAGGAAGCGCGTATTGGTGAAGATCAGCGTCGTCTTGTTCCGCGCAATCACTTCCATCAGCTGCGGGATGGCCCAGGTTGCAGCATGGCCACCCCACGGCACGCGCGCTTCGACAGGTAGGAGGATCTCCACTTCGGGCTTGGCGCCCTCTTCGCCCAGCACCAGTTCAGCGGCATGGATTTCGCCTTGCGCATCGGCCGGCTGGGGTGCGAGCCATTCCTGGAATGCGCGCGGGTCCGCCAGCGTTGCAGACAGCGCGGCGCGGCGACATTCCGGTGCAATTGCATGGAGCCGGGCGAGCGACAGCGCCAGCAGGTCCCCGCGCTTGCCGGTCGCGAAAGCATGGATTTCATCAACCACCACGCGCTTCAGCCCGCAAAAGAGCTCTAGGCTTCCCGGATAGGATAGCAGCAACGAAAGGCTTTCGGGCGTCGTCAGCAGGATATGCGGCGGCCTCTCGCGTTGGCGCTTTTTTCGATCGGATGGCGTATCGCCACTGCGCGCCTCGACCGTGACGGGCAGTCCCATTTCCTCGATCGGGGTCAGCAGATTGCGCTTCACGTCATGCGCGAGCGCTTTCAGCGGTGAGACATAGAGCGTATGCAGCCCCTCATGCGGCTTGGCACCTGTCGAAGGCGCGAAATCTGCCAGGGTCGGCAAAAAACCCGCGAGCGTCTTGCCCGCTCCGGTATCGGCCACCAGCAAAGCGTGGTTACCCGCGTGCGCCTGCGCCAGCATTTCGAGCTGGTGACGTCGGATCCGCCAACCGCGCGCATCGAACCACGCACGGATCTCCTCTGGAACATGGACAGCTGCTGCGGGATCGAAAGGCGCGTTCATGCCGCTTCAACGGACATGCGCTGACAATTATCCCTTTGGCCGAGGGGGCGGTCGGATGAAAGGCTCAGGCCAGCGGTTCGCCGTTGTTGGTCGCATCGTCGGCTTCGGGCTGCGGGGCTAGCGCTTCAAGCTCGCTGACCGGTTTGCCAAGCAGCTGCGACACGCGTTTCCGCTCGGCTACGCTAAGCGTAGTGAAGGAGCGGGCGGGAGGATAGTCTGCCGCAAGTTGCTCGATCTGTTCGATCATGCGGGGAAACGCCTCGCCCATGGCCGGACCCATCGCTTCCATCACGCTCAGCATGCGCGGATCGTATTGTGCCGCGAAGCTTTCGCGCGCGAACTTCGCGCCGAGCGGGGTTTGCACAAGCGCAGTCAATTCGCGAAGCTCGGCCTCGTCGAACTTTACCGCGAAGACCTCAGCCGTGGCATCGCGATAGGCAGGCTCCATCTCGTCGAACAGCGCGCTCATCATGTTCGTCATGATGGTGACCAACCGATCGGTCCGGGCGGAGAGTTGCGGGTCGTAGATGTCCAGCGCAGCTTGTGCTGCGTCGTCCTCGATATTCTGGAGCTCGTCAGCGGGCACGCCGCTTACCTTTGCAAGCTCAAGCCTTGGGTTATCGATCACCGCGCCCATGATCGCAGTCATCATAGGTTCCATCGTGTCCTGCATAACGGTCTTGAACATATTCTGCGGCACGACGACGGCGCTGATGTTTTGCGCAATTGGCAGCCGCGCTTCCTGTTCGGCGGTCAAAGGTTCGGTCTTGAACAGGTCCGCGAACATCGCGAACGCCTCCTCCATGGCCTTCTGGGCCTGATCGATCAGCTCCTCTTCTTCGGTCTGGAACTCGAAGACTTCGTCGGTCGGCGCCTCTTCCTCCTGTGCGAGAGCCGGAGCGCTCGCGAGAGCGAAGAGTGAAGCGAAAAGAGCCAGGCGTTTCATGAGCGGTTCCATGAATGTGAGAGTCGCGCAAAATATGATGCCGAAAGGCCCCCGTGGCTAGTGCGCACGAGGAATCGTTACCGGGACAACAAATGATAATGACGTTTGGGGTGGGCCTTCCAACAGGCTCGTCAACAATAGGACTCGGCAGCTCGGCGCGCGACGCCAACAGTCTGCCTCAGCCTTTTTCCTGACATAAATTCAGCGAGTTACATGTGCGACGAGCCGCCCTTCTCAGTCGATGAGCTGGAGGGCCAGCTATGCCTTCGCACGTTTCAAGCATACCCCCCGCGAAGGGGCGCTCAGGAAGCGCTCGACTGCAGCGCTTTGATGGCAGCAGAAACAAACCTTGCAGTCGACAGGAGAGAATAATGGCCAATTATCGCAATCGCCCATCGCGCTACGAAAGCGACAATGATTACGGGCAGAACGACGATCGCTCAAGGCAGCCCCGCCAGTTTCAGGATGATCGCATGAACCAGATCGGCGATGACAATCGCTACGGCCAGTATGGTCAATATGGCGATCAAGGCGACACGATGGATCAGCGCGGTTACGGCCGTGCACCCGACTACAACAACAATGACGACAGCGGTCACAGCCGAAATCGCGGCGATTATTTGTCCAGCGCCGGACGCAACTTCGATGAGAACGCTGGCGGATACGAAGGTGGCCGTGGCCAGTATCAGCGGCAGCCCCGCGGCGGTCGCTGGGGTGGCCAGATCAACCATCAGGCCATGCGTGAGGATCAGGGGCATTATTACGGCGATCAGACCGACTATTTTTACGAAGGCGACCTGGATCGTGATCGCAACCGCAATCGCCGGCACAGCCGTCATGACCGCGACGATCGTGGTTTCTTCGACAAGGCCGGAGACGAGGTCGCAAGCTGGTTCGGTGATGACGCAGCCGAGCGGCGGCGGATGCGCGACCATCGTGGCCGGGGCCCGGCAAACTACAAGCGTTCGAACGAACGCCTGCTCGAAGATGCGTGCGAACGCCTGACTCATGACCCGCGCATCGATGCCCGACAGATCAATGTGACCGCTGACAATAACGAAGTGACGCTCGATGGCACGGTCGAAAGCCGCTACGAAAAGCGTCAGGCGGAAGATATCGTCCATGACATCTCCGGCGTGAAGCACGTACAAAACAACCTACGGATCGCCGATCGCGATCAGGACTATGATGCCGAGGATCGGACGACTGCCAATCGCACCAAGGCGAGCAAGAAATAAGGCAGCGCACCGCAGGCGTTCGCACCTTGTGAAAGGGCTTCGCTTTCGTTGCGGAGCCCTTTTTATTCTAGTGCGTCACGCTTTCCCCGCGTTCGAGGCCGGATAGCGAAAGCTGTTCGTCGATCTGAGCGATCAGGCGTTCCAGCCCGTCCTTGCTGGCGCTTTCCGCGCGCGCAACGAGCACGTCCTGCGTGTTCGAGGCGCGCAGCAACCACCAGCCATCCCGGGTGTTGACGCGCACCCCGTCAGTCGCATTGACCTCCTCGACATCGGGGCCGGGATTGTTCTGGAGCCGCTCGGAAATCTCGTCGATGGCGGGGAATTTGCGCGCTTCGTCAACTTGAAAGCGCATTTCGGGTGTATTGAAGAAATTCGGGATCGCCGACTTGAGTTCGGTAACCGTCTTGCCGAGCCGCGCGCTCGCCGCCAGCAGGCGCACACCGGCATAAAGCGCATCGTCGAAGCCGTAGTAAGTGTCCGCGAAGAAAACATGGCCGCTCATTTCGCCGGCGAGCGGCGCTCCCGTTTCCTTCATCTTTGACTTGATGAGCGAATGCCCAGTCTTCCACATCAGCGGCTTGCCCCCATGTGCGGCGACATGATCGAACAGCGCACGGCTCGCCTTGACGTCCGCAATAACCGTCGCTCCCGGATGGCGGGCAAGCATGTCCTCTGCATAGATCATCAGCAACTGATCGCCCCAGATGACCCGGCCCTCACCGTCAATTGCGCCGATCCGGTCACCATCGCCGTCGAAAGCTACTCCAAAATCGAGCGAGTTCGCAGCGACAAGCTCGCGCAGATCAGCAAGGTTGGCTTCGACAGTTGGATCAGGATGGTGATTGGGAAAATGCCCGTCGACTTCAGTGAACAGGACGTGATGCTCTCCGGGGAGGCGGGCAACCAGCGCTTCGAGCGCGGGGCCGGCCGCGCCATTCCCTGCATCCCAGCCGACCTTGACACCCGAGAGAACCGATCGGTCGATTTCGGCGATCCCTTCAAGCAGTCGGTCGACATACCGATCGAGGATATCGATCGAGGTGGTCGTGCCCGCCCCGTCGTCCCAGTCACCCGCGGCCGCCATCCGGCCGAGATCCTGGATATCGGCACCGAAGAACGGTCGCCCCTGAAATACCATCTTGAAGCCGTTGTAATTGGGGGGATTGTGGCTGCCAGTTATCTGAATGCCGCCATCAACCTCCTCGGCTGAACTTTCTGCATAATAAAGCATCGGCGTTGCACTCAACCCGATGCGCACAGCGTCACATCCGCTGGCATTGACCCCCTCGACCAGGGCATGTTCAAGCAGCGGAGAGCTTATCCGACCATCATAACCAACCGCGATGGCAATTGGCCGGTCCCGCTCGCCTGTGGCGCGGCGCAACATCGTGCCAAAAGTGCGCCCGATCGCACGGGCATCATCGGGGCCGAGCGTTTCTCCGATTATGCCGCGAATGTCGTATTCGCGCAGAATCGTCGGGTCGAAATCATGGGTCATCGCGAGCGGTCCTGATGCTGGCATGAAGCGGGATTCGGTGGGCGTCCCCCATGCGCTGAGCCCGCGTCAGGCTTGTGTCAATCCTCCCGTTCGTCCTCTGGGTGAGGCTCCACAGTGTCCGTTCCCAGCTCGGACAACAGCTGGTCGCGCGCACGATCGGCTTCGTGGACCGCTTCGGCAGTTCCGCCCCTGTCAGGGTGAACGCGCGTCAACAGCAATCTGTGCGCGGCGAGGATTTCCGTCCGGTCCGCGCCGCGCTTTACGCCCAGCCGTCGCCGCGCATCGGCGAGCGCGCGCTTTGAGTCCGCCGGTCCGCGTGCCAGTGCCCACGGCCATACGCCAAAGGTTGCGCGAAACAGTACGATGGCGACCAGCAGGATGATGGCAAGTTTGAGCATGTGGGGCGGGGCTGCGGCGCGGCGGCTCAGGCCGCTTCGAGTTCGGCCGGGGCGGTGCCCGCGGATGCGGGAAGCTTGAGCGCTTTGAGCAAAGTGCGCAGTTCCTGGCGGGCCACCAGATGGCTGGTTCCCAGATCGCCCAGATGCCCCTTGTCGAGCAGGGTCAGGCCGGAGGGGAACAATTCGCGATAGATCACCCGTTCCGAAAGGCCATGCGTCACCCGGAAACCGACGCGCTGCGACATCTCGCGCAAGGCACTCTCCAGCCGCGCCCGGTTGCGCGCTTCGACATGGCCAGTGCGGTTGCGCACTACAATCCAGTCCATTTCGGGGCGTTTTTCCTCGATCGTTGCCCGGCTGCGCTTAAGGCGCGCTTCCCAGATCAGCTCGGCGAAGAAAGAAAGCCGCCTCACGCGAAAGCTTTCGGGATCGACTTGCCCGATAAGGTCGAAATCGACGAAGCTGTCATTCATCGGCGTGACCAGCGTGTCGGCCATTTCGGCAGCCATGCGGGCAAGCGGATCGTCGCGGCCGGGATTGTCGATGATCAGGACGTCGCAATCCCGCTCCAGCCGGGTGATGGTGCGCAACAGTCTGTCGGGTTCGGTCCCGGCAAAAACCTCGCACGCAGGCGTCGGCAATTCGAGCCCGCGCCGCTGCATCGTCTGGAAACGGTTCTCCATGTAGCGATGCGTGGTGCGCTGGCGCGGATCGAGATCGAGCGCCGTCACGCGCGCGCCCATATAGGCAAGCGCGACCGCGACGTGCACCGCCGTCGTCGACTTGCCCGTGCCGCCCTTCTCGTTAGCGAAGGTGATGCGGTGCGCTGTGCGTGCGACCATGACCGTGTATCCATCCTTTCGCGCCGCGCCGGGTTATCACGCCTTGCTTGAGCTAAGGCGAAGTCGGCGACTAAGGCGTCTTTAACCATCGTAAGGGAGGAGCAGCGGGCGTGCAAATCGTACACGAGCTCGATGTGTTGAGAAATGCGGTCGCTGGCTTGCGAACCTGCGGCGGCGGATCGATCGGCTTCGTGCCAACAATGGGTGCGCTTCACGAAGGGCATCTGACGCTGGTCCGGCGCGCACGCGAGGTTTGTAATCACGTGGTCGCCTCCATCTTCGTGAACCCCAAGCAATTTGGCCCGGGCGAGGATCTGGAGGCCTATCCGCGCCAGCTGGAAGCGGATGCAGCGATGCTCGAGCGAGAAGGTTGCGCGCTTTTGTGGGCGCCTGATACCGGCGTGATGTATCCCGAAGGCTTTGCGACGGGTATCCGTGTCGCGGGTATCAGCGAAGGGTTGTGCGGCGCATCGCGGCCAGGGCATTTCGATGGCGTGGCGACCGTGGTCGCAAAGCTGTTCAACCAGGTGGCGCCCGATGCGGCATTCTTCGGCGAGAAGGATTACCAGCAGCTCGCGGTCATCCGCACCATGGCGCGCGACCTCGATCTCTCCTACCCGCATGTCGATGCAATTCACGGCGTTCCCACAGTGCGAGAGGCGGACGGGCTCGCGATGTCGAGCCGCAACCGCTACCTTTCGCCCCGCGACCGCCAAGCCGCTGCAACTCTGCCGCGCGCCATGAACGAAGCGATTGCGCGGATCGCCGACGGGCAAGAGGTGCAGCCCACGCTGGGCATGCTGCAGGACGAGCTGCTGGGCGCCGGTTTCGAGAGGGTGGATTATGCCGTGCTCGCCGACGCGGGATCGCTTCACCCGATCAAAGCATTGAGCGCAGGTGCGGCGCGACTTCTTGTCGCTGCGCGGATCGGAGGCACTCGCCTCATCGACAACATGCCAGTTTCGCAACGACCGATTGCGTGACCGGTACACGGGACAATTTCGAATGTTGAAGCACTTTTGGGGCTCGCTGCTATTTACCGCCATGTGCCTCGCGCTTGGTGGCTGGTACGGGTGGACAGTCGAGGGCACGCTTGAAGGCACGCTCTCGATCCTTTGGATCTGCGCGGTTCTGGCGGTGCTGGAAGTGTCGCTTTCCTTCGACAACGCGGCGGTGAACGCCTCTATTCTCAAGGACATGGATCCGGTCTGGCAGCAGCGCTTCCTTACCTGGGGGATCGCCATCGCGGTGTTCGGAATGCGGATCGTCTTCCCGTTGGTGATCGTGATGGTCGCAGCGAGCGTCGGCCCCATCGAGGCGGTTGAACTGGCGCTCAGCAAGCCTGCGGAATATCAGCGCATCGTCAGCGAGGCGCATATCGGTCTGATGGGTTTTGGCGGGGCGTTTCTGGGGATGGTCGGGCTCAAGTTCTTTTTTGATTCGGACAAGGAGCTGAACTGGATCGACGCGATCGAGCGACCGCTTGCCAAGGTCGCGGATATCGAGGCGATCTCGATCGGGCTCGTGCTGCTTGCGACCTGGGCGACCTCGACGATGCTGTCCGATGCCGATGCGCTGACCTTCATCATCGCAGCGATCGGCGGGCTGCTGACCTATCTTGCCGTGGAGATCGTCAATCACCTGCTCGAACCGCCAACGCCTTCGACAGGTGATGTAGCAAGGGCGGGCTTCGGAGCGTTTCTCTATCTCGAAGTGCTCGATGCGAGCTTTTCTTTCGACGGGGTGATCGGGGCTTTTGCGCTGACCAACAATCTGATCGTCATCGCAATCGGTCTTGGCATCGGCGCAATGTTCGTGCGATCCATGACAATCTTTCTGGTACGCAAAGGCACGATGTCGGAATATCGCTTCCTCGAACATGGCGCGTTCTATGCGATCCTCGCCCTCGCCATCATCATGTATGTCAACACGTTCGCGCATATTCCCGAAGTCATCACCGGGCTGATAGGAGCGGTGCTGATCGGCCTCGCATTCTGGACTTCGGTTCGCTCGAACAGGGCCGATGCGAGACTTGCGACCGGGGAAGCCATGTCCTGAATTCGCCGGGGTGCAGCCTTTTCTTGACGAGGCGCGCACGTCGGTGGCAAAAGCCGCGCTGGGCCATGCGGGTATAGCATAGTGGTAATGCTCCAGCCTTCCAAGCTGGATAGAGGGGTTCGATTCCCCTTACCCGCTCCAGCCGTCTTCGCTGCGCCCAAGCGAGGGTCCTACGCACTTCACCGCCCTCAACCAAAAGTTGTTTCGCTTTATGCACCAGCCCGCCTAGCTGGGGCGCGATGAAAGCGCTGACCCATCTCGAGCGGCTCGAAGCCGAAGCGATCCATATCTTTCGCGAAGTCGTCGCCGAAGCTGAAAAGCCGGTCATGCTCTACTCGGTGGGCAAGGACAGCTCGGTCATGCTGCATCTGGCGCGCAAGGCGTTTCACCCCGCGCCGGTTCCCTTCCCGATGCTGCACGTCGCGAGTGGCTGGGACTTCCGCGAATTGCTCGCGCACCGCGACCGAACCGTTGCTGAATACGGGCTCGAACTGATCGTCGCTGAGAACGAGGACGCCGAACGTGACAGGATCAACCCGTTCGACACCGGCAGCGCGCTCTACAGCCAGGCACAGCTTACCGATCCGCTCAAGCGCGCGCTTACCCAGCATGGCTTCGACGCAGCCTTTGGCGGAGGTCGGCGCGATGAGGAGAGGGCGCGCGCCAAGGAGCGGATTTTCAGCTTCCGCACCGCCACACATCGCTGGGACCCCAAGAACCAGCGCCCGGAACTGTGGAACCTCTACAACACGAAGAAGACCGTCGGCGAAAGCATTCGCGTCTTCCCGCTCTCGAACTGGACCGAGCTCGACATCTGGCAATATATCGCGCTCGAGGAGATCGAAATCGTCCCGCTCTACCTATCCGGCCCGCGACCGGTGGTGGAGCGCGACGGGATGCTGCTGGTTGTCGATGACGATCGCTTTCGCCTGCGACCGGGCGAGGTCCCGCAGACCCGCTCGGTCCGGTTCCGCACGCTTGGCTGCTATCCGCTGACCGGCGCGACGCCGAGCGAGGCGACCGACATGAACGCGATCATCCAGGAAATGCTGCTCGCCACCGGTTCCGAACGGCAGGGTCGCGCGATCGACAAGGGGCAGGCGGCCTCGATGGAAGACAAGAAGGCGCAAGGGTACTTCTGATGAATGAGCGCCCGATCTTTGAGACGGATGCCTTGATTGCCGTGGATATTGGCGCGTATCTCGAAGCGCACCAGTCGAAGAGCCTGTTGCGCTTCATCACCTGCGGCAGCGTCGATGATGGCAAGTCCACGCTGATCGGGCGGCTCCTCTACGATTCGAAGATGATTTTCGAAGATCAGCTCGCCGCGCTCGAAGCGGACAGCGCGCGGCACGGGACACAAGGGGACGCAGTCGATTTCGCGCTGCTGGTCGATGGCCTTGCGGCCGAACGCGAACAGGGCATCACGATCGACGTCGCCTATCGCTTCTTCGCGACCGAGAAACGCAAGTTTATCGTCGCCGATACACCGGGGCACGAACAATATACGCGCAACATGGTCACCGGCGCCTCTACCGCAGACCTCGCCGTCATCCTGGTCGATGCACGCAAGGGTGTGCTCCAGCAAACCCGGCGGCATTCCTACCTCGTCCATCTGCTCGGTATTCGCCACGTCGTGCTGGCGGTGAACAAGATGGACCTCGTCGACTACGACCGGGAGACCTTTGAGGCTATCCGCGAGGATTATGCCACCTTTGCAAGCGAGGTCGGGATCGAGAATGTCACCGCGATCCCGATCTCGGGCTTCCGGGGCGACAACATCACACCGCGCGAGGATGGCGCGCCCTCGCCCAGCACGCCCTGGTATGATGGCCCTTCGTTGATAGAGCATCTCGAGAGCGTCGAACTCAGCGCTACGACCGCGCAGGACCGCGCCTTTCGCATGGCGGTGCAATGGGTGAACCGGCCCGCGCAGGATTTTCGCGGATTCGCCGGGCAAATCGCCAGCGGGACGGTGCGCCCCGGCGACGCGGTGCGCATCGTGCCCTCGGGTAAGGTGACGACGGTAGCGGCGATCCACACCTTCGATGGCGAGCTTGCCGAGGCGGTCGCGGGCCAGTCCGTCACGCTCACCCTCGCCGACGAGGTTGATTGCAGCCGCGGCGATGTGATCGCGGCTGCGAACGATCCGGTCGAAGCCTCCGACCAGTTCTGCGCGACGATGGTGTGGATGGACGAGACCGCGATGAAACCAGGTCGCGGCTATTGGCTCAAGCTTGGCACGAAAGCCGTGACCGCGATGATCCAGCCGCCCAAATACGAGATCGACATGACCCGGCTAGATCGGCTGGCGGCCAAGACGCTGGAACTCAACGCGATCGGGGTCACGGAATTTGCGACCGACCAGCCGATCGCGTTCGAACCCTATGCGACTTCGCGCGAGCTAGGCGGCTTTATCCTGATCGACAAGTTCACCAATGCCACCGTCGCTGCCGGCATGATCGAGTTCAGCCTGCGCCGTGCACAAAACGTCCATTGGCAGCCGACCACGATCACGCGAGAGGAACATGCCGCGCTCAAGAACCAGACGCCGCGCATCCTGTGGTTCACCGGGCTTTCGGGATCGGGCAAGTCGACCATCGCCAACGAGGTCGAAAAGCAGCTCGCACTGATGAACCGGCACACCTTCCTGCTGGATGGCGACAATGTGCGCCACGGCCTGAACAAGGATCTGGGCTTTACCGAGACCGATCGGATCGAGAATATCCGCCGCATCGGCGAAGTCGCGAAACTGATGGCTGACGCGGGACTGATCGTGCTCACCGCCTTCATCAGCCCCTTCCGGGCCGAGCGGCGAATGGTGCGTGACATGTTGCCCGAAGGCGAGTTTGTGGAGATCTTCGTCGATACCCCGCTGGAGGTGGCCGAGCGCCGGGATGTGAAGGGTCTCTACAAGAAAGCGCGCGCCGGGGAGCTGAAGAACTTCACCGGGATCGACAGCCCCTATGAAGCACCCGAAGCGGCGGAAATTCGCGTCAATACGGTCGACATGACCCCGGCCGAAGCCGCGCAATACATTATCCAGCAGATCCTTCCGCTCAAATGAGCGCGCCTTCGATGGATGCCCCCCTTATAAGCGACGGCGAGCTCGCCGCTCGGCTGGCTGAGGCGGCCGGGCGGATCCTTATCAATGTGCGCGATTGCGGCGCGTTCGACGGTAGTTCGCAGGGCAAGGCCCTGGGCCGTGCGGGCGACGCGACGGCCAATGCCTTCCTTTGCCATTCCATCCGCACGATGCGGCCCGAAGACGGTCTTCTCTCCGAAGAGGAAAAGGACGATACGGCGCGCTGTGCCCTCGACCGCGTCTGGGTTATCGATCCGGTCGATGGCACGCGCGAATATGGCGAGAAGCGCGAGGACTGGGCGGTCCATGTCGGGCTGGCGATTGGCGGCAAGGCGGCGGTTGGCGCAGTGGCGCTACCGGGACTTGGCGATGGCAGGGTCTTTCGCAGCGATATGCCCGCTGAATTGTCAGCCCCACGCGAAACCCCCCGCTTCCTCGTCAGTCGCTCGCGTCCGGCGCCCATTGCAGAAAAGGTGTGCGCGGCGCTGGGCGGCAAACTGGTAGCGATGGGTAGCGCCGGTGCGAAGGCGATGGCGGTAGTGCGCGGCGAAGCGGAGATTTACCTGCATTCGGGCGGCCAGTATGAGTGGGACAGTTGCGCCCCGGCGGCAGTGGCGCAGGCGCACGGCCTCCACACTTCGCGCATCGACGGATCGCCGCTGCGCTACAACAATGCGAACACCTACCTGCCGGATTTGCTAATCTGCCGCGCAGAATGGGCACAGCGGGTTCTTGCCGCGATTGCCGTCAGCACGAACGCCTGATCGTCAGCTTCGGTCGCCTGTGGGCTTCGCGTCCTCGCCACCTGCGCTTTTACCCTCACCGCCAGGTACGCCGATTGCGATCTCGACCCGGCGATTGCGCGCGCGCCCCGCTTCGTTGGGCGTGCCATCGGGAAGGGCATTGGGTTCGACCGGGTTCTGGCCTGCGAAGATAATCGTCTCGATCCGTTCTTCGGCTACGTCGTTGGTGATGAGCCATTCCTCGATCGTCGCGGCGCGCGCTGCGGAAGCGCGGCGGTTGGCCGCGTCCGATCCGCTCGAATCACTATGCGCGCGCAAAACGATCGGCGTGTCTAACGCGATCTGCGGCGACGCAAGCACGCGTTCAAGAGCGCTCAAGGCTGCTGCGTCAAGATCGGACCCGCCATCGGGAAAGGCTATCGTCAGGTTCAATGGCTCGACCCGGGTCTCGACCGGCGGGACGGTTGTTTCGCCCTCGATCTCGGGCCGCAGGATTGATACTGGCGCATCCGTCGCAGCGGTTTCGCCACCATCGTCGACCGTAATATCTTCCTCTTTATTCACATCCGCAGCATCGTCGTCCCGATCGCCTGCGTCGCATGCGGTCACCGCTGCTAGTGCCATCAGAGCGATTGCCACCCTTCCCCTCATCATCCTGCCTTCGCCTCGTTTTTCTGTCAGGTCGCTTGCGGCTTGGCAGCGCTGCCCTTTGTGGTCGACTTCGAAGCCGCACTAGCCTTTGGCGATGTTGCCTCGGAAGTCTTCTTCGCCGCCTTATCCTCCGGAGTTTTCACCCGCGGCGGAGAGAACGCGATGATCGTGTCGCCCGCACGCGGCTCAGGGCGCGCAAGGTGCGTGAAAAACCGCAAGGTTCCGTCGCTACGCACGATCAGCAGCATGGTTGCAAGATCGGGCAGCCGCTCCTGAGCATCTTCGAAATTAAATTCATCCGACAGGCGTGTCTTGCGAAAGCCCCACCCTTGCTGGCGTTTTTCATTAACCTCGTCGACGCCGTATCCGCTTTCGAACAGGGCCCGGCCGCGCATGGATGCGGGAAGCGCATGCTTGTCTTCGTCCCCGTCAGCGCTTTCGCCTAGCTGGTAGACGCTGTCGCGTCCGATCTCATGCGCGAATTCGTTGCAAACGAGCGTGTTGTAAGCCTCGTTCTCGGTTGCGGCGACCAGCACCTGGAAAGGCGAAAGATCGAGATTGTGCTCGGTCGCCTCGTTCAGGATTTCGCCGTGATAGAAGGGCAGCCCCTCGCGCCGTGCCGCGCCAAGCCGCTGCCAGCTCTGGTCAACGATCATGACCGGGGTCTTGATCGCTTCCATCTGCTTGGCCAGTTCGATGGTCCAGGCAGTCGAGCCGACAATCAACAAACCTGGACGTGACGTGCCTTTGACGCGGAGGAGGCGCGCGACGAGATTGATCGTGAAGCCATGCGCGACCACTGTAACGCCGACGACGGCGAAGCTCAGGCCGATCAGGAGCTCGCCCCCGTCAATCCCCAGCTCCTCAAGCCGCAACGCGAACAGGCCTGAAATAGCCACAAGGACGATGCCACGCGGTGCGATCCAGGCAACGAACAGCCGCTCATTCCAGGGCACGTCCGAACCCAGAAGCGAAAGGAGCACTGTTACGGGGCGCACCAGGAACAGTAACGCGAGCAGAAACAACATGAACCGCAGCCCGATCGGGTCCAGCGGGTTGAGGAAAGCAAGGTCGCTCAGCGAAAGGCTGGATGCGAGCAAGATGAAGATGCCCGACACGAGGAGCACCGCGACATTTTCCTTGAACGGGTGGATCGACCGGATGGACGACACCTCCATATTGGCCAGCGCGACGCCCATAACGGTCACAGCGACCAGCCCGGCTTCATGCTCGATCAGATTGGTGCCAACAAAAACGCCGATCACCGTGGTGAAAAGCACCGGGACCTTCAGATATTCGGGAATCGCCCCGCGCGGAAAGAGGTAGGCAATGATCCGCGCGGCAGCGAAACCGATAAGTCCGGATAGAATCGCTGCGATGATCAGCGGGGGCACGACTTCGAAGAGCGAGGCGCTGGGCGCTTCGGCTACGCGGCGGAAATATTCGTAGGCGATCACTGCGCACAATGCGCCGGTTGGATCGTTGACGATGCCTTCCCACTTGAGGATCGAATTGGGCCGGGTCTGGACAGTGGCCTGCCGCAGCAGTGGGATGACGACGGTGGGCCCGGTGACGATCAGGATTCCGCCAAACAGAACCGCCACAGGCCAGACCAGGCCGGCTATGTAAAAGCCCGCCAACGCGCCCAGTGCCCAGCCAATCAGTACCCCGATTGTCGCCAGACGCCATACCGCGTTGCCCGAATGGCGCAGCTCGCGCAGATCAAGGCTCAGCCCGCCTTCGAATAATATGAGCGCAACACCGACGCTTATCATCGGATCGAGCAACTCGCCGAACGCCGCTTCGGGGTCGATGAGACCGAAGACAGGACCAGCCAGAAATCCGGCGGCCAGCATCAGAACGATCGCAGGCCAGCCGGTACGCCAGGCGACCCATTGAGCTCCGATGCCCAGCGCGCCGACTGCGGCGATGACGAGTGCTTGCGATGTCATGGTCTATCCCGAACCGTGCTCAAACGGTCGGCCATGGCCGCATGTTCCCGACACAAGATACCCGATGCGGAAGCCGCAAAACGCGCTGCGAAACGCACCACGTTCATCCGCCGGTAAAGTTCATCAGGGCGCGCACGTCGATATCGGCTCCGCGCAGCCGGTTCGCCCCGCCAAGGTCGGGAAGATCGATCACGAATAAGGCTTGCTCCACGATTGCGCCTGCCTGGCGCAACAGCTCGGCGGTGGCTAGCGCTGTCCCGCCGGTCGCGATGAGATCGTCCACGATAACAACCTTCTCGCCCGAGCGGATGGCAGTCGGATCCATCTCCAGCCGGTCCGCCCCGTATTCAAGTGCGTAATCTATGCCGATGGTTTGCATCGGGAGTTTGCCCGGTTTCCTCACCGGTACGAACCCAACACCCAGCGCAACGGCGACCGCGGCACCAAAGATGAAGCCGCGGGCTTCCATCCCGGCAATCCGCTCGGCCCCCACATCCCGGGCCAGATCGGTAAGATGGGCAACGCTCGCAGAGAGCCCCCGCGGATTTCCGATCAAAGTGGTGATATCGCGAAACTGGATGCCCGGTTCGGGGAAATCGGGGACGGTGCGCACCAGCGCGCTGAGATCTTCGAGCGAGAGACGTTGCGCAGTCATTGCGCAGCTTTGGCACGGCTGGCACGGATCGAACAGCCCTGTAGCACCGGGATTTGTACCCCAGCGCATACAGGGCTTTCGTTCCTGGGTGGCATGGTAGCGGGCGGACTGGTTGGCCCGCCCGGTCCTTCAACCGTTGTTCTGCTTGGGTTTGATGCCCGCCCAAATCTGCTTGTAGGACAAGAAGGCGAGTGCGGTTGCGAACATCAGAAAGCCGATCACGAACCAACCGGTCTGCTTGCGCTGGACGAGCGAGGGTTCGGCCGTCCACGTGAGGAACGCAGTGACGTCAGCGGAGAGCTGTTCCTTCGTTGCGGGCGTACCGTCAGCGTAGGTCAACAGATCATCGTAAAGCTGTGGCGGCATCGCGATGTTCACATTGTAAAAGTACTCGTTGAAATACAGCCCGGGAGGTGTCTCGAAGTTCGGCGACTTCTTAACGTCAGCGGGATCTGGCTCGTTATAGCCCAGGTTCAGCGAGTACACGTAATGCACTCCGTCCGGCCGCGCCTTCGTCATCAGCGAGAGATCGGGCGGAATCGCATTGTTGTTCGCCGCGCGCGCCGCAACTTCATTAGGGTAGGGCGAAGGGAAATAGTCGGTCGGCTCACCGGGGCGGGTAGTCGCTTCGCCGGTCTGTGGATCGATGCCGGGGACATTCCAGTTTGCCGCTTCGGCTCGCACTTCCGCCTCGGAATAGCCGAGTTGCTGAAGATTGCGGAAGGCGACGTATTTCAGGCTGTGGCAGGCTGAGCAGACCTCCTTGTACACCTGATACCCGCGCTGAAGCTGCGCATAGTCCCACTTGCCGAGCGGCCCGTCAAAGCTGAAGCCGCTTGCGGGCTCGATAAGGTCTTCCTGAAAGGCGTAGTAATCCGGCTTTTCGGGGGCAGGCTCGGCAATCAGGCTGTAGGCGCCGGGCGCGAGGGACCATAGCAGCAGGATAGCGACGAGCACGAGGCCGAAAATGATGCCTCCGAGGCGAATGGTCATGGCCGAACTCTTTCTGGCAAAATCTGTCGAAATCGTGGGTTGGATCGCGCGGGGCGCCCTTTCGTGAAAGGGCACCCCGTCGGTTGTCTTATTCAGCCGGCTGGAGCGAACCGTCCGGATCGCCCGGCAGGTCCTTGACCGCCCGCTTTGGCTTGGGATGCTGACCGCCGCCCGAGTGCATGCCGTCCTTGTCCCCGTCGCCGAGCACGGCCTGGGTGATCGAGAAGGGCAAAGGCTTGGGCACCTCGATCTGGCTGATGATCGGCAGGATCACCAGGAAGTGCAGGAAGTAGTAAGCGGTAAAGATCTGGCTGAGGATCACCCATGGCTGCTCCGCCGGAGCGCCGCCACAGATCGTCAGCATGATCATGGTCGGGATAAGGCCGAACCAGAAAAACTTCTGGAACAGCGGGCGGTAGCTGCCCGAACGCACCGGGCTTTTATCCAGCCAGGGCAGGAAGAACCACACGAGGATCGATCCGAACATCGCGATAACCCCAAGCAGCTTCGCCTCGATCAGCACGATACCGGTGAACGGGATCGTGAGGTCACCGGTGAAGGCGCGCAGGATCGCGTAAAAGGGCAGGAAATACCATTCAGGCACGATATGCGCGGGCGTCGAGAGCGGGTTCGCCTCGATCCAGTTGTCCGGGTGGCCCAGCGCGTTCGGCAGGAAGAACACGAACAGCGTGAAGAGGATCAGGAAAACACCGAGCCCGAACCCGTCCTTCGCCGTGTAATACGGATGGAAGGGCACGGTGTCGCTTTCCTGCTTCACCTCGACGCCCGTCGGGTTGGACGAGCCCGGTATGTGCAGCGCCCAGATGTGGAGAATGACCACCCCGGCGATCACGAACGGGAACAGGAAGTGCAGGGAGAAGAAGCGATTGAGGGTCGAATCGTTGGGCGCATAACCGCCGACCAGCCAGATCTGCAGCGGCTCGCCGATGAACGGGATTGCGCCGAACAGGCCGGTGATAACCTTCGCGCCCCAGAAGCTCATCTGACCCCAGGGCAGCACGTAGCCCATGAAAGCGGTCGCCATCATCAGCAGGAAGATGACCACGCCCAGCAGCCAGATCATCTCGCGCGGCGCCTTGTACGACGAATAATACAGGCCGCGGAAGATGTGCAGATATATGACGATGAAGAAGAAGCTCGCCCCGTTGGCATGCGCATATTTCAGCATCCAGCCATAATTGACGTTGCGCATAATGTGCTCGATCGAGCCGAACGCAACATCGACGCTGGCCGCATAATGCATCGCCAGCACGACGCCGGTAACGATCTGAAGCACGAGGGAAAAACCGGCCAGGACGCCGAAATTCCACATATAGTTGAGATTGCGCGGTACCGGATAACCCGCCCCGACCGCATCGTAGACCAGCCGCGGCAAAGGCAGCTTTTCATCGATCCATTTGGTAAAACCGGATTTCGGTTCGTACTGCTTGGCCCAGGCAAAACTCATGATGTCATCTCGCGGTTACGTGCAGGGATTGAACGTGTGCTGCGGGGAGGTACGAGGCATCATCCAACCCGGATGACGCTTTCGGAAGCGAATGAAAATTCGGGAATGACGAGGTTGGTTGGCGCCGGCCCTTTGCGAATGCGGCCCGCGACGTCGTAGTGCGAGCCGTGGCAGGGGCAGAAATAGCCGCCGAATTCGCCCTTATTCTCACCCTGGCCAGCCCCGAGCGGCACGCAACCGAGATGGGTGCACACGCCGAGCGTCACCAGAATATCCTCATTGCCTTCGCCCAGCCGGTCGGAAAGGGTTTCCGGATCGCGCAGCGAAGCGGTGTCATCGCTCTGCGCGTCGGCGATTTCCTCCGGCGTCAGGCGGCGCACGAAGAGCGGCTGGTCGCGGAACGTGGCCTTGACCGTCTGGCCAGGCTCGAGGCTCGACACGTCCACATCCGTGGTACTGGCGGCGAGCACATCAGCGGTCGGCGCCATCTGCGTGACCAGGGGGAAGACCACGGCGGCAGCTCCCACGCCCGCGGTACTAAGAGCAGCGATATGGATCCAGTCACGGCGGCGTACGCCATCGCTTTCGGTTTGGCCCGTGCCGGTCTGGGCCGTCTTGGTCTGCGCAGTCGCAGTGGTGGGGTCAGCTCCGGTGGAAGCCATGATGTGTGATCCTGATCATTGTCCCGCCCCTCCGCATCAATGCCGCGGGTCAGGGCCTGTACCTTACGAAAGCTACATTAAGCGAAGACGTCTTTACCAATTCTGACGCCCTTTGCTCCCTATTGTCTACCCTGAAGGGTCGACGCCAAAATTATCCATACACCTGTATGCATGAATGCATATACGTATGCTGCAGGACATGCCAACCGAGTTTTTGGCACTGGCCCTTCAGTCATTTGCAAGCATCGCCGCGTTTCACGCGCCCAGTGCAATGACACTGGCCTGGCGCCCCGTTCCTTCTTCACCCCGGTGGGTCGCGCGGCGATAGGACGCGAAACAGCTTTCATTCGTATAAGTGTCGATACCAGTACTTGCCACCTGCGCGATGCCGATCTTCTCTCGCAAGCGCATGGCGATGTAACCGGGCAGGTCGAAGAGGTAGTGCTCGGCGCGCGCGGGTTCGAAAAAGGGCGCGTCTTCCGTTTCGAACCGGGCGCGCAGAAGCTCGTCGACTTCGTAGCTCGGCTGCTGGATCATGGGTCCGACGACGGCAATCATGCATGCCGGGTTGCCGCCGAGGCGCACCATCGCCTCCACCGCCGCCTCCAGCACGCCGCTTCGTGCGCCGCGCCATCCTGCATGCACCGCAGCGATAACCCTGGCAACGGGATCGGCGAGAAGGACCGGTCCGCAATCCGCGGTGACGACGGTCAGAGCGAGCCCCGGCATCACGGTCACCAGTGCATCGGCTTCTGGTGCATCGCCTGATGAAAGCGGTGCATCAACCACCAGCGCGATGGCCGAATGGGTCTGGCGCGCCCGTACGCAAACCAGTCCCTGGCCAAGGGTCGACAAGTCCGGCTCGCCGCCTTGATGCCGGGAGAAGAAGCCGTGCGTTATGTCGCCTAGCGCCGGTGACCGGATGACAAGGTCATCGCCCGCTGGATCGCCAAGATCACCTGGCAAGGCTACGGCTCACCTGCTCGCGCGTGTCGCGCGACAAGGCATTGCTGGCCGCGATCCGTTCAAGCTCGCTCTTCATCAGCGCGGCGCGCCCGCTTTCGATCCGCCGCCATTTGCCCAGCGGCGAAACAAAACGCGCCGCGGTCTGCGCATTGATGGGGTCGAGCGCGAGGATGACATCGGCAATCATGCGATACCCCGCTCCATCGGCTGAATGAAAGCCCCGGGGATTGGCGGCAAAGGCCATGTAAAGGGAGCGAACGCGGTTAGGGTTGCGCAAGGTGAAATCGGGATGGTCGGCGAGTGCGCGTACCTGCGCGATCACCTCGGGATGGAGCGATAAAGCCTGCAGGGTGAACCACTTGTCGATCACCAGTGCATTGTCCTTATAACGATCGTAGAACGCCGCGAGCCGGGTTTCGCGCGCCTCGGCCTCAAGCCCGCAAAGGACCGAGAGCGCTCCCTGGCGATCGGTCATGTTGTCCGCCGCATCGAACTGGCGCGATGCCATGGCAGCAGCGCGCTCCGGGTCGCTGGCGGCGAAGAACGCGGCGATCATCGGCTTGAGCTTGCGGCCCCCGCGTCCTGCCGGATCGTCGAACGCAATGTCGGCAACCCTGGCATAGAGACCTTCGAGTTCGCGCTTCAGCATCACGCCGATCGCGACTTTGAGCTGTTCACGCTCGTCATGGATGGCGCCGGGATCGGCGAGCTGCGCGTCCTTGCCGCTGCCGCTGGCCATAGCCTCGAACAGATAGGTCTCGCTCGGCAGCTGCATCAGTTCGGCGCGCATCGAGTCGTCAAGCTCCGGATCAGTCAGGATCGCGCGCATGGCATCGCGCAGTGCCGCCTTGCCCGCAGCACGGGCCGCCTCATCCAGCTCGCCGCGTGCGGCTGCGACGAGGTGGCGTACGGCCAGGTCCTGCATCGCTTCATAGCGGGCAAAGGGATCGTCGTCGCGCGCGGCGAGGAAAACGAGGTCGTCGACACCGAGATCGCGCTCTATGATCACGGGTGCGGTGAAGCCGCGATTGATCGATACAACGGGTGCCGGGCCGGGTTTGGGCAGCGTGAAACTCTCTTCGGCAAGGCGCAGCACGATGGTCTGCTCCTCGCCCAGTGTCGCGCTGTCGCGGCTGTGGACGGCAATGCGCAGGGGAATGGGCACCGGACCCTTGGTCGGCTGACCGGGCGTACGCGGGGTTTGCTGGCGCAGGGTCAGGGTGACGTCGCTGTCGCCAACCGCCTGCTCGACCGATACACGCGGCGTCCCGGCCTGGCGATACCAGCGCCGGAACTGCGCGAGTTCGAGCCCCGCTCCTTCCTCCATTGCGGTGATGAAATCCTCGCAAGTCGCCGCCTCGCCATCGTGGCGATCAAAATAGAGGTCGGTTCCGCGGCGAAAGTTTTCGACGCCGGCCAGCGTGCGCATCATGCGGATGACTTCGGCGCCCTTGTTATAGACGGTCGCGGTGTAGAAATTGCTGATTTCGCGGTAGCTGTCCGGCCGGATCGGGTGCGCGAGCGGCCCCGCATCCTCGGGGAACTGCGCGGCGCGCAGGATCCGCACATCCTCGATCCGCTTGACCGCCTCCCCGCGCATGTCCTGGCTAAACAGCTGATCGCGCAGCACCGTGAAGCCTTCCTTCAGACTGAGCTGGAACCAGTCGCGGCAGGTCACGCGGTTGCCCGACCAGTTGTGGAAGTATTCGTGCGCGATCACGCCCTCGACCGCGTCGAAATCGGCGTCGGTCGCGGTGTCGTTGTCAGCGAGTACGTATTTGGTGTTGAAGACGTTCAGCCCCTTGTTCTCCATCGCCCCCATGTTGAAATCGCTGACCGCAACGATGTTGTAGAGGTCGAGATCGTATTCGCGCCCGAACGTCTCTTCGTCCCATTTCATTGCGCGGTGGAGCGATTCGAGCGCGTGATCGGTGCGGGCAAGATCCGCCTCGCGAACCCAGATGTTGCATGCGACCTCACGGCCCGATCGGGTGGTGAAAGGCGCGGAGTTGGCGACGAGGTCGCCCGCGACCAACGCGAAAAGGTAGGAGGGCTTGGGCCATGGATCGTGCCACTCGGCCCAGTGCCGACCTTCGAGCGCATCGCCTTCGTCGATCCGGTTCCCGTTGCACAGCAGGATCGGAAATTGCTCTCGGGACCCTTCCATGCGCACCTTGTAGGTGGACAGAACATCCGGTCGATCGGGGAAGAAGGCAATGCGGCGAAAGCCTTGCGCTTCGCATTGCGTGCAAAGCATGCCACCGGACGCGTAAAGACCCATCAATTGCGTATTGGCGCTCGGATCGATCATGGTCACGACTTCGACCGTGTGCGCCTCACCCGGCAGCTCGACGATGAGGTCGCCATCGTCCATCGCCCAGTCGCCATAACGCGCTCCATCGACCTCCACGACCCTAGCGGTAAGGCCGTCCCCATTGAGCCGCAGCGCGCGCATTTCGTCGCGCGTGCCTTCGAACGCCGGGTTGCGCTTGACATGCAGCCTTGCCGTGATCCGGCTTTCGGTAAGGCCCAGAGCGAAATCGAGCTCGGTCTCCGGCACTAACCAGGGGAAGGGGCGATAGTCCTTGCGCTGGATGACGGGCGGATCGTGCGGGGTAGGCGCGGCATCAGCCATGCCGGTATTGCCCTGAGGATTGCTGGGGGTGGTGGCGATGTCCATGAGCTTTGGCAATCCTGTGGTTTGAGGCCTGTGGTTTGAGGCCTGTGGTTTGAGGCCTGTGGTTTGAGGCTTCGGGATGAAGGGCCACCGACGAATTTCGGTTGATTTGGTCGGCGGTCAAGCGATTAGAACGAAAGCATGATGCGTTTGTTCATTTTCGGTCTCGGATACACCGCTAGCCGCTTGGCCGAAACCTTGCGCGAGCGCGGGTGGAGCATTCGGGCAACCGGCAGCGCGGGCGATGTCGATTTTAACGATGGTGATGCGGTGCGCGCGCAACTTGGCGAAGCGGACCACATCCTCTCCTCGGTCCCGCCGGATCGCGAGCGCGGGGTCGATCCGGTGCTGGAGCGATATGGCGCAGGGCTGGGCGATACGCCGCTGCATTACCTCAGTTCGACCGGGGTTTACGGCGACCAGCAGGGCGCCTGGGTGGACGAGCATACGCCAACCGGCACCGGTCGCCGCGACGCGCGCTCGAATGCGGATACCGCATGGCTCGAACGCGGCGCGCGGGTCTATCGCCTGCCGGGTATCTACGGGCCAGGTCGCAGCGCGTTCGACCGGGTTCGCGCGGGCAAGGCGCGGCGCATAGACCTTCCGGGCCAGGTGTTCAGCCGGATCCATGTGGACGATATCGTCGCTGCGATCCTTGCATCCTTCGACACCCGCGCCCCGCCCGGCGCTTACAATATCGCCGATGATCAGCCAGCCGGCGGCAATGCGGTGACCGAATTCGCCTGCCAGCGCCTCGGCATTGCCCCGCCCACACTTGAGACGCTGGAGGAGGCGGACCTGTCACCCATGGCGCGCGGGTTTTACGAAGAGAACCGGCGCGTCGCGAACGGCAAGGCGAAGCGGGTGCTCGGCTGGCGACCGCTCTACCCGACCTATGTCGAAGGCCTCGACGCAATCAGGTGCGCGGAACTGGCTTTGGCCCCGGAGGACCCGTCCGGCCGCGAAGCGCGATGATCATGCCTAGAATAGTCAGCGCCGCTCCGCTCGCCGGCAGCAGGCTCCACACGAACCCTTCGAACAGGGTCGAGAGGATCATCGCGACCACCGGGACGATCACGCTCGAATAGGCCGCCTGGCCCGCCCCGACCTTGCGCACCAGCCCGTAATAGAGCGGGAAGGTGACGCATGATCCGAGCAGGCCGAGATAGAGAATGCCCAGCGTATAGGACGGGCGCGGATCGAAGCTCGGCGGCCCGGCAAAAACAATGGCGGCAGCCGCGTTGATCGCTACGCCCCACACCATCGCCCAGGCCAGCAGGCTAAGGAACGGCTGGCGTTTCGCCCCCTCCAGCGCCTGCGCGATATTGGCACAGCTCGCCGCGAGGATCCCGCCCACCGTCAACCCCGCACCCAGCAGCACATCGGCAAGACTGGCGGGCGAAACGCGGTACTCCTGAGCGAACAGCAGTGTGACGCCAACCGCCGCAATGCACGATCCCGCGATAAAGGCCGGGCGGATCGGCTGGCCCAACAGCGCCCGGCCAAGCAGCGCGTTGGGGACCACCAGCAGCGCGAACATGACGGCGACCAGCCCCGAGGTAATGAACCGCTCGGCATTGTAGACGAAGGTGAAGTTGAGCGTGAATTGCAGAACGCCGAGCACCAGCGCCCAGCCTTGCCCTGTGCGGCTCAGCCACAGCCGCTGGCCCTTCACCGCCGCGATCGCGAACATACCAAGCGCGGCGACGACAAAACGGTAGGTGATCGACCACCCCGCGGGCACCTGCGCCAACTGGTCCCGGATGACCAGCCAGGTTCCGCCCCAGATCACGCTGACTAGCAGGAATGCCGCGAGGTTGCGCGGAGTGATCAGGCTTTCATAGGTGGTGCTCGGTCCCGGGCTCACAAAGCTGCAATCGCCTGCGCCAGCGCGCGCGCATCTTCTTCGCGCGTATCCCATGCGGTGACGAAGCGGGCGGCGTCGCAGCCCCAATCGTAGAATATGAACCCGCCTGCTCGCAACGTCTCACGCTCCGCCCCGGTCAGGTGCACGAACAGCTCGTTGGCTTCGACCGGATGCATGAGCCGCTCCCCGCATGCGCCGGCAATTTCCTGTGCCGCCGCATTGGCACCGCGCGCATTGGCAAACCATACGTCATCGTCGAGCATTGCGAGGATTTGCGCAGCGAGGTAGCGGCCTTTGCATTGCAGATGCCCGGCGCGCTTGCGGCGATACCGCACGAGATCAGCCTGCGCCGGGTCGAACAGCACGATCGCCTCGGCATTCATGCCGCCATTCTTGATGAAGCCAAAGGCAAGGCTATCGACCGGCCCGGCGGCTGCACTCGCGCCCACATTGGCTGAATTGCTGACGAACGCTGCCGCATTGGCGAAACGTGCGCCGTCCATGTGCAAACCTAGGCCACGCTCCTGTGCGAATGCGCTAAGCGCCGCTAGCTCATCCGTCCCGTAGGTAAGGCCATATTCGCTTGCCTGCGTGATCGCGATGGCGTGGGGCTGAACCTGATGCACGTCGTCGCGGATCGGATCGATCGCAGCTGCAATGCTGCCCGGTGTCAGCTTCGCACCCACGCCATCTGCATGGATAAGCTTGGCCCCGTGCAGAAAAAAGCCGGGCGCGCCGCCTTCGTCCACCTCGATATGTGCCTCGCGGTGACACACGACGCCGCCATGGGGCGGGCACATCGCGGCGAGCGCCAGGCAATTCGCCGCTGTCCCGGTCGCGACCCACAACGCCGCACATTCGCGCCCGAACAATGCGGAGAACCGCTCGTCCAGCGCCGCCGAGAGCGCATCGCCGTCATACGGGCTATCCGCCTCGTCAGCCCGGCGCAGCGCGTCCCAAACGGCGGGGTGCACCCGCGCGGCATTATCGGAGAGGAAAGGCTTTGCGCGTGTCATCACGGAACGCCTCTACCCGCGCCCGCGTTCATGGCAAGAAGGAGGACGATCAGCATATGAGCGAGCCAGTCGACAGCGAGACGCACCAGGTGACGATCACGCACCACGCGCAAGGTCAGGGCGGCAAATATGTCGCGCGAGTTGAAGGCGAGAATGCGAGCGGCTTTCTCGAATGGGAACCGCGCGATGGCCTGCCTGAAAATCGCGTGGCATCCGACACCCGCGTAGCCACGCATACGGTGGTGCCAGATGCCATTGGCGGCCGCGGTATCGCCGGGCTGCTGGTCGATCGCCTTGTTTCGGATGCACGCGCGCAAGGGTTCAAGATTGTCCCGCAATGCTCCTATGTCGCAAAGAAATTTGCCGAGAACCCGGACTGGGCCGACCTGAAGGCCTAAGCCGCAGGGGTGCTTTGGCTCTCCAGTTGCGAAAAATCGGTCGCAGCGATAGTCTCGATGATCTTCGCTCGCAATTCGTATGCGCGGGCGACCGGAATGCCGGGGATCGAGAACGCGCCGCCCGCCTGTCCGCAATATAGATGCGCATAGCCGCGCAATCGGGCGATCGGCCCTTGCGCGACTTCGACCGAATGCAGCTTAAGGCGGGTGGCGACCTGCACGCGCGGTGCCAGAACGCCTTTCCGCACCATGACCTGATACGCATCGAGCGCGTGGCGATGGAATCGCCAGGCGAGCGCCTTGGCGATGATGGAGAGGCCGGCGAGCACGATCGGCACGCCAATCGCTACGTCTCGCCATTCAGGCGCGAATATGTGCGTTGCCAGCCCCGCAATAACGGCGGCAATCAGAAACATTGCTCCATCGAAGAGCGCTCCATCGAGCAGGTAGCGCCCGCTCGCGCGCCGCCAGTCGGCGTCCTCCCCCGGCAGTTCGAAACCGGCGGTTCTCGCGATCGGCGCGATTTCCTCCAGCGTGGCGAACGGCGCGACGACATGGCTGGAGGCACCGTTGTCCTGCGCCAGACTGATGAAGCTGAGGCGGTGCCAGCCGAACCGGTAGCGCACCAGACCGGTGCCGATCGCGATTCCCTGCACCCGGTGGATCGGCATCACGACATCGGTGCGGGTCAGCAGGCCCCGGCGACGACGGAACCCGCGCGGCGTGCGCTCGAGGGTGAAGCCCCATTCGCGCAGGAACACGCGGACCATCCCCGTAAGCGAGCCGATCAGAAATACCCCGATCAGTCCGGCAAGTGCGCCAGCTATCTGCGCTGAACGCCCGAGCGCTTCGAGGAAACCGGTATTGGCTGCGACGAAGGCTTCGATCCGGTCGCGGTCCCACAGGTCGAAATCGACGATATTGTCAGCATATTGAAGAAGGCCTGCAAGTACGGCGAAGACTGCGAGACTGAACTCGAACAGGCCGAATGTGAAAAGACGCCGCGGCCCCATTGCGAACAGTGCCCTGCTATCGTCGTCGCGCGTCGCCGCATCGGTGCTGCCGCTCTGTGCCCCGTTCGCCGTGTTACGCTGCTCGCGCACCAGCTGGCGCAACCGCTCCCCCTCGCTTTGCGCAAGATAGGCCAGGCTCAGGTCTTCGCCGCCGCCCGCCCCGGTCTCGAACTTGACCGAAACCAGCCCGAACAAACGTGGCAGCAGCGCCTGTTCGAGGCTGACGTCCTGGATCCGTTCGTAGGGAACCGAACGGGCCGAGCGGCTGAAGATGCCCCGCTCGACCCGAATGTCCTGCGCACCGATCGTATAGGTAAGCCGCCGCCAGCTCAGCCAGGCGAACAGCGTGCCCAGTACGATGAGAGCGAAACCGACGCCAAGGCCAACAAGAACGCCCGCTCCGCCGGAACTGATGCCGAGAAAGATCGACGGAAGGATCGCGCCCTGCGCGCTCTGCAATGTCCCAACGAGGACGGAAAGCGGCGCGGTGCGCTGCGGTTCGGCGCGCGTTTGGGGCGCGGCGGCAGGTGAGGGGGCGGCGCGCGGCACGCCGCTTGCAGGAACCGGCGCGGGCAGGTCTGCCGCGCTCACAGCGCCTCGCGCTTTATGTGACTGCGGATCTCCTCACGCATCGCTATCGCAAGTTCGTGGCCCAGCCCTGGCAGCTTGATCGAGGCATTGTGGCTGCCCGCTGTATGGAGCGTCATCGTCGCGATGCCCAGCGCGCGCTCCATCGGTCCCTGATCGACATCGATATGCTGCACGCGGCCAAACGGCACGATCGTGTCGGAACGCCACAGGTAGCCTCGCACCACCCGTAGCCGGTCGCTGCTCACCTGATAACCGCGAGTGTGGTAACGCCGGTTAGGCACGCGAATGATGATGAAGAGCGCAAGCAGCAAGGCGATGCCGCTCACGATCCCGAATGGCACAGCAAACTCGGCTGCCTGCATCGCGCCATCCGCGACAATGCCGAGCACAAGGATGAAAAGACCGGCGAACAGAGCGCCGAGCCGCATCAACAGTTTGTAGTTGGGATGCAGCCGGGTGAGTGCGTCGCTGTCATCGACCGGTCCGGCAAAGCGTGGGGATGCTGTTACCGCGGGCTCCCCCGTACTTCCCCATGGCGACGCGGACGCAGATCGCGGTGGTACGCCCACCGCCTGCTCTTGGCGCTGCATGGGTTTGGGATCGTCGGTTCCGGGCTCGCTCATCACAGCGGCGTCTTCAGCAACAAGCCGAGCCCGGGTGCAAGCGCAAAGTACGTGACCTCACTTGCGCTGATCGAACCGGCGGCCCACCATGCTCGCAGCAATATTGGTCTTCTGCACGTCGATCGCACCCCCAGCGATCCCCCACGCGTAGGCATCGCGCAGGCGCTGCTCCATCCCGTATTCCTTGTGATAGCCATAGCCGCCCATCACCTGCATGCCGAGCGCCGTGACTTCGCGCACGATTTCGTTGGCGTAGCACTTGGCGAGGCTCGATTCGTAAGCGGTCGGCAGGCCATCGTCCTGCGCGCTCGCATTGGCAGCGGCGCGGTGGATCAGCAGGCGGGCAGCGTCCACCTTCATCGCCATTTCGGCCAGCTTCAATTGCACAGCCTGGAAATCGACGATCGGTTTGCCGAACGCCTTGCGTTCCTGCGTGTAGGCGAGCGCCTGATCGAGAGCCGCGGTGGCAAGGCCGAGCGATTGGGTTGCATTGCCGCAGCGTTCGAGGCCGAAGGCGCTCATCAGCTTGCCGAACCCCCCCGCGCCTATGATGACGTGTTCCTCGCTGATCTGAACATCGTCAATTGTGATGTCGGCGGTGGGGATGCCGCGGAAGCCCATCAGTTCCTCGCGCTTGCCGAAGCTAATCCCGGCCATGTCTTTTTCTAGCAACACCGCGCCGATCCCCTTCGCTCCGGGATCGTCGTTGAAGCGGCAATAGGTGACGTAATAGTCTGAGTGCCCACCACCGCTCGTCCACCGCTTGGTGCCGCTGACCCGGTAGCCGTTGCCATGTGGACGGGCCGTGGTCGCAAGATCGGTAAGCGCGGTTCCGGCATCGGGCTCGGACATGGAAACCGCAACAACCTTTTCGCCCCGGATTACCTGCGGGAGCACCCGCGCCTTCATCGCGCTTGAACCGAACCGCTCGATCGTGCGCACCGGGCCCACCAGCGCTTCGAACACCGGGAAGGCGACGGCGTTGGAGATCTTCGCAAATTCCTCCAGCACCAGCAGCGCTTCGACATGGCCGAGACCAAGCCCGCCATATTCTTCCGGCAGGTTGATGCCGAGGAAGCCCATCGCACCATAACGCGCGAGCATGTCGGGCGGCACGGGATAGTCGTGTCGCTCCATCTCGCGCGCCAGTTCGGGCAGCTCGCCCCGCGCAAAGGTGCGCGCCGCATCCTGAAGCGCGCTCTGTTCTTCAGAGAGTTGGAAGTTCATAGGAAGTATGTGCCGCGCAGCGACCCGCGATGCAATACGGTCGCCCAGCGACCGCATGCGCGGAGTCGAAGCCGAAGGCGCAGACGGCGCGAAGCGTCACCTTCAAGCGCGCCCGCAGGCGCCCCGAAGCGGAGCGCAGGGAATAGCGCCCAAGATTTCAGAAAATGGTGCTGCTGGAGAGAATTGAACTCTCGGCCTCACCCTTACCAAGGGTGCGCTCTACCACTGAGCTACAGCAGCCGATCAAACAGGCGCGCGCTATTGGCAGCGGGCTGCGAAAAGTCAAGCAAGGCTTGATCGTGCGGGCCAGGGCCGTCAGGGCTCTTTTGCATGAGCACGGGCAAAAGCGAGGGACAAACGCGCGAGGAGCGGCTGGCTGCAAAACTGCGCGAGAATCTCAGGCGGCGCAAGGCGCAGGGCCGTGCGATGACGCAGGACGAAGCGGCCCGGGGTGATGTAGAACCGGGCGCATGGGGGTCGCCGGACAACACCCTTTCCAAGCCTGAGGGCGATGGCTAACGAGCGTTTTTTAGGTCGCGGTCGAGCCACCCGGAGAAGAAATGCCCAAGCTCATCCTCCTGCGCCACGGCCAGAGCCAGTGGAACCTCGAAAACCGTTTTACCGGATGGTGGGATGTCGACCTCACCGAAAAGGGTGTCGCCGAAGCGAAGGAGGCCGGGCGGCTGATGGCAGCGCGCGGCGTGTGGCCCGCGCAGTGTTTCACCTCGTTCCAGACCCGCGCGATCAAGACGCTGAACATCGCGCTGGAAGAGATGGACCGCCTGTGGCTGCCGGTCACCAAGGACTGGCACCTCAATGAACGGCATTATGGCGCTCTTACAGGGCTCGACAAGAACGAGACGCGCCAAAAGCACGGCGAAGAGCAGGTCCATATCTGGCGGCGCAGCTTCGACACGCCGCCGCCCGACATGCCAGCCGGTCACGAATACGATCCAGGCGCCGATCCGCGCTATGACGGGATCGACGTGCCGCGCGCCGAGAGCCTCAAGCTGACGATCGATCGGGTGCTCCCCTATTACGAAGCGGCAATCGTGCCTGTGCTGCAAAGCGGTGAAACGGTGCTCGTCTCGGCCCATGGCAATTCCCTGCGCGCGCTGGTCAAGCATCTCTCGAACATTTCGGACAAGGACATTACCGGGCTCGAAATCCCCACCGGTCAGCCGATCGTCTATGGTTTCGATGACCGGATGCAGCCGGGTGAGCGCTATTATCTGAAGGATGCGTGATGAAACGCACGGGGGGCAAGGTCGCGGTGGTTATGGGCAGCCAATCGGACTGGCCGACCATGTCGCGCGCGGCCGAGGTGCTGAGCGAACTGGGCGTCGCACATGACGCGCGCATCGTTTCGGCCCACCGCACGCCCGACCGGCTGAGCGCATTTGCCAAGAGTGCGGCGGAAGAAGGGTTTCGCGTCATCATCGCAGGCGCTGGCGGCGCGGCGCATTTGCCCGGCATGATAGCGGCGATGAGCGAGCTGCCCGTCCTTGGCGTGCCGGTTCATTCGAAGGCCTTGTCGGGCATGGACAGCCTGCTTTCCATCGTCCAGATGCCCGCCGGAGTCCCGGTCGGCACGCTTGCGATCGGGGAGGCAGGCGCGCAGAATGCCGGGTTGATGGCAGCCGCAATCCTTGCGCTAGGAGACGAGGCGTTGCGCGCCCGTCTGAGCGAATGGCGCGCTGCCCGCACCGCCGATGTCGCTGAGCGCCCGGAATGAGCGCGGCGCTACGGCCCGGCTCGACCATCGGCATTCTGGGCGGCGGGCAGCTTGGACGCATGCTCGCGGTCGCAGCGCTCCAGCTGGGCTACCGCGTAATCGGCTACGCGCCGCCGGGCGACAATGTCGCAGCGCCGGCCTGCGCGGCTTTCATCGAAGCCGAATGGTCGGACCAAAGCGCGCTTTCGGATTTCGCGACTCGCTGCGATGTCGTGACCTGGGAGTTCGAGAATGTGCCGCTGGACGTGTTCGCAGCGATGCCCGCGGCGCGGGTCGCACCCCATCCCAAGGCGCTCGAAACCGCGCAGGATCGGCTGGTCGAAAAGGCGTTCGTCGATCGTCTCGGCGGCTCGTGCGCGCCTTACGCGGCGGTCCGCTCTGCTGCCGAGCTTGCGAACGCGATTGAACGGATCGGCGTCCCCGGCATCGTGAAGACCGTGCGCGATGGCTATGACGGCAAGGGCCAGTGGCGCATCGCCGCCGCACACGAGGCCGCCGATCTCGATCTTCCGAATGCACCTTGCGTTTATGAAGGCCTGGTGCGGTTCGAGACCGAGTTTTCGGTGATCCTCGTACGAGCGGCGGACGGTATAATCCGCTTTTACGAATCGTCGGCAAACCGGCACGAAGGCGGCATGCTGGTGCGTGCCGCGCTGCCCGCCGGTGCGCTGGTCGATGCGCAGATGGACGAGGCGCGGGCCATCGCAAAAGCGGCTGCCCAAGCGCTTGACTATGTCGGCGTACTGACGCTCGAATTCTTCGCCACCGCAGACGGACCGGTGTTCAACGAAATGGCCCCGCGCGTCCACAATTCGGGACACTGGACAATCGAAGGCGCAGCGACCAGCCAGTTCGAGAATCACATCCGCGCGATTTGCGGTCTTCCGCTCGGCACTGCCGCAACCCGCTTCGCCAGCATCGAGATGCGAAATATCGTAGGAGAGGATGCCTCTCGGGCCCACGACATTCTGGCCGAGGCGGGCGAGCCGCATTTGCATCTCTATGGCAAGGCCGAAGCGCGCGCGGGCCGAAAGATGGGCCACGTGACGAGGGTCGCGCACGCGCCGGACGCGTTCAGCGAAGAGGCGAGCGGATGAGCCACGACATCGTCCTCGTCTATGCGCGCGCGGCCAATGGCGCGATCGGTCACGAAGGCTCCCTGCCCTGGCACCTGGCCGCCGACCTTGCGCATTTCAAGCGTCTGACGATGGGCGAGGACGGGCGCGGGCGACCGATGATCATGGGCCGCAAGACCTTCGAAAGCCTGCCGCGCCTGTTGCCCGGACGCCGCCATATCGTGCTGACCCGGCGCGAGCGTTGGGACAGCGAAGGCGCCGAAATCGCTGCTTCGGCTCAGGCGGCGCTCGTCCTCGCGCAGCAAGAGAACGACAGCGGCGAGATAATGGTCGTTGGCGGCGCTGCGATCTACGATGTGTTTCGTCCAATCGCGACCCGGATCGAGCTGACGCAGATTCACGAGGAGTTCGAAGGCGATGTGTTCATGAAGCCGCTCGGCCCCGAATGGCAGCGCGTCGCCTGCGAAAATCACGAGCGCGATGGGGATCGGCCCGCCTTTTCGTTCGAGACCTATCGCCGCCTTAAAGACATGCGGGGCGATGTGCAGCCGCGCGGGATCGCCTGATGCGCTGGCTCGATCACCGCGAACCTGTTGCCGAAGCGTTGCGCGGAGCGGTGATCGCGCTCGGCAACTTCGATGGGTTCCATCTCGGGCACCAGCGCGTTGCGGGCGAAGCGATCGACTGGGCGAAGGCGGAGGGGCGCCCTTCGATCATCGCGACGTTCGATCCGCACCCGGTGCGCTTCTTCAAGCCCGACGTGCCCCCCTTTCGTCTAACCACGCTGGAGCAGCGCCACGAACTCTACCTCGCCGCCGGGGCGACCGCCATGATGGTCTTTCACTTCGATGCGGAACTGGCGGGGACCAGCGCGCAGGATTTCATCACGCAGATCCTGATCGAACGCTTTGGCGCGCATGGCGTGGTGACTGGCGCCGACTTTACCTTCGGCAAGGGCGCGAAAGGCGACGCCGCGCTCCTGTCGGGCTTTGGTGGCGAGCACGGGCTTAGGGCCCGCGTGGTCGAAGCGGTAGCCGGAGAAGGCGAGATCGTCTCCTCCAGCCGTATTCGCGCCGCTCTTCGCAATGGCGACCCTCAACTGGCCGCCCGGCTTCTCACCCGCCCCTTCGCCATGCGCGGAATCGTGGAGCACGGCGACAAGCGCGGACGCACTATCGGCTACCCGACCGCCAATCTTTCCGCCGACCAATATTTGCGCCCGAAATACGGGGTCTACGCCGTCACTGGCCGGATACTCGCGACCGGCGAAGCGTTGAAAGGCGCAGCCAATATCGGCATCCGCCCCCAGTTCGAGCCGCCCAAGGAACTGCTGGAGCCCTATTTCTTCGACTTTGCGGGCGATCTTTACGGTCAGGAGATCGAGGTTGCCTTCCACCACTTCTTGCGCGGTGAAGCGAAGTTCGACGGTCTGGAGGCGCTGATGGCGCAGATGGAACACGACTGTGCCGAAGCGCGTGAATTGCTGGATTGAGGCAATTTTGGAACAGACGCGCCGGTTGGTCGATTAGCCTTGTATCGACCAGCCCTGCATCAATCCAGAAATCGGATACTTGCCCGTGAACGCCGAACAGCTCCGCCAGCAACAGAACGCCTATCGCAAGGGCCGCCCTTCGCGTTTCGGACGTGGTATTGGACAATTGACCAACCCGGTAGGCCATCAGCTCGCTGGTATGGTCCCGAAGAGATTTACCAAAACCATTCTCGCCGCGCTTGACAAAGCCGCGCCCAGGCAAGCGCTGGGTACGTTCGATCACGATACGTCCGACCTGTCTGCTGCGATCGATGCTGCCAAGCAGATCGAGCGCAAGGCCAGGCGGCTGAACGCGTTGTCAGGCGCAGGTGCTGGCTTTGCGGGTGCGCTGACGGCCAGCGCGGATATTCCGGCGACCATCGCTCTGGGGCTGGCAAACATCCGCGATACGGGCCGCGCTTACGGGTTCGATGGCGAAGGCAAGCGTGAGCGATTGTTTCGCCTCCAGATCCTCGAAATCGCCGCCATGTCGGATCGCACGGACCGCCTCGCGCAGCTCGACAAGCTGGAAGCCGACATCACGCCCGACGGATCGCTCGCCGCCGTCACGACCGAGGATATCGAGCCGGTGATCGATCAGGTGGTGGAGCGTGTCAGCCGCGCGCTCGCCTTTGCCGCCTTCCGCAGCCGGGCGGGCATGATCGTGCCGCTGATCGGATCGGCGGTTGGCGGGTTCGTCAACGCGCAGTTCCAGACCGATGTATCGAAAGCCGCGCGCTACGCCTTCCAGGCCCGCCGCCTCGCCAAGCTGGAAACCGGAGCGACCGCTTCGTCCGTTTGAGGGTTTATCGCGCGCGCGGCTTGCTCTAACGCACCGCGTTCCATGGCCGATGACGACACCCCCAAGCGCGATTGGCGCGATACGGTATTCTTGCCCGAAACCGACTTTCCGATGAAAGCCGGTCTGCCGCAGAAGGAGCCGGGCATCGCCTCGCGCTGGCGCGAGATTGGCCTGTACGAAAAACTGCGTAAAGAACGCGCGGGTCGCGAAAAGTTCATCCTGCATGATGGCCCGCCCTACGCCAATGGCGACATCCATGTCGGCCATGCGCTCAACCACATCCTCAAGGACATGGTCTGCCGCACGCAGAACCTGCTGGGCCGCGATGCGCCTTACGTGCCGGGCTGGGATTGCCACGGTCTTCCGATCGAATGGAAGGTCGAGGAACAGTACCGCAAGAAGAAGAAGAACAAGGACGAGGTTCCCGCAAAGGAATTCCGCGCCGAATGCCGCGCCTATGCGCAGAAATGGGTGGATGTGCAGCGCGAGCAGCTCAAGCGTCTGGGCATCATGGGCGATTGGGACAATCCCTATCTGACGATGGATTTTCAGGCGGAGGCGACGATTGTTGCCGAGCTGATGAAATTCGCCGAGGCAGGCAATTTGTACCGCGGGTCAAAGCCGATCATGTGGTCGCCGGTTGAAAAGACCGCGCTGGCCGAGGCCGAGGTTGAATACGAAGACCTGACGGACTCGCCGCAGATCGATGTGGCGTTTGAAATTGTTGAATCACCGTTTGAGGAACTAGTTGGCGCGTATGCGCTGATTTGGACGACGACACCTTGGACGATTCCGGTCAATCAAGCGATCGCGTATGGGGCTGAGGTTGAGTATGTTCTCGTCAACTATGGCGATAAGCGATACCTTGTCGCGGAAGACCTTTGTTACGCCCTGTCAGTCCGCACCGGAGCCAATGAAAAGGGCACGGGAGCGCCTGAAAGTAGCGCGAATAGCATAACGACATTCAAAGGCTCCGACCTAGCCGGAACCATCGCCAAGCACCCGATGGCGGACCGCTTCCCGGACAGCGAGTTTTACACCAAACCGCGCCCGATGCTTGCGGGCGACTTTGTCACCACTGAAAGCGGCACCGGCCTTGTCCATATGTCGCCCGACCACGGCGAGGACGATTTCGAGCTGTGCAAGGCCCACGGCATCAATCCCGTTTTCGCGGTCATGGACGATGGGCGTTATCGCGATGATTGGCCGTGGCTGGGCGCGGATGACCTCGACGCAGAGGGCAAGGAACGCCGCCGCTCCGTCATCAACAAGCCCTTCAACGCGCCCGACGGCCCGATCTGCAACGATTTGCGCGAAGCGGGCGCTTTGCTCAGCGCATCCGCAGATTATCAACATAGCTATCCACACTCATGGCGCTCGAAAGCCAAGGTCATCTATCGCTGCACACCGCAATGGTTTGTGCCGATGGACAAGGACCTCGAGGACGGCGGCACCCTCCGCTCCCGCGCCCTGTCCGAAATCGAGCGGATCGAGTTCATCCCGGCCAAGGGCCAGAACCGAATCGGCTCCATGGTCGAAGGCCGCCCGGACTGGGTGCTCAGCCGCCAGCGCGCATGGGGCGTGCCGATCACGCTGTTCGTGCGGCCCGACGGCTCGTATCTTCAGGACCCGGCGGTCAATGCCCGCGTGGTCGAGGCGATCAAGGACGAGGGCGTCGATGCGTGGCACGAGGCCCGCGCCGCCGAATTCCTTGGCCCCCACCACGACCCGGACGAATACGAGATGGTCACCGACATCCTCGATGTCTGGTTCGATTCGGGTTGCACCCATGCCTTCGTCCTCGAAAGCGGGCGCTGGCCGGATCTGCAATGGCCTGCAAACCTCTATCTTGAAGGCTCCGATCAGCATCGTGGCTGGTTCCAGTCCTC
>JAZBPE010000029.1:0-25480 GCA_036353345.1 Erythrobacter sp. | reverse complement strand
GAGCGATCAAGCTGCGTTTCAACATCGATATCGTCGCGTTCGAAGTAGGCGTATTTACCGCGCAGGACGGTTTCGAACTCTTCCCAGGCTGACGCGGCATCAAAGACCTCGACTGTCGGGCTTTCCCTGTCACGCGCAGCGACCGAGGCCGCGTCTCCCAAGGCAAATAGCAAAAGCGCAAACAGTATGCGCATCAAAACCCCACCGGCCCGTCCAGCTCCTTCACGTTCCATGGCAAGCCATGCTCATTGAGCATCTCCATGAAGGGATCGGGGTCCATCTCTTCCATGTTGAACACGCCCTTCCCGCTCCACTTACCGGTCACCATCATCGCTGTGCCGATCATGGCGGGGACGCCGGTGGTGTAGCTTACCGCCTGGTTTCCGGTTTCCTCGTAAGCCTTCTCGTGGCTGCAGATGTTGTTGACGTAGAACGTTTTCTCGCCTGATCCGTCCAGCGCTTCCCCGGTTGCGATGACGCCGATATTGGTGTTGCCCTTTGTCGTTTCGCCCAAGGTCTCGGGCTTGGGCAGGACGGCGGCCAGGAATTGCAAAGGCACGATCTCGCGGCCCTGATAGCGCACCGGCTCGATGCTGGTCATGCCGACATTCTGAAGCACGGTCAGATGCTTGATATATTCATCGCCGAACGTCATCCAGAACCGCGCGCGTTGGAGTTCGGGCAGGTGCTTGGATAGGCTCTCCAGCTCCTCGTGATACATGAGATAAGCCTGTCGCGTACCGACCTTCTCGAAGTCGAACTCGGTCTTCACCTGCATCGCGGGGGTCTCGACCCACTCGCCGTTTTCCCAGTGACGCGCAGGCGCGGTCACTTCGCGGATATTGATTTCGGGATTGAAATTGGTAGCGAACGCCTGACCGTGATCGCCGCCATTGCAGTCGAGAATATCGAGCTGGCGGATCGTCTTGAGCTTGTGCTTCTTCAGCCACATGGTGAAGACGCTGGTGACCCCCGGATCGAAGCCGGAGCCAAGCAGCGCCATCAGCCCGGCATCTTTGAACCGATCATGATAGGCCCACTGCCATTTATACTCGAACTTGGCTTCGTCCCGCGGCTCGTAGTTTGCGGTGTCGAGATAGTGCGCGCCCGCTTCGAGGCACGCATCCATGATCGGCAGATCCTGATAGGGCAGCGCGAGATTGACCACATGGGTCGCTCCGATTTTTGCGATCAGATTGACCATTGCGGGCACTTCTTCGGCGTCGATTTCGTACGTCGGGATATCGACCCCGGTGCGCTCCTTCACGCTCGCCGCAATCGCGTCGCACTTGGTGCGCGTCCGACTGGCGAGGTGGATTTCGGAGAAGATCGCGCGGTCCCCCCCCTTGTTCGCCTGGGCCATCTTGTGGACGCAGACCGAGCTGACGCCCCCCGCCCCGATCACCAGCACTTTCGCCATTCCAACCACTCCAGCTGCGCGCTCTCATGAGGGAGCACTTTCTATAGACAGACAGGCCTAGCGAAGGCTGCGCCGGGCCCGCCACCGCGCTGACTCACATAGGCGAATGCGATAGGACGACAAGATGACTGGCGAATCGGACAGGCAACCAACCCGCAAGGGCACCGTGGCCGCCGCGCGCTCGATCGCTGGTCTGCTCCCGCCGACACCGCTTCTGCCGGTCGAGATCGCCGGGATACGCTGCCACGCCAAGGCGGAAAGTTTGCAACCGATCGGCGCGTTCAAGATCCGCGGCGCATGGTGGCGGCTGTCGAACCTGTCGGACGAGGAGCGGGCCGCCGGCGTCGTCGCGGTCTCCAGCGGTAATCACGCACAGGGCGTTGCATGGGCGGCGCGGCGGCTCGGAATTCCAGCGCGGATCGTCATGCCGCGCGATGCGCCCGACGTGAAGCTCGCAGCGACGCGCGCGCTCGGTGCCGAAATCATACTTTACAACCGTCCGGGCGAAGACCGCGACGAGATCGCCGCGCGGCTGATTGCCGAGAACGGCGGCGCACTGGTCCACGCCTTTGGCGATCCCCGGGTGATCGAGGGGCAAGGCAGCGCAGGGATAGAGATCGTCGCACAGCTTGGCCGCGCGCCTTCCCGCATAATCGTTTGCTGCGGCGGCGGCGGTCTGGCGGCGGGTCTGGCGCTCGCCTGCCCCGGCAGCGCAATTCATGTCGTCGAACCCGAGGGCTGGGACATGGTCGGGCAAGCGCTGGCGACCGGCAGGATCGTCCATCAGTCAGAGCCCGCCCCCGTCACCATTTGCGACGCGCTTCAGCCCTTGGCGACGAAGCCGATCAACCTTGCCGTGCTGCAACACCGCGCTGATCCGGGCGTGACCGTGACCGACGAAGAGGTTCGCGAAGCCCAGCGATTCGCCTTTGCAAAGCTCCAACTCGTGCTCGAACCGGGGGGAGCAGCAGCACTTGCCGCAGCGCTTGCTGGCAAGGTTGCGGTGGACGAAGACACCATCATCATGCTCACAGGCGGCAACGCCGATCCGGTCCGTTTTGCTGAGACTTTGATCGCGCAAGGTGCTGCCGATCCCATCCCCGTCGGCGCGTGAAATCGATCATGGGTTCGCAATTCGTCATGTTTGCGCCGCGCAAGGCTGCTAGGCATACCTCCTGCGAATATCGAAAAGGCCTTATCTCATGAGTTCCCGACCCGAGCGGATCATTGCCGATGCGGTGGTGCGCAAAGATGCCAAAACGAAGGACAAATTTCTCGACAAGGCGTTTGCCCTCGCCTTCAACGGCCTGGTCTACGCCCAGATCTGGGAAGATCCGGTGGTGGATATGGAGGGCCTCGCGATCGAGCCGGACAGCCGCGTCATGTGCATCGCGAGCGGAAGCTGCAATGCGCTCTCCTACCTCACCGCCAATCCGGCGAGCGTTACCGCGGTAGACCTTAACCGCGCGCATGTCGCGCTCGGACAGCTCAAGATTACCGCGATCCGCCATCTGCCCAATTACGAGCGGTTCCATCGCTTCTTCGCACATGCCGATCACAAGGAGAACAAGGCGGTCTACAAGGAGATGATTGCCCCGCATCTCGACACGGAATCGCGCCGGTACTGGGAAAAGCGCGACATCACGGGCCGCCGCCGGATCAGCTACTTCACAAAGGGTCTGTATCGCCAGGGTCTGCTCGGCAATTTCATCGGTCTCGCGCACCTTTTCGCCAAACTTTACAAGGTCGATCTGAACAAGCTCCTCAAGGCCGAGACCATGGAAGAGCAGCGCGCCGTGTTCGAGCGCGAGCTGGCTCCGATCTTCGACAAGAAGTTCATTCGCTGGTTGACCGACCAACCCGCTTCCCTGTTCGGCCTCGGCATTCCGCCCGCACAGTTCGACGAACTAGCAGGCGATGAGCGCATGGCCGAGGTGCTCCGCCGCCGCCTTGAGAAACTTGCCTGCGATTTTGAGGTGAAGGACAATTACTTCGCCTGGCAGGCATTCGGACGTGGCTACAGCCGGTCCGAGGATGCGCCGCTGCCCCCTTACCTCCAGCGCGCCAACTGGGACGTCATGCGCGAGCGGATCGACCGGGCCGATGTGGTGCGAGCGAACATGGTCCATTGGATCGGCGATCGTGAGGAAGCATCGATGGACCGCTTCGTGCTGCTCGATGCGCAGGACTGGATGAACAACGCGCAGCTCGACGAGTTGTGGGGCCGCATCACGCGGGCGAGCCGTCCGGGCGCGCGCGTACTCTTTCGCACCGCTGCCGAGCCGACCATGCTGCCCGGCCGCCTCGACGATGCGATCCTTGGTCGCTGGCGCTACAAGGAAGCGCTGTCGACCGATCTTACCGCGCGCGATCGCTCTTCGATTTATGGCGGCGTGCATGTCTACGAGCTCGCGACGTGAGTTCGGAAACAGCCCCGCGCGCCGGGCATGCCGCCTTGATGGACAACGTCTATCGCGGACAGCGTCATGTCTATGATTTCACGCGCAAATATTACCTTTTCGGGCGCGACACACTGATCGCGGGATTGGCGGCGCGGCCCGGTATGCACGTGCTCGAGATCGCCTGCGGGACCGGGCGCAACCTCGCCAGGATTGCGCGCGCCTGGCCCGATGTGAAGCTCTACGGTCTCGATATCTCGAGCGAAATGCTCAAGAATGCTCGCCGCGCGCTGGGCCCGCGTGCTGTGCTCGGCGAAGGCGATGCGTGCGATTTCAATGTGCGCACGGTGTTTAGCGAGGCTGCTCCCGAGACCGGGTTCGAACGCATCGTGCTGTCCTATTCGCTCTCGATGATCCCCGATTGGCAAGGTGCCCTCGATCATGCCGCTTCGTACCTTGCACCGGGCGGCGAGCTTCACGTTGTCGATTTTGGCGATTTGAGCGGCCTGCCCGGACCGCTTGAGCGGATGCTGCATCGCTGGCTAGCAAAGTTTCATGTCGAGACGCGCAGCACATTGCCACAGACGGCCCGACAAATTGCCGCGGCGCGGGACCTCAAGTTATCGTCCACCCGCGGGAAGCTGGGTTATTTCCAGCTCCACGTGCTCAAAGCGCCCCAATAACACCCAGGTTCGGGTTGCAATTGACAACGCATAAGCCCTCTCGCAGGAGCGGCGGAGCGACAAGGGGAAAGTGATTTATGCAGGCTCAGATGCTCGCACCGGCGGCGGTGCTGATCGCATGGTCGATCGTGATGCTGTTCTGGGTCGCGTTCACCCGCGGGCCCGAAATGGCGAAGCTCAAAAACGCGCGGGCCGAAAGGCCCGGTGAGGGCGTCGAATTCACGAAGAGCGCAGGCGGACGTGGCGGCGATCTCGACAAGCTGATTGCGAAGCGCGCGGTCTGGCCTTCGCACAATTACACCCACCTGATGGAACAGCCGACGATCTTCTATCCCGTGGTGGTGATCCTTGCGATCATGGGAGCAGGCGCGGGCGACGTCCTGGCAGCATGGATCTACGTCGCCTTGCGGATCGTCCATTCGTTCTGGCAGTCTCTGGTCAATACGCTCGCGATACGCGCTGCGCTGTTCTTTGCCGCGACCCTCGCGCTCATCTACCTGGCCTACCGCGCGATCGCGGTCACTGTCTTCCACGATCCCGGAGCGTTCCCTTGATGACCGACTATTCCGCCATCTTGCAGCCCGCTGTCGCGCTGATGATCTGGACCATGATCATCTGGGCGTGGATGTATGTGAGCCGCATCCCGGCAATGCAACGCGTCAACATGGCACCGGACGACGCGCAGGTGACCAGTCTGCTTGATGAGAAACTGCCGCGCGAGACCCAATGGAAAGCGCACAATTACAATCATCTGCACGAACAACCGACGATCTTTTATGCGGTCATCATCGTGCTGGCGCTGATCGGCGGTGGTACGGACGCAAACGCTTTTCTCGCATGGATCTACGTAGGGCTTCGCGTGATCCACAGCATCGTGCAGGTCACGGCGAACAAGGTTGCGGTGCGCTTTGTCCTGTATGCGCTTTCGAGCGTGGCGCTGATCGTGCTGATAGCCAAGGCGGCGATACTGGTCTTCGCCGGCGCGCCTGTCTTCCCGGCAGGCGCGCTCGATCCGACTACCGTCTGAGTTATTCGGCAGCTTCGGCTTCCAGCGTGTCTTGACCGACGCGTGAGTCCTGCAGCGTTGCCAAAAAGCGTTCGCCGTCAAGCGCGGCCATGCAGCCCATTCCCGCCGCCGTCACCGCCTGTCGATAGACATGGTCAGTGACATCGCCCGCTGCGAACACGCCGGGTATGGCCGTCTTGGGTGTGCCAGCTTCGACCTCGAGATAGCCCGCATTATCCATCGGCAGCTTGCCCTGGAACAATTCGGTGGCAGGCGCATGACCAATCGCCACAAAGGCACCGTCAACTTCAAGCGTCGAGGTTTCGCCGCTCTGCGTATCGATCAGCACCAGATGATCGAGACTGCCATCCTCGCCCGCCTCGAAGCGCTCGACGGTCTTGTTCCAAAGCGTCGAGATTTTCGGCGACTTGAACAGCCTGTCTTGCAGGATTTTCTCAGCGCGCAACGCATCGCGGCGATGGATGAGCGTCACGTCATCGGAATGGTTGGTGAGATACAGCGCTTCTTCGACCGCGGTGTTGCCGCCGCCGATCACCGCAACTTTTTTGCCGCGATAGAAAAATCCATCGCAAGTCGCACAGGCGGAGACACCTTTTCCGCTGAGTTCCTGTTCACCGGGTACGCCGAGCCATTTGGCCTGCGCGCCAGTCGCGATCACGAGCGTATCGCCAATATATTCGTCCCCGCTGTCGCCGATGGCGCGGAACGGGCTGCCGTTCTCAAGATCGATCGAAACAATCGTGTCCCACAACATCCGCGTGCCGACCGCTTCTGCCTGCGCCTTCATCTCTTCCATCAGCCATGGGCCCTGGACGACCTCCCGGTAGCCGGGATAGTTCTCGACATCGGTGGTGATCGTAAGCTGCCCGCCCGGTTGCAGGCCCTGAACGACGATCGGATCGAGCGCAGCGCGCGCGGCATAGATCGCTGCGCTGTAGCCCGCCGGACCAGAGCCGATAATGAGCATTTTTGTTCGATGGGTCGCCATGCGTTTTCTCTTGGATCCAGGTTGATCTATCGGTTGAGAATATGGGGGCGGAGCACCTGATTGTCACGTCAGGAAGCGTTCGCGCAGGCGTGCTTTGCTTGCCCCGTCCACACCTAATCTTTGCTCAACATAAGCATCGATGGAGCCGTATTCGCCTGTGACGTAGCGCCAATACGTGTCGAGATAATCCGGGTGCACGCCCATAAGGTTGCGCAGGGCATCAGGTTCGATTTCGCCGTAATGCTGCGCCATGCGCGGTAGCGACTGGCGCTCAAGCACCTTGCGGGTCGGCGCTTCGTTGGTGCGCAGGAATTCGGTGGTTATGTCAGCGAAATCCACTCCAAGCGTATGGAGTAGCAGGCTCGCGGCAATCCCGGTACGGTCCTTGCCCGCAAAGCAATGCACGAGGCTGGCGCCCTCACGCTGAGCCAGCGCTTCGAAATAGCGCGAGAAGATATCGATCATCGCCGGATTTTCGGGCATGCGCGTATAGACCGCGATCATCCGATCCCGTGCCCTTGCGGCCGTCATCTCGATCCGCCCGCCGCCGCCTTCGTGCGGCGGTGAATTGCTGGTCTCCCCATCGTAGAAAAGGACTTCGCCCGCAAAACCTTCGACCCGGCGGCAAGGGAAACTTTGTCGTTCGCTGGTTCCGCGAAGGTCGATTACGGTCCGGATGTCGAGATCGCGAATGGTCGCAAGGTCCGCCGCGCTCGCATCCATGTGCTGACCCGAACGGTACAGGAGCCCGGTGCGCACCTGCGCACCGTCGGCTCCGCGCCATCCGCCGTAATCTCGCAGGTTGTGGATGCCCTGCGTGGCGATGAAGGCACTTTCAGGTTCACGGCGAATCATGCGCATGGTCGTGACAGGCGGGGCACTTCGCGACAAGCTGCCTTGCGGTTCACTCTAGGTGGATATCCCGAAGCTTGGTGAAGGACTGGCTTGGTAAGCGCGGCGGTAACAGTTGCGGCATTCACCCTATGACAGCACTCTGACCAACGTAGGACCATGGCCCATATCCTGATTGCAGACGATGACGAACTGATCTCCGAGCTGGCCTCGCAAGTGCTGATTGATCATGGTCACGCCTGTGGCTGGGTAACCAGTGGCGAGGAAGCCTTGCAGCTGCTTGCTCGTCGACGGCCCGATATTCTCCTGCTCGATCAGGACATGCCGGGAATGTCCGGTGTAACGCTCCTCAGACAGCTTCGCCAATCTCCTGACTTCTATGACCTGCCCGTCATCATGTTCACCGCGATGAGCGGAGCGGAGGACGAAAGTCAGGCGATCTATGCCGGCGCGCAGGATTTTGTGCGCAAACCCTTTGATCCGCGCAGCTTGGCAACACGGGTGCAAGGGGTCTTGTCAAGGCGTAGAGACCGGCCGCAGCATACCGACCTCAAGACGTATCTCGCGCGCACGTCTGGATTGATCAATGATAGAGGTATACCTGCGCGGCGCTTCATCTAGCAGATTTCTGCCAATGCTTGGCAGAAACTCGCGGTCCAGGCATGAACGTCATCCTCCCGCACCGTGTCGATCATCGCTTCGAACCGCGTCCGGCGCTCTGCCAGAGACATGTCGAGCGCGGCAACAATAGCAGAGGCGAGCGCGTCGGGACTGTGCGGATTGACCAGCACGGCCCCGGAGGCAAGCTGGGCGGCGGCACCAGCAAATTCGGACAGGATCAGCACGCCAGGATCGTCCGGATCCTGGGCCGCGACATATTCCTTCGCAACCAGGTTCATGCCATCGCGCAAAGGGGTCACCAGCCCAATCTTCGCGGCGCGGAAAAAGCCGTAGAGCTCTGAATGGCTGTAGCCGCGATTGACGTAGCGGATCGGCACAAGATCGACCTCGCTCCTCGCGCCGTTGATCTGTCCAGTCTTACGCTCCAGCGTTTCGCGGATCTGCTGGTAGCTTTCCACGTCTTCACGGCTTGGCGGGGCAATCTGGATGTAGACAAGTTCGCGCACACGTTCGGGATGCTTGTCGAAAAAGCGGCCGATCCCGTCGATGCGCTCCGGCAGCCCCTTCGAATAGTCGAGCCGGTCCACCCCGATCATGCCGATGCGGTGGCGGGTCGATGAGCGCAGGCGCTGTTCGGCCTGGCGCGCTTCACCCTGCATACCGCTGCTACGAAATTGCTCCCAATCGATGCCTATGGGAAATGAACGCGCAATCGTGGTTCGGCCATCGAGTGTTATGCGCGCATGCTTGTCGTCGATATCCGCTTTAAGCTCAGTCTCGCAATAATGCTTGAAGCTTCCCAGCCACTCTTCGGTCTGGAACCCGACCAGGTCGTAGGAGAGCAGCGAGCGCACCAGCCGTTCGTGGTAGGGAAGCGAGGTCAGCAGGCGGGTCGGGGGCCAGGGCGTGTGGAGGAAGAACCCGATCTTGTTGTCGATGCCTCGCTCGCGCAGCCGCTGGCCCAGCGGGATGAGGTGGTAGTCGTGCACCCAGACGAAATCGCCGGGTTCGATCAGTGCGGAAAGACGATCGGCGAACCGGTCGTTGACCGCTTCATAGCCCTTGCCCGTCTTCTCCTCAAAGCGCGCAAGGTCAATGCGATAGTGGAAGAGAGGCCAGAGGGTGGAATTGGCATAGCCGTTGTAATATTCCTCGATCTCGCGCGCGGACAGATCGAGCGTTGCGAAAGTAATATCGTCTTCAGTCTGCGTATGGATGGTGTCGCCCGGCCCCTCGACCTCTTCGCCAGACCATCCGAACCACAATCCGCCGCGTTCCTGGAGAGCGGCCTTCAGCGCGCCTGCCAGACCGCCCTGCGCACCCGCCGCGCCTCGCGCCTTGGGAACGGCGACACGATTGGAGACGACGACAAGGCGCTGGGCGGTATCGGCTATCGGACTTCACTCCACGGTTTGGACAGGAGGCCGGCGCAATTTATTACCCCTACCAGCGAGTAGGTCTGAGGGAAGTTCCCCCAAAGCTCCCCTGAATCGTAATCCAGGTCCTCACTCAACAAACCCGACCGGGTTGTGTGGCTGAGCATTGTGCAGAACAGGGCGCGCGCTTCCTCACTGCGCCCGGCCAGATGCAGCGCTTCGATCAGCCAGAACGTGCAGACGTTAAAGGCGGTTTCGGGCGCGCCGAAATCATCTTCTGCGGCATAGCGCAGCATGTGATTGCCGCGGCGTAGATGCTCCTCTACCGCCGCGAAGGTCTGCTGGAACCGCTCATTGTCCGGCGAGAGGAACCGCAGCTCGACCATCTGAAGCAGGCTTGCATCGAGATAGTCACTCTCGAAGCTTGCGCCGAAATGGCCGCCCTTCCCGTTTGGCTTCCACGCCTTCTCCTCGATTGTCGTGGCGATGGTGTCGGCGCGCTCGCGCCAGACCGCCGCGCGCTCGGGCCGCCCGATATGATCTGCGACGTTGGCGAGCCGGTCGCATGCCGCCCAGCTCATGACAGCAGAATAGGTGTGCACCTCCTGCCGGGTGCGGAACTCCCATAGGCCGGCATCGGGCTGGTCATGCATCGCCCAGGCCATCTTGCCGACCTGTTCGAGGCTTTCAAAATCGTGCGCGTCCGCCGGGCGCAGAAGGCGCTTGTCGAAAAAGCCCTGCACGCTCGGCAACACGATCTGGCCGTAGCAATCGTGCTGGACTTGCTTGTAGGCCGCATTGCCGCATCGGACCGGACCCATGCCGCGATAGCCGGCGAGATCATCGGCGCTTCTCTCGTCAAGCTCGCTTTCGCCCATCACCGAATAGAGCGGCTGGATCTGACCGCCGCGCGCGCCGTCCACGATGTTGCGCAGGTAGCCGAGATATTTCTCCATCACATCGAGCGCGCCCAAACGGTTGAGCGCCTGGACGGTGTAATAGGAATCGCGGATCCAGCAGTAGCGATAATCCCAGTTGCGCTCCGAATTGGCGGCTTCGGGGATCGAAGTCGTGAGCGCTGCGACGATCGCGCCCGTCTCCTCATGCTGGCACAGTTTGAGCGTGATGGCGCAGCGAATGACCTCCTCCTGCCATTCGAGCGGGATAGCGAGCATCCGTACCCAACGCTGCCAATAAGCCCGCGTCGACTGCTCCATCGAACGCACCTCTTCGCGCAGGTTGCCGACGAACGGTTCGTCAGGCCCGAGAAAGAAGTGCGTATCCTCCTCGATGCGAAAGCTGCGCTGTTCGAGGAGGTAGCCGACCGGCGCATCGGTCGAGAGGCGTAGTGGCTGGCGACCGATAAGATACCGGATATGGTTCGTGCCATGCGTTGTCTCGGTAATCGTAGCGCCATAATCGTGAGCGGGACGCAGGACGACGCGAATGCGGGGATTGCCGCGCAACGGCCGCACGATGCGCGTATAGGCGACCGGGCGATACATTCGCCCCGATCGCTCGAACCGCGGGCAGAAGTCGAGGATCTCCACCGCGCTTCCATCGCGGGCCTCCAGGGTCGTGACTAGGTTGGGCGTGTTGCGGATATATTCCTGTGTCGCACTGATCTGGCCTTCGAGTTCGAAGCGCCAGATACCGGTATCGCGATCCGCGCCGTTCAGCAGCGCGCAAAAGACCGGATCGCCATCGACGCGCGGGATACAGCCCCAGACCAGCGCGCCACTTTCATCGACGAGGCCGGATATCTGACAATTGCCGATCGGCCACAATTCGAGGTTTGCCTGATGCGGCACGGTTAAAGCTGCAGCCAGGTGTGGACGGCGGCAACATCTGGCAGGCTGAGCCGCGCGGTGCTTGGTTGGCGGTGGCCGATGAGAATGCCCTCCCCGCCTTGCGCGATTGCTGCGGCGAAACCCGCTTCGTCGGTCAGGTCATCGCCCAGGAAAACGGGTTGCGCGCCTGCAAACGGCTTCTCGGCCATGAATGCATCCAGCGCAGCGCCCTTGTTCGCTCCACGTGCAACGACTTCGACAACGTGTTTGCCGCCCTGTACTACCCAGCCGTGCTCTGTTGCAAGATCCTCCGCGTGCGCCTTTGCAGCGTCGAACAGGTCCGGCTTTGCGCGGGTATGAAGCGCGCCGCCATGCGGTTTGTGCTCATAGGCGAGGCCATTTTCGTCGGCGAAGACCCGCATCGAGTGCGCGATCGCCTCGGGCAATGCCTGTAGCCCAGCGCACAGCGCCGAGCCATCCGCGCGCCGCCGGTCGAGGCCGTGCGACCCCGCGACCGCCACGGATAGCGAGCCGACATGCCGTTCGATATCGGCGATCCCTCGACCGCTGATGATGGCGCACCGACCCTCCATCCGCTCCGCCAGCCGTACAAGCCGTTGAGCGAGATCGGGCAAGGGAGCGATTGCGTCGGGTCCATGCGCCAGTTCCACCAGCGTCCCGTCAAAATCGAGAAAGAGCGCAATCGGTCCTCGCGCAATGAAAGCGTCGAGCGGCGGCGGGGCGGAAAGTCCAGAGGGCGGATCCATGCGGCGCGCACGCATAGAGCTTCGCGCCGCGCGGTCAATCACGCCGTTCGCAGCGCCCGTGTCTCGCCAGTCGCCGTGCTCAGCAATCCGCGGGCAATCACCTGCGCCTGGATCTCGGCTGCGCCTTCGAAGATATTGAGAATACGCGCATCGCAAAGCACCCGGCTGATTGGATATTCGAGCGCATAGCCATTGCCACCATGGATCTGGACCGCCTGGTCCGCCGCGCTCCATGCGGTGCGTGCGGCCAGCAGCTTTGCCATTCCCGCTTCGATGTCGCAGCGCGCCCCGCGATCCTTGGCCCGCGCGGCGCTGTAGGTAAGCTCACGCGCGATCACGCTTTCGACCGCCATGAGCACCAGCTTGTCGGCAACGCGGGGAAAAGCGTTCAGTGGCTCGCCGAACTGCTTGCGGTCCTGCGCGTAGTCCAGCGCAAGGTCGAAGGCGTTCCACGCAACGCCCACCGCGCGCGCGGCGGTCTGGATGCGCGCGCCTTCGAAGGTCTGCATCAACTGCTTGAACCCTGCGCCCTCATGACCGCCAAGCAGCGCGTCTTCCGGTATCTCGAAACCGTCGAAGCCGAGCGCATATTCTTTCATGCCGCGATAGCCCAGGACCTCGATCTCGCTCCCGTCGATCCCTGTATCGGGGAAGGGATCGGCTTCGGTCCCGCGGGTTTTCTCGACGAGAAACATGGAGAGGCCACGATAACCCGGTTCGCTCGCATCGGTGCGGGCGAGCAGCGTCATGAGATCGGCGCGCGCCGCATGGGTGATCCAGGTCTTCGCCCCGTCGATCCGCCAGCCCGTTTTGGTCGCGCGGGCGCGCGTGGCGAGGCTGGCGAGATCGCTTCCGGTGTCCGGTTCGGTGAAGACCGCTGTCGGCAGGATCGAGCCATTGGCGATGCGCGGCAGGTAGTGCGCCTTTTGCGCCTCGGTCCCGTTCGCCGCTATCAGTTCGCCAGCGATCTCCGACCGGGTGCCGAGCGAGCCTGCGCAGATCCAGCCACGCGAAAGTTCTTCCGAGACGACGGACATGGCGAGCTTCCCTAGCCCGAGCCCGCCATGCTCTTCGGCAATGCAGATGCCGAATGTACCTAGGTCTGCCATCTCTGCGATCACCGCGTCGGGAATCAGCGTATCTGCGAGGTGCCAGCCATGGGCATGTGGTGCGATCCGGTCGGCAGTGAAGCTGCGGATCTGGTCGCGCATGAGGTCCAGCGTGTCGTCGCCCAGCCCTTCGTCCGGGCGCGCGCCCTGAGCAAGCAGCACCGCAAGCTGCGCGCGTGTTCGAACAGTGCTGCCCTCTTGCAGAAATGCCGCGAAGGCGGGATCGGTGGCCAGCGCTTGTGCAGCCTTTGCGGCACCCAGTGACGCCGGTCGCACGACCTCGCTTGCGCTCATCGGCACCCCGTGGACGAGCTGTGCGCCGTATTCCGCCATGCCAATGCGCAAGGTCAGCTCGTCGATCGTCCCGAACGCCCCACGCTTCTGGACTGCATGCGCCCATTCAACCAGCGCTTCGAGCGCAGCGATGGTCGCGGCGATCCAGGCAAAGCCGTGCAACGCGTGCTGCTCGCGCGTCAGCGCAGCTGGCTCTCTGGCTAATTCGGCGCAGTAGTCGCGCGCGACATTCAGGTAGCGATTGGCCGCGGTGAGAGCGGCGTCGGCACGTTCTATCCAGCAGTTCATCGCGCGGCGGTAGCAGAGCAAGCGCGGGTGTGGGAGCGTTCTATTCGATGATGAATCGCACCCGCAGCCTCAGCTCCTCCCCGGGGGCGAAGGCCCCTTCAGGGCGCACGCGAAAGTCGGTGATGTCACCATCGCATCCATCCCCATCGGTAGCGGGCGTATAGGCAAAGCTGGCCCCGCCGTCGTTTGAAAATTCCAGGTCGTCACCATTCGCGGCCAAGTTTGTGAATGTGTAGCTCAGACCGGAATTCCCGCTTGCATCCTCAAAGATGACCGGACCGCCACTTCGGTTCAACAGGCATAGTTTCGCTTTTGCCGGGGCGTCATCATGCACGGCGAGGCTGCCCGCATCCGCCGGTCCGTCACCGATATTCGCAACGGTGATCAAATATTCGACCAGCGCTCCTGGGATTGCCTTGGGCTCGGCAGACCCGTTGATCGGGTCGGAAAGGACTGCGCTGACCTTGGTTACCGAGAGGCGGGCAGCGCTCACGCAAAAGACGAGATCGTGGATCGCGATGCCCTGGAGACCGGGATCGCCAGGCGCAGCATCGTGGTTTGCATAGCGGATTTCAATGGCATCGATCGACGAGGCGAAGGTGACAAAGATCGTGCCCGCGCCGCTATCGCTATCGGAACTGGCGAGGCCGAATGCAACATTGCCCACCACCTCGTTCGCCGTGCCATTGGTGATGGTTGGCAACACGGTTGCGCCATTCAGCCGCCCGATGACTTCGACCCGGTCTGCGAACTGGCCACGGAAGAAGTCAACGTCGAAAATCGCGAATTGCGCATTCTGCGCAACGCCCGGCAGCGCGATATTCATGACGATCGCGTCGCTCCGACTGGTTTGCTCACCTACGAGAGCGAGCGCAAAATCGCCCGTCCCGCCATTGATGACGTTCTGCCGCGTCGGTGACCGCCCGCCCAACGTTGCAGATTCGAAAAATGAACCTGGCGTAGCAATCTCGAAGCCGATGTCTCCGCGCGTACCAAGTGGATAGGTGTTGTTCGTCGAACCGGCAGCCCAGCTGATCGCCTGCCAGTCGAAGATGCTGAAATCGACGGGGCACGAAAGGGTGGGCGGAACGCTCGCGGTTCGCGCACCATCGGTGATATTCATGCTGACCGTGCGGTTCGTGCTGTCGTTCGTCGAGGTTCGGCTGTCGAAATAAGTAATGGCCAGAACATCACCGCCAAGGACGTTCATCGACCCATTCTCGTCGATCCCAATGAACCGATCGAACGCGGTCGCGAGCACCGCTTCGAAAATGCCGGTACTGTCGCCGGTCTCGATCAGGGTGACGGTCTCCAGCTCACCGGTGCGATCATTCAGGACCTCAACCGTTACGGTGTCGGGAGCATCGAGGCGGATATTGAGATCTTCGTCCTCGACCCGCACGGTTACACCGTTGCCAGCGACTACCGGATCGGAAGCCGTCAGTGTTCCATCCACTCCAAAGCCAACCGAACTGAACTTCAGCTGCAAGGTCAAGGGACGGTTCTGGCACCCTTCTGTCAAGGTTGCGTTGCCTGCGATGATACGATCGGTTTGCGGCACCTGGAGACCGCCTGCGAAACTGAAGCCCGGACCGCGCACTCGCTGATCGACGAATTCGATGGCTCCGTTGTTGAAGGTCGTGAACGCATCGTTGTCGCCCGTGCCGACGAAGGAGAACACGTAATCATTGGCTTCGGCGGCGATCGGAGCGAAATTGATGGTGCCGGGCCGTGCACTGCCATTATTCGTGCAGTTCCGCAGGAATTGCGGACTGATTTCGTTGAGCCGGTTCTGATCGACATTGATCAGCGTCGCGGCGTAGATGATCGAAGACGCCCCGGCCGGTCGATACCTTATCTGCAGATCGCGCTCTCCTGACTGGATCCGGCTTTCGGGAAGATAGAAAGCGGACAACCGGTTGCGCTTCGAAAGCTGACCCTCGATCGTGCCCAATGATACGAGGTTCTGACCGCCAAAGCGAACCCGCGTCACCTCTGAATCCTGGTTGAGATCGTATTCGGACATAACGATCACAAGCAGGACGCGATTATCGCCATCAGGTGCAGTGTAGCGCGTGTTGTAGTCGCTTTGCGTGCGGTGGTTTTCGATCAGTTGATCACCTTGAACCTGCGCGAAGGCAGGTACGCTCATGAATGCGCAAAGCATCGCGCACAGTGCGGCAGGGGAGCGCAGAAGACGTGCGATCATCGGTCGAGCCCCAGAAAGCCGAACGTGTCGGTGTCGAACTTGAAGCGCAGCGCCGCAAACACGCCTTCGTCGGTGTTGCGCGCAGCGGCGAAGTCGGCGTCGCGGAACCCTTCGATATTGTAGCCGAGCGTCAGCAGCATTCCATCGACGGGCACGAAGCCGACCAGCGGACCATACGCGAAGGCCGTTACGTCGTCCGAGATATTGGCGCGTACCGTGCCGCGCGCGCCGATCTCGAAACTGTCGCCAAGCCCTAGCTGCGCATCGGCCCCGGCAAGGATTGTCGTCGCGGCAAAGTCCAATCCCTCGAACGCATCAAAATTGTAACGTGCGCCAAGGAACAAGGTGTATTCATCGCGCCGGGTCTCCCCCAGAATGCCGAAGCTGTCCGCTTGGAGCCCGCGAGGCGAATAATTGCCCGACCAGCTGCCCACCAGCCGGCGCGAAAGCGCATCGCCATCGACAATCAGTGCGGTACGTCCTGCCTGCGACACATTGCCTGGTTCGTTACCGGCCACGCCGCCCATCACCCGGTCGCTGCGATATTCGAGCCTGCCAAGCTGTGCGAAGGGGGAGCTGTCCGGTCGATTGGCGAAGGCGAAGCTGGCATCGATGATCTCGGTTACCGCGCCCGAAATGTCCTTCGCACGGGTCCAGGTGCCCCCCGCACCAAGCACGCTGCCCTCCCCCAGCTGGCGAATGGCACCGAGCGCCGCGCCTGCTCGGTCCGCTAGCTCACCGTCACGATACTCGCCGCGCGCGGTGACACTCCAGAGATCCTTGCGCCACGCCCCGCCAAGCGTCAGGGCGGTAAAGTCCTCGAAAAGTTGGCCGCCGTTGAACTGCCCGCCACTCGCCGCGGGCTGGAGAGGATTGACGAGATCGTCCGGATCGGGCGCGCCGTTCAGCGTACGATTGCCATCGATTGTCGCATCGAGTTGCAGTTCGGGGGTCATTTGCAGCGATTGTGACAGACCGAAGGCGGCAAAGCTGCGGTTGCCAAATTCGCCGATGGTCTGTTGTCCCACGGTGGTGACGACCTGCCCGCCGCGCCATGGCGAAAGCTCGATCCCGCCGCGCAGCTGGCGCGCATCGAACTCGGCCCCGTCGGCAAGTTCGTAGGTCCCGACGAGGCGCACATCCCTGGCGACGCGATACCGCGCATCGAAGCGGTGGCGGGCGGGCAAGTCGATGCTCTTGGCACTGCCAAGTGCGATCGAACTGGTGGCAGAAAGCTCGAGCGCGTTCTCGAACAGGCGCTGCGTGATCCCGGCATCGAGTGTGGTCGAGATGTTCGTCGCGCCATCGGCCAGGCGGTCGTTAAAATGCGTGAGACCGAAGCGCAGATCGGTGGTCCGGTGGGTCAGCGTGAGCTGCGTTTGCGCAGCGCGGCGACGCGCAGCATCCTGAAGGCTATCATCCTGCCAGATACTGCCGAGCAAGCTCAGATTGTCGGCGATGAGCACGCGTCCGTCGATCCCGAACTTGCGACGACCCAGCTCGACATTGTTCTGCTGGCCCACACCATAATCGGCATCAATCTGCTGGGCATAAGCGAGTACATCCAGCGTGCCGGTCTGATGCTGCGCTTCGAGGAGGAAGCCTGTCGCCGCTTCGCCCTTCTGGTGACTGACGGCGACCTCAGCCCGCAATTCGGTATGGTCGCCAACGCGCGCGGTAAGGTCGAGCGATCCGATATCGGTGCGCACGCTTTCGCCTCCGTTCGAATTTGCATCGCTGATCGCATTGGCCCCGATCCGAACGCGGCCATCCGCGCTGGTCCAATCGGCGCGTACGCCGGCGTTAAGCTCGCCTTCGCCACGGCCATCGGTCTCGTATTCGACGATGATGAATTGCGGGTTCAACTCTTCGTCGCGGCTGAGGATCGGTGCGGCAAAGGTGATCGTGCCCGAAAGCAGATCGACATCGTAATCGAGGAAGCGCGTGAGCGTACGGCTCGAGATGATCAATTCGGAGCGGAAGCGGTCGCGCGTTTCGATCGTCACGCGTTCGCTATTGGGGAGAATAGCGCGGCTGGTCAGCACATAGGGACCAGTGATCCCCTGCCCCTGGATCTCGTCGCGCACGAGGTGGCTCGATATCTCGGCGGCAAAAGCGCTGGCCTTGATCTCGCCGAACCGGGCCTCACCGCGCAGGCCCGTCGCGGTGCGGTTGTAGCGCGCAAGGCGGGTCTGGTTGAACTCGGTGTTGAAATCGCCGTAGATCGCATAGAACGCAGTGGTCTCGATGCGGACATACAGCTTCTCGCGGCTTGCAGCATCGAACCGGCGTGACGAGCCATCGGCGAATACCGTATAATAGGCCTGCGGGTCGATCGTGCCGAGCAGGCGCTGGTCCTCGCGCTGCTTGGCGCTGTCATAGGCGATAGTGAGCAGGTATTTCCCCAGCACGCGGCCCTTAGCGTAGAGCGCGACCCGCGCGTCCTCGCCCAGATCGCTGTCGAACTGTCCGGCGCGCTGCATGTTGTCAGCGACGCTGCGCGCCCCCGCCGTGCCTTCCGCAAGGCCCACGATCGTCCATTCGATATCGCCTGGCTCGATCCATGCATCGAGCTGTTGTTCGCGCAGGATCTCGCCATCGTCGAACGCGAAATCGAGCCGCAGAGATCCGCTGATCATCGTGGGCGCCAGCTCGATCTTGGCGATACCGTCCGTGCCTTCGACGACCCAGTGCGCGGCGCTTGCATCGCCAAGGCCGGTCAGCTGGTTCAATTGCTGGCGGTCTAGCTGCTCGGCGCTTTCATAAGGCGCGTTCAAGCGGAAACTGCCGGAGATGCCTTCGCGTAAAGGACGGTCGTTGCGGTCGAGCAAGCGAATGGCGACAACCGGCCGCGTGCGACCATCGGCAACCAGATTGGACGCCTCGCGCACCAATTCGACCCGGCTCGGCGTGGTGGTGAAGAACACCTCACGGGTGAAGGTTTCGGTCGGCTCGCCGAAGCTGTTGATGATCTGCGCTTCTAACAATGTCTGTTCATTGGCGAGAGGGACGCCGCGCCAGGTCGAGACTGCGAATTGCCCGCGCTCGGGGGTTAGCGTCCCGTCGAAATTGAGCGCGCTCACCGCCTCGCCATCGACGCTCAGCCGCACGGTCTGGCCGCGCCGGTGACGGATCGCGACGCGCACGGCGGGAGCGCGCGGATTGGTATCGATGGTCGGAGTCAGGAACCCGTCCTCGCCATCACCAAGCGCGATCCAGTCGGTATCGGGGGAGAGGGAAGCAGCGGCCTCGGCAGCCTTGGCCGTGCTTTCGGGCAATCCTGCTTCGACAAGGATTTCACTTTCGAGCAGGTTTTGGCTGCCTGGAACGGGTTCATCCACAAGCGCTTCGATGGCAAGCGCGGTCACACCTTCGGGCCGAGTGGGCGCGAACTGCGCTGCTTTGGCCAGCGCGGGATCGGGGACGGTTGCATGGAAATCGGCGACCACAAGGCTGCCGCCCTGCCCGATGGCGAAGCGCGAACCAGCGCTGCCAGCGTTGCGGGTCGAGCGGTGGCAATCGACGAGCTCGCTGCCTGCAGGCAAGGTCATGCGCGCGACAGCAACCACATGGGTGCCGGGGACCACGCCTTCGAAATGGTAGCGGCCGTCGGTATCAGTGACGGCGAAGCTGCCGTCCTCCAGCATCACCCGAACGCCGGGAATGCCGGGGCGCGGATCGTCGGACGTCCCGCGCACGTTGCACCGTCCCGCAGTAATTCGTCCGATAATGGTCATGCGATCGGCAATCGCCTCTCGCGTGATATCGACGGTGGCGCTCGCTTCGACGGTGCGCCCCCGCGCATCGGTGAGCCGTGCCCGGTTCTCCGCCCGGCCCGGCGCGGCGTCGGGCAGAACACTCATCGCATAGGTCACGCGCGCCGATGCTCCGCCAGCTATATCGCCCAGGGCAATTGTAAACTCGCGTCCGTCCGGCGCGATGAGCACGGCATCAGGGGCTTCGGTTCCGTCGATGCGAATACTATCAGGGCGCAGCCGAAGGGCGCGTGGCGGGGTGTCGGTCAGCAAGACCTCGCGCTTGACCCGATCGGCATCTTCGTTGCGCACAAGGAGGGTGAAGAACACAACATCGCCAGGCTGAAGGCGGTCGCGGGACGCGGTCTTCACAAGGCCAAGGTCGCCACCCGGGCGATCAAGCGGGATGTCGAGTTCGATCGGGCCGAGGTCGGACAAAGCGAAGGCACCGCCATACGAGCCATCGCTGATCACGAAGGGCCGTCCGTCCGGCCGAGTGATCCGCGCGAGGCCCTCGGGCGTGGCAGTGGAAGGTGCGGTGAACGGTGCCGGCGGTTCGATATCGAGGCGGTAATCTCCTTGAGGAACGAGCGGAAACCAGAATTCGCCCGCGCCCATCAGGACAATATTCCCAGCTGCATCGGACACCGGACCTCCGGAAATCACGGTGGAGGGCCACACGGTCTCGCCATCAGCGGCAAGAACGGCCGCAGGGGCTCCGTTCGCGGCATTCACCAGGGTGACGCGTGCCCCGTCCACGGGCTCTCCGGTCTCGCTATCGAACACGAAGCCGAAAGGATCGCCCAGCGCTTCGATGGTAACCTGAGCGAAAATATCGCTATCTGCAGCGCGTGCGGCGGCGATAGTGATCGCCGTGCCGTCGCCCAAATCCAGGCGGCAGTCCCCCGCTACCGGTTCCAACACCAGACGCCCCGTATCAATCTGGCCGACGAAGATACCGGTATTGATCCCGGTTTCGAAGATAGTTTCGGTTTCGCGATCGCCGCTCGAGCTGGTGATAATTATCGCAAGACTATCGATTGCGGTGCGATCGGTGTTGGCAGCGCCAGCTTCGACTTCGAAGAGCAGCGTCTCTCCCACACGAATGACCGAGGATTGCTCCACCGATCCCTCGCGCGGCGTAAGCTCGACACCGCTATTGGCCGGGCGTTGTCCGCCATCATCGCCCGCCGCCTGCGCGCTCTGTCCGATGGCGTTGCAGACGGGAGCGCGGAAGCTCAGTTGCACCCCCCCGCCAACGGACGGGCGAAACGCCCGGATGCTCGGGGGCGGAGTGGCTACGTCGAAGGTGACGGTATTGGACACCACCTGCACCTCGCGCCCTTCGAAAAGCCAGCGCGCCTCGGCAGTATTTTCGATCGTGCGAAGGGTTGCGCCCGCTCCGTCCTGCGGGCCGTAATTTTGCGCGCGCGCGCCCTCCCCGCAAATACCCGAAGGCAGCAGCACCATGGTGAGTGCTGCTGCCAAGGGCCTCAAGAAGGTGGCTACACGCAAAGCCGCTATTCCACAGGTCCGATCTTAATCGATCGTCACGATGAAATAGAGCGAGCGCGTGGTCGCGGCCGGAATGTTCGGCAGGGTTGCGAGAATACGATCCTCTCCAACCGGTCCGCTTGCATCGTCGAAGCTGGCAGCGCCGCCCTCTTCGTCGGTCCCGCCCGCACAATCACCATCCTGGTCGACAAAGATGCCGTCGCCAGCGGTGAAGGTTACGTCGGCGGGAAGCAGATCGACGACGTTTACCGCCGTTGCTTCTGCAGCACCGGCCGCGTTGGCGACGGTAATGCAGTATTCTATCTCTGCGCCCGGAATTGCCTTGGCGTTCGGGTTGGCCGGGCCGCCCGGAGTGCGCGTGTTGATCGGATCGCTGAGGATGCGGCTGGTCTTGTTGATCGCCACATCCGCTGCCGCAACGACATAGGAGTTGACGGCTGCAAAGGCGCCATCGCTCGGCCCCGTGTCGCGCGTGCCAACGCCGCTCGCACCATCGGCAAGGACGGTATCGACGCCGGCGGTGTTTGCGGTCGAAGTGCTTTCCAGATCCACACCCGGCGAAGCAACCGAACCGGTCGGATCGCGTGCATCGGCGGTCAGGACGACATCGTATGTGTCCCCGTTATCGGCCACGCTGGCGATATCCCCCAGCACGTAGATCGTTCGCGTCTCGTCGGCGGCCATACCATCAAGGTAGTCAATCTCGGTATCGCCGTTGGAGAAGCCGGCCACACCATCGTCTTCGACGAAAATGCGCAGGTTGCTGAGATCGTCTTCCGTCTCGTCGGCGAACAGCTGGTAGTCGATCGTGTCGTTCGACAGGTTCGTGACGGTGAACTGAACGACGGCTTCCGTCTCGCCGGCGGTCACCGCGGTGGTGCCGTTGATCGCCGCGACGACTACATCGACGCGCCGGTCGACGGTGAAAGTGTCGCTCGCCGTCTCTGCATCTTGAAGGATGTCATTCACCCTGTATGTGACAGAGACGCTGTTCCGGATCGTCGATCCGGCGTCGGTCCCCTGCGCAATGGCGGGGGCGCTGGACATGGCGACAAGCGCAAATGCGCTCACCGCACCCAGCAGCTGGGTGGTTCGTTTCATTGGTCTGGTCCTTTGCGTGTAGCCCGCGATCTTCTCGCCGCCCGCGGGACTTGGCGGCTATCGACCGCTGGTCAGCGGATGATTGCGGGATATTCGACGCGGCCCTTTTCTCCCGGCGCGATGCGGGCGAGGATCCATCGAACATGCGTCACGTCCTCGTGCCGGGCGGTGCGGGTGCTTCCGTCGGCCTCGGTCACGGTCAGAGCGGAAAGCGTGCCCCAACTCGCCGCACCATCGACCGATACGGTCAGCGCGGGGTCGGCATCGGGCGCGAGGCGGACGGCTTCGGGCAGCGGATTGGTCACAACAAAATCGCCGACCGCGTTGTTACCGGTATTGGCGTAGTCCGTCCCGAAAATCAGGCGGTCGCCCGGCACAATCGTTCCCGGTTCGACCAGCCGGGTCACTTCGCGGCCGGACGCGTCAGTGGTGACTTCGACCGCCATCACATCGCCTGCGAGCATTACGGGTTGTTCATCCTGCGCCGCCAGGCCGGCAGGCGCGCCTGCCCCTGCCAGCGCAACCGCGATAGCGAAGGTGTTCGCGATATTCGTCATAGCCCATTTCCCCTTTATACCATTGTTTTAATTTTATTTTTCAGTCGATTACGACATCGAAGGTGATTGTCTGGGAAGCGCCGCCAGCCATTGTCCCGAGATCGACACGGATCCCGTCCGCATCGGAGGCTTGGCCCGCATCGTCGCCGGATGCATCGGTCAGCGCAGCACCGCCAAGTGCAAGGGTACCGGGCGCGTAAGTAGTGCCTTCGGGAATGGGGTCGGAGATCACCAGATCATCGATGGAGCCGGTGCCGGACACGCTGGCGATGATGGTGAAGCTGGCCGTCGCACCGGGCACGGCGCCGGTTCCTCCGAACTGGTCAGCGATACTAACCGCCTTCGTCAGAGCTACCGCTGCGGTCCCGACCAGCAGAGTGCCAATCTCATTGTCGATAGCTCCACTCGCGCCCGCGATCGCGTCTCCGCCGCTGACACCTTCGCCAGTAAAGACCGTGCCCGGTGCGCCCGTTCCGGTGACCGCGCGTGCAGCAAGATCGATATCGCTGCGGTTCCCGTCTGCCGCGCTGGCCGGGACGTCCGCGAGAACAAAGATCGTAAGCGACGCATCGGCGTCTAGGAGAGCGGTTGTGCGCGGCGCCGCCAATATCTCGTCGACACCGGGGTCGTAGGTTCCGTTGCCGTTGGTATCGACCGCAATATCGGTAATCGTAGCGTCGAAATCGTTGCCTGCGACCGATCCCAAGGCCTCGAGCACGAATGCCTCCGGGCCGTTGCCGGTATTCGTGAGCTCGAAGGTCAGCACTTCTGCACCCGGCTGCGTCGCTATCGTGCCGGGATCGAGCGAGGTCACCGCGACATCGAGCAATTCATCCACGAGAACAGAGACGGTGTTCGAACTGATCGAGATCGGTCCGCCGCCATCGTCATAAGTTGCGGTCGCGGTGTTCTCGATCAGCGTGCCAGCATCGACGCCTTCGGCAAACACCGGGCTAGCAATCCCGGCGCCCAGCGCTCCGCCTATCGCTAACAGCGTCTTGTAGTGGTTCTGCGTAGTCATACGCGGGAAGCACTAGGAACGGATCGTTAGCAACCGGTTAGTGCATCGTGCGAAACCTTCCAAAAGTGGCCCGTTTCTGAGGCTTTCAATCCTTTAAGAGGCTGGTTAGCAAAAAGTTGACGGGAGCGGAGATAACTTGGATTACCGCTCGGTAAGTAGGCGGTTTGACGACAGAACCATTAATATTCGCGAGGTTGAGCAATACGCCCAATGGACTTGCAAAAAAATGTCGGCGGCGCGCTTTCGGGCGGCGCGAAGAGGGATTTTCCGGTCAGCACACGAGCTTTAAAAAGCGATCGAGCATCTGGGAGCCTTCCCTCCAGTCTGTGGTACCGGCCAGTGTCATCGCGCCCGCAGGATGAGCTCCTCGCTCCTGATCAAGCGGTGTCGTAAAGGCTCGTCGGGATCGCGCCAAACCTGAATCATGGGTCCGATGAAACCTAGCAGTCCGAGCCCTGCAAACCGTAAATCTTTGCAGATTGCGGACACCTTCGGCGCTTTGGTTGTTAAGGACATACATGGAGGCGAATTTGTCAGACACCATATCCGTAAACGGCACTCCGTACCCTCCGCCTGCAGATCCCCGAACATCTCTGCTCGATTTTCTCAGGCATGACCTAGGTCTCACGGGCACCAAGAAGGGTTGCGACCATGGTCAATGCGGGGCTTGCACGGTCATCGTCAACGGCATGCGGATCAACAGTTGTTTGACACTTGCGGCCATGCATGACCGCGACGAGGTTACGACTATCGAAGGATTGGGCACGCTTCAGGATCCATCGGATTTGCAAAAGGCCTTCCTCGCCCATGATGGCTTCCAATGTGGATATTGCACCCCGGGCCAGATTTGTTCGGCAACGGCCATGCTACAGGAAATAGCCAACGATTGGCCAAGTGACGCCAGCGAAAGCCTGAACGGCAAAGTCACCGCGACCGGCGAGGAGATACGCGAACGAATGAGCGGCAATCTTTGTCGCTGCGGGGCGTACGCCAATATCGTGGCTGCCATCACGGACGTAGCGGAGAAGAGCACGTGAGACCTTTCGCCTATGCCAAAGCGCATACGGTCGAAGAAGCGGGCCAGATCACCACTGGCGAGGGCTCTTTGGCAATAGCCGGCGGGACCAACCTGCTCGACCTCATGAAATTGCAGGTAGAAACGCCCGGCCGACTTGCCGATATCAACCGGATAGGTCTCGCTGGGATCGAGGAAACTGATGCGGGCGGTCTGTCGATCGGCGCCTTGGCGACCAATACGGCGGCGGCAGCCCACCCTGGAGTTCGATCGGATTACCCGCTGCTGGCGCGCGCCATCCTGGCAGGCGCTACGCAGCAGTTGCGCAACAAGGCAACGACTGGCGGGAACCTATGCCAGCGCACACGCTGTTTCTACTTCACCAATATCGACCAGCCCTGCAACAAGCGCGAGCCGGGCAGTGGGTGCGGCGCAATCGATGGCATTGCAAAATTGCACGCGGTGCTAGGCACAAGCGATCAGTGCATTGCGACCTACCCCGGCGATATGGCGGTCGCGCTCACCGCGCTCGATGCCACGGTCCATATCGCGACGGTCGATGGAGGTGACCGGGCTGTGCCTGTCCGCGATTTTCATTGTTTGCCCGGCGACACGCCCTGGCGCGACAATGTCCTCGAGCGCGGCGAGATCATCACCGCAGTTTCTCTGCCGCCTCCGGTGGAGGGCACGCAG
>JAZBPE010000028.1:0-27473 GCA_036353345.1 Erythrobacter sp. | reverse complement strand
CGTGGGAGGGCGACACCGCGAAAGCGGCGAGGTCGTCTTTCCCTTGCCCGAGGGCGACGCCGGCGGCAGTTACGACAGCATCGCCCTTCCGCGCATTGGCACGCTGTGGTCCTGGACGCGGCAGGACTTCCGGCCGAAATCGCCGCCGTATGACGGGCCGGAGCCGTTCGTGCCCTTCCTCATTGGCTATGTCGATCTTGGCGAGGTGATCGTCGAAAGCCGGATCGAAGAGGCCTCTCTCGACCAATTGACTCTCGGCATGGAAATGGAACTCGACATCGTGCAATTCGACAGCAGCCGGTCGACGTTCGCCTTCCGGCCGGTCTCCCCGGCGCGACAAGCCGCATGAGCGGGGTCTACATCATCGGGGCTGGGATTCACTCATTCGGCCGGACCGAGGGGCGCACCGGGCGCGACCAGGGGGTCGTCGCCGTGCGCGAGGCGCTTGTTGATGCCGGCGTCGAATGGGCGGACATCGAATATGCCTATGGCGGCTCGTCCTCTGCTGGAAGCGCCGACATCATGGTCAACGAGCTAGGGCTGACCGGCGTGCCCTTCATCAATGTCGCCAATGGCTGCGCGACGGGGGGCAGCGCGCTTGCCGCGGCGCGCAACGCCGTTGCCGCGGGCCAGTGCGATCTCGCGCTCGCCGTCGGCTTCGACAAGCACGAGCGGGGCGCGTTCAACCCGATGCCCGCCGATTGGGGTCTGCCGGACTGGTATGGCGAGACGGGGTTGATGCTGACGACGCAGTTCTTCGCGCTCAAGATCCAGCGCTACATGCAGCTTTATGGGATCAGCCGCGAAACGCTTGCCCGCGTGGCCGAGAAGGCATTCGAGAACGGCGCCCTCACCCCCCACGCATGGCGGCGTTCGCCGCTGGACGCCGAGACCATCTTGAACGCCCCCATGGTGAACGATCCGCTGACGAAGTACATGTTCTGCTCGCCTGCCGAGGGAGGCGTCGCGCTCATCGTCGCCAGTGAGCGGAAGGCGCGCGAACTGGGAGCCGATGGGGTGCGCATTGCCAGCGTCGCCGTGCGCACCAGGCCCGCCGGCAGTTTCGAGGTTTTCGCGCCCTCCATCCGCTCCAGGCCCGGAGGCAAGCCGACCGAGCTCGCCGCCAAGGCCGCGTTCGAGGAGGCGGGCGTGGGCCCACAGGATATCGACGTGGCGCAGTTGCAGGACACGGAGAGCGGCGCGGAGATCATGCACATGGCAGAGAACGGCTTTTGCGCCGACGGGGAGCAGGAAGCCTGGCTCGCCGAGGGGCGGACCCGAATCGGCGGCACGCTGCCTGTCAATACGGACGGGGGCTGCCTTGCCTGCGGCGAACCGATCGGCGCTTCCGGCCTTCGGCAAATCTACGAGAACGTGCAGCAATTGCGGGGCCGGGCGGGAGACCGGCAGGTGCCCGACGATCCGCGCCTCGCTTACAGCCATGTCTATGGCGCGCCCGGCCTCGCCGCCGTCGCGATCCTGGAGAACTGAGCGATGGGCGAGTTCGCAGGCAAGGTCGCGATCGTCTCGGGCGCTGCCGAAGGCATCGGGGCGGCGACGGCCAGGGCTTTCGTCGAGGCCGGCGGCTCCGCCGTTCTGGGCGACGTCCAAGAGGAAAAGACCCGGGCTTTGGCGGACGGGCTTGGCGAAAGGGCCTGCGCGGTAGCGCTCGACGTGCGCGAACTTGCCCAGTGGGACGCCGCCGTCGCGCAAGCGCAGCAGCGCTTCGGCAGGCTGACGCATGTCTTCAACATCGCCGGCGTGTCCGAGCCCGGCTCGGCCGCCGAATGCGAGCCCGGAGCCTGGCAGCGCACGCTGGACATCAACCTCACCGGCACTTTTAACGGCTGCAAGGCCGGGGTGAACGCCATCGAGGCCAGCGGAAAGGTGGGCGCGATCGTCAATGTCGGCTCGATGCTGGCGCTTCGGGTCGGATCGGGCTTTGCCGCCTATTGCGCGTCCAAGGCCGGGGTCGCCGCGCTGACCAAGACGGTGGCGCTCGACTGCGCAGAGCGGGGGCTGCCCATCCGCTGCAATGGGGTCCACCCCGGCGCGATCCACACGCCGATGCTGGATCGCTATCTCGAGGCGCTGCCCGGCACCCGCGAAGAGGTCGAGGCGATGTTCGCGGCCAACCATCCGATGGGCCGTGTCGGCGAGGCGAGGGAAGTGGTCGAGGCGATCCTGTTCCTGGCGTCCGAGCGGGCAAGCTTCACGACCGGCGCCGACCTTCCCGTCGACGGCGGCGGATCGATCCGCAGCTAGGCGCGCCGATCATGAAAGAGCGTATCGATGCCCATTTCGTCGCCGCCGGCAAGTATCACGATATCGACTTCGCGCGGCTGGAGCTGCTGAAGCTGCTGGCCGAGCACGACAATATCCGCACGAGCGTCGCCTGCGACTATGCCGCGGTGTCCGAGCGGCTCGATGCCTGCCGCTTTCTTGTTACTTACACCTGCGATCTCGTGCCGGAAGAAAGCGAGGTGAGGGCACTGCGCCGGTTCTTGGAGCGGGGCGGGCGGTGGCTGGCGCTTCACGGGACCAACTCGATCCTTCGATTCACGGAGCGCGGCGTCGATTGCCCGGACGAGCGGCCCGACATGATGGAGATGCTCGGCAGTCAGTTCGTGGCTCACCCGCCCATCGGCGAGCCGTTCCGGGTCGAGGTGACGAACGCGGACCATCCGGTGACCCGCGATATCGGCGATTTCGACGTGGTCGACGAACTTTACCTGATGGAGATGAGGGCGCCGGTCGAAACGCTTGCACGAACGCGGTTCCAGGGCGAGGCCACCGGCTTCGTCAAAGCCGATTGGCCGGAAACACTCGTTCCGGTGATCTACGAGCGCAGGCTTGGCGAGGGCGCGATCCTCTACAATGCGCTTGGCCACTGCCGCGGGCACTACGACCTGCCTGACATGGAGGATTTCTATCCGCACCCCGAAAGGTGCGCCTGGAACTATCCGGTCTATTACGAACTGCTGCGGCGCGGCATTGCCTGGGCGATGGAAGGAGCGAACCGGACATGAATATCGATCTTTCGCCGCAGGAAGAATCCTTCCGCGACGAGGTCCGCGCCTTCCTTGCCGACAAGCTGACCGACCGGCTGCGCGAGGGCGCGCGCCGCACGCCCGGCGTGTTCGTTGAGCCCGACATCGGCCTCGAATGGCAGCGCGTGCTGCATGAGCGCGGCTGGGTCGCCAGCCATTGGCCGGCCGAGCACGGGGGGCCGGGCTGGACCCCGGTCCAGCGCTACATTTTCGAGAAGGAATGCGCGCTTGCCGGCGCGCCCGCCCTTTCGGTGCTGGGGCTGAAGCTCATCGGTCCGGTTCTGTGCGAGTTCGGCACGGCTGAACAGCGCGAACGGTTCCTGCCGCGCATCCTGTCAGGCGAGGATTACTGGTGCCAGGGCTATTCGGAGCCCGGCAGCGGGTCCGATCTCGCCTCGCTCAAGACGCGTGCCGAGCGGGTCGAAGGTCCGGAAGGCGAAGAATACCGGATCGACGGATCGAAGGTATGGACCACGCATGCCCATTACGCGAACTGGATGTTTTGCCTCGTGCGCACAAACCGCGAGGGGGCGCCGCAAAAGGGCATCTCCTTCCTGCTCGTCCCTATGGACCAGCCGGGCGTCTCGGTGACGCCGATCGTGACCCTGGCCGGCGATCACGAGGTCAACCAGGTGTTTCTGGAGAACGCGCGGAGCGAGGCGCGCAATCTCGTCGGCGAGGAGGGGCAGGGCTGGACCATCGCCAAGTTCCTGCTCGAGAACGAGCGGGGCGGATCAGCCCATGCCCCGCGCCTCATCGCCGATATCGACCGGCTGCGCACCCGGCTTGCGGACGAGCCGAGCGGGTTGAACGGCGCGCTGGCTCACGATCCCGCCTGGCTGCACGAGCTAGCCCGGCTGAAACTCGAGGCGGAGGCGCTGGAGATCACCGAGCTGCGCATCCTGGCCGAGCTGACCAAGGGGCGGCGGCCGGGCCCGCAAACCTCGCTCGTCAAGCTGGTGGCGGCCAATCTGCGCCAGCGGGTCGACAGCTTCGCAATGGAGATGTCGGGCTACGAGGGGCTGCAGTTGCCGGCGGAGCGCCCGCTTTATGGCAATGAGGCGCCCGAGCCGATCGGTTCGGTCGACGATCAACTGGCCGCCGGCCGCTACCTCAATTCGCGGGCCTGGACGATCTTCGGCGGTTCGGACGAGGTGCAGAAGAACATCATCGCCAAGACCGTGCTGCGCCTCTGACCGGAGGCCCTCCCAACCCAAGGCTGCGATATCCCGCGCGCTTCCCCTTTGGCGCGAACAGGTATAGCCTGACGTTCGTGGGAGAGGTGAGACAGCACGATTTCGGGCGGGCGCCGTCCGGGGCCCAGCCGCGGCCGGGCGACGACGAGCTGCTGGAACGGGTGATCATCGCCAAGGTGGAGCATATCCACCGCGCGGCCGAGGCGCTCCACATACTGGCCGCCGCCCGCGATCTGCGCGTCGCCGTCACCCCCGACATTTCGTCGAAAGAGCCGATGGTCGATGGCGAGGGCACGATCATCAATGGCGAGATCTTCGGCTGGCTGGCCGATGGCGAACGCTGGTGGGAGGATACAAGGCTTGCCCTGTCCTCGCCGCTGCCGCGTGCCTGCCGCTACGAATCGGAAGTGTTCTGGGTGAATGCGGAGGGGTTCCGCGGACGGTGGAGCAATTCCTATCTCGACGAGATGGACTTGCGCGAGTTCCGCAAGCGGTCCCTCGTTGCCGCCGCGATCGTCGTGCCCGTGCACCTGCCCTTCGGCCAGATTGGGGCGGTCAGCTTCACGCCGGTGGAGCGCGAGCGGACCGACCTTTCCGACCTCTACGCCCGCCACGCCGATCTGTTGGCGCTGGCCAGCCGGCGCTTCGTCGCGGGCTATGCCGCCGTCATGCGCCGTTCGCGGCGGCTGATCCCCTCGGACTGCACCCTGTCCAAGCGCGAGGTCGAGTGTTTGCGTTGGGCGGCGCTTGGCAAGACGGACAAGGAGATCAGCATGATCCTCGACCGCAGTCATGCGACGGTGCGCTATCATGTCCATCGCGCGGGCGAGAAACTGAACGCCGTCAACCGCAGCCAGACGATCTTCAAGGCAGGCCAGCTCGGCTATCTGGGGGCCAGCGACTGATCCGGCTCCATCTGTGCAGGACCGCTGGCGCGTCGACCGGGTTCCGAGCCTCTTCAAAGCACTAGTCCACAGCGAGAACGTTTCCTGACATCCTGACGGTGCGAAGGCTCTGCCCGCCGGCGGGGCGCCGACAGATGACTAGGATAGGACCATGAACGACCCCCGCCCGCCGAGCCGCGACGACCGCTGCCCCTCGATCTCGGTCGACGAAATCCTCGATCTCGATAGCAGGCCCGTCCCCCGCGAAGTGCGCGAGGACAGCTGGCGCGACCTTGGCACTCACCCGGTCTCGGCCAGCCGCTACACCTCGGCCGAATTCTTCGAGGCCGAACGCACCCGCATGTGGCCCAAGGTCTGGCAGTTCGTCGCGCGCGAAGAGGAGCTGCCGGAACCGGGCGACTACACCGTCTTCAACAATGTCGGCCGCTCCTACCTCGTCGTGCGGCAGAAGGACGGGTCCGTGCGCGCCTTCCACAATGTCTGCCTTCACCGGGGCCGCAAGCTGCGCACGGAAGCCGGGGCGGCGCAGGACTTCCAGTGCCCGTTCCACGCCTTCACCTGGAACATCGACGGCAGCCTCAAGCACATTCCGTGCGCCTGGGACTTCAAGCACCTGGAGGACCGGGACATGAGCCTCCCCGAACTGCGCGTGGCGCGCTGGCAGGGGTTCATCTTCACTTGTGAGAGCGAGGAGCAGGTTTCCTTCGAGGAATATATCACCAGCGATGTCTATCACCGCTTCGAGCGGTGGCGCCTCGACGAATGCTTCACCGCGCTGTGGATCGCCAAGGTCATCCCGGCGAACTGGAAGGCGGTTTCCGAAGCCTTCATGGAGGCCTGGCACTCGGTCGTCACCCATCCGCAGATCCTACCCTATACTGGCGATGCCAACAGCCGCTATTCCATGTGGGGCGACCATGCGAACCTCGCTCTGACCCCGTTCGGCATGCCAAGCCCGCATCTCGAGGCGCAGGGGTTATCCGAGCAGGACGTGATGAACGCCTTCAACCGGACGAGCGGGCGGGCGGCAAGCACTGGTGACGGTATCCTTCAGGCGAACGAAACCGCGCGGGCGGTAATGGCGGCAAGCAACCGGGCGAAGTTCCTGGACGAGCTTGGCTATGACGGTTGGGACGCGTCGGACAGCGAGATGCTGGACGCCTTCACTTACAATATCTTTCCCAACCTCTCACCATGGGGCGGGTTCGCGCCCAATGTCTGCTATCGCTGGCGGCCCTGGCCCGACCAGCACGCGACGCTGATGGAGGTGCGGCTGCTAGCAAGAAAGCCCAAGGACGCCGGGATGCCTGAGGCCGCGCCAATGCGTTTCCTGACCGAGGACGAGCCCTGGGCTGCAGTCGAGGAATGGGGCGCGCTTGGCGAGGTGTTCGACCAGGACATGGAGAACCTGCCTTATGTGCAGGAGGGGCTGATCGCGTCGGCCAATGACCGGGTCGAATTCGGCGCCTATCAGGAAGGCCGCATCCGTCAGTTCCACCAGACCATGGACAAATATCTAGACGGCCAGCTGCCCTAACAGCACGCCGACGACCCACTTGCGGCGGCATGCTTGCCCGTCATGTCCGTTGTGTATCGGGGTGCGACGATCCGCTATGGAGCTATACGGGCAGCGATGTCCTGAATGGGGCGGCTGGGCTCGGTGGTGATGCGCGCGGGCACGAACGGCATTGATGCCGAGGTCTATGCTTATGACGGAAGCGAAGCTGAACGAGCGAAGCGAGGACAATATGGTGTGCACGGTCCCGGCCAGGCTCCGCGCCGGTTCGGCTTTACCGGCCAGGCCTGGGTTCCCGAAGCCGGCCTCTACTACTACAAGGCGCGTATGTACCCGCCCACCCTTGGCCGGTTCATGCAGACCGATCCCATCGGTTATGCAGACCGGCTGAACCTCTACCGCTATGCCGGCAACGATCCGGTGAACTTCGTGGATCCAACGGGGTTGACGTCCGATGTGATCATCGTGGTTGGTGACCGAGGTGCGCCGTACATACCGACGGCTCCTACCATTACGATCCGATGCCCCTGCAGCTTTGGCGGGGGTCTAGGTACGGGTTATGGAGATATCGACGAATCCTTCTTCAACATTATAGAAATCGTGGGAAAGCGCGCGGAACCGGAGGAGGACGATCCAAACGTCATTGTGGTAACAGCTCCTCGGGACCGAGGCATTGTTGCTCCAAACATACCTATTATCGTTGGGTCACCCCGTATCGCAGAACCTCGGCCGCAAAAGGAGGATGATGAAGGGCCGGTCATTACGGAAGTGGATCCTGATGCTCACCCCAATGTACCTCCTTCGGACTTAAATTGCTCGCCCTACCGAGATGGAACAGGTGCCGGAGACGGTTTGAACGCGATTTGCAGGCTTCCGCTAGATACCCCATGGTTCAATTGTGTAAGAGGAAATCTTATAAAGAGCTTCGTTCCATATGGCAACGCGTTCGATACAGTATTTAGGCACTTGCTAGTTGATCAAACAAGATACTATTTAGAACGCGCGCTTTAATCGGGACAGTAGAACGTTGGTAAAAAATTCGCTATTCTCGTCAATTGCGCTCGGCGCAATGATGGTTCTCGGCCTTTGGTTTCTACTGGTTTCCTGTCTGATCCTTATTGAGTCTTCGTCTGGCACTGAAGCTTCGCGGGAGTTTGAAGGGATATTCGGGCTATTTACTATCATTATCTCGATTAGTCTGCCGGTTTGGTGGCTATTTCGAAAGCGCAAACTGCATACGTCTAGGCGAGAAGCGAAAACCGTCGCAACAGTTTTCGCTGTGGTCGCGCCGTTAGTTATGGTGATTGCGACTCCGGTTGCGCAGCTACCTGGTAGTTACGCAGCGTTGCTGGGTCGTCCCTTTGGATTGATAGGAGCTCTTGTCTCAATCTGGATCATAGTAACTCTATTCAGCTTTCTGTGTTGCTCCCTCGTACTGTGGATTGTTCACCGGAGGTCAGGGTGACATGCGCCGTAAAATGATGACATTTGCAACGCTTCACTACCGGATGGGAGTACGGTAAATCGTAATGTGGATGCATTGCGGGGGCCATAGAGAGGTTTCGACGAAACGGTTGCCTTCAAACGTCGAGTTGATATTTATGCTCAGAAAAATATGTCCTTTGTTCTTTGCATCAATTCCAATTGTGTCATGCAGTGTCTTCACATCTCATGATGTGGATATTGCTAACCAATCCGACGGACCGATCACTGATATTCAATTTGCATACGCAGATGCTCCGCGCGCCGCTTCGCCAAGCGTCAGGAATCCGCTCGCGATCACCGGTGCTCCGAGCAGCACGAAGCAGCCGAGCGCAACCTTTGCGCCCAGGCGGAGCGGCAGCCGCCCGCCCATCATCAGCAGGCCGACGACTGCCACCGCGATAACGCACAACCCGATGGCGAGATCGCCAAGCAGCGTGTCGGTCAGCCACCATGCCGAACTCTCGAAAGGATTCTGGCTACGAGCGGGGAACGGTGTCGCCATGCTGCTACTCCCGCACCATGATTCGCGATACGCGGCGTTTGCCCTGGCTTCGTTCCAGCTGCATGAACACATCGACGCTGTTGCGCACATAATGGCGCACATCCTCGCGCAGTCTGGACCCGGTCTGCAGAACCAGTAGCGCCAGCTGCTCGATCGCGCGCTGCGGGCTGTCGGCATCCACCGTGGTCATGGAGCCGGGATGGCCGGTATTGATGGCACGCAGGAACGTGAACGCCTCGACCCCGCGCAATTCGCCAAGGATGATGGGTCAGGGCGGGCTCGCCAGATTGGAACAGCACACCGTACGCAGCCTAAGCTGCATGAATGAGAGAAAAGCACGATAAAACAACAAGCTCAGTTTCGGCAACACGTGAGCGATCGCATAGTAGCCAAGGCTCAGTCATAGCCCATCGCAGGCCATCGTTCAGGGTGAAACTGACTGGTCATATCGCTCGTCGCAAGTCGCTTCCCATTGGTATTACATGGGACACAGAACTTCCCGGCCTTGGACTTCGCAAACGTAAGTCGGGTCACCTTACATGGATAGTCAAGTACAGCCCGCGAGGCGTGCAGCGCATGGTGACGCTGGGTTGCGCAGGGATGGCGGCAGGTGCGCTGAGCGCGCCCGCCGCGCGCGCTGCCGCGCGCAGTTTGCTCATCAAGGCCATGCTTGCCGACCTGCCGACCGCGCCCGAGAGGAGGCGAGTACCGCTGTTCGCTGATTATGCCGAAGAGTTCTGGCAGGATTACTCGCCGCATTGGAAGCCAGCGACGCAGCGATCGTCGCGTTCGCGTATCGATCAACTGCTCTTGCCGAGGTTCGGTGCCCTGCCGGTCGACATGATCGAACGCGGAGACATCAATCGCTGGCGAGATAGCATGGCGGAGCGGGGAGGGACCTTCAATCGCGCTATCCCCATCATGTCGGTGATGATGCAGTACGCCGAAAAGCTCGGCTACCGGGCGACGAACACCAACCCCTGTCGCGGTGTCTCACGGTTCAAACGCGACCTGCCTGAGCGCTATCTCTCCGCCGACGAGTATCGAAGGCTAGGGCGCGTTCTGGCCGAACACGATGGAGGCAATCCATTCGTCGTTCCGGCGCTGCTTATGCTCATCTACACTGGAGCACGGGTGTCAGAGATCGCGACCCTGCGCTGGCGTTATGTCCAGTCGCCACGGCTGCAGTTGCCTGACAGCAAGACCGGCCCGAAGACAATCTATCTGAACCCGCAAGCTATCGCAGTGTTTGATCGACTGGAACGTCGCGCCGACGAGCTGCTGGTCTTTCCTGCCATGCGTCGCGAGGCTCCGATCAATCTCGGTCAGTACTGGGATCGCATCAGGCGCAAGGCTGCGCTGCCCGACGTGCGGCTTCACGATCTGCGTCACAGCTTCGCCTCGGTTGCCATCGCTCAGCACGTTCCACTGGCGACAATCGGCAAGCTTCTCGGCCACGCGCTTCCGGAAACGACTGCGCGATATGCGCACCTGGCAGACGAAGTGATTGCGGAAAGCGCCGATCGCATCTGCTCCAATCTCGCCAGTGCAATGGGGATCGCTGCATGACCCAGTACGACCTCAAGCAGATAATTGCAGAGGAGCTTGCTCGGGTCATACCGGGCGAGGCCGGCAAGCGCCGCGCGAGATTTGACTACGTGCTCCCCGGCTTTGGCGAGCGCGTCCATCCATCGGGCCGCAAGAGCTATGTTCTGCAGCGCACGATAGGCGGTAAGCAACGGCTCATCACTATAGGCGATGCGGCAATCCTGACAGAGCGCATTGCCAAGGATGTCGCCCGGCGACTTATCATGCGCATCGAGCTTGGCGAAAACCCTGCCGACAAGAAGCAGCGCGGGCGGAAGACCCCGACCTATAAAGCTTTTCTGCAATCATACTGGGAAGTCGCCGCGCCGACTTGGAAACCATCGACGCGCGAAATCCAGAATATCTACCGGCGAACCCACCTAGAGCATGCTTTTCCAGGCAAGTTCATCGACGAGATAACCCATGCTGATGCCGTGCGCTGGCACGCAACATTGACGCGCTCGGCGGGACCGGGAGCGGCCAACCGCGCCATGGAAATCCTCAAAGCCATGTTCGGCAAGGCCGAAGCGTGGGGCTATTTGCCAGAGCATTCAAATCCGTTTCGCGGTGTGAAGCGCAACAGGGGGCGCAAGCTCGAGCGCTTTCTGAGTGGAGACGAGATGATACGACTTGGCCGCGCGTTGGCCGCCCATCGCGCTGAGAACCCGGTCGAGGTTGCGGTGATCTCGCTCCTTGCGCTTACCGGATGTCGGCGAGGCGAAATCCTCAATCTCACGTGGGTCGAAGTACAAGGCCGAAAGCTGAAATTGACTGATTCAAAGACCGGCCCGCGGATTGTCTGGCTTGGTCAGGAGGCGAGAGCGGTGCTCGACGCATTCCCCCGCGGAAAGAAGGACGAACGCGTTTTCACATTCGACGTTCTGCCGAGATCGGCTTTGGATTGGTTTTGGCGGAGATTGCGGACCGAAGCCGGACTGGACGATGTGCGATTGCACGACCTTAGGCACAACTACGCCAGCCTGGCGGCGCGGTCTTCGGAAACTTTGCCGATGATTGGAAACCTACTCGGCCACAAGCACTCCTCTTCAACATCTCGATATGCTCACTTCGATGACATCACTCTTGTTGGTGTGTCAGAGAAAATTGGTAATACGCTCGCTCAGTATCTCCGTGGCCTTCCCCATGCATCTTGCGCGGAGAACGTGACGTCGATATGGAACAAGTAGTGAACATTCACTCGGGAATTGAGGCGGATAAATGGAATTTGACGTAGATGCCGAGCTGTCAAAGCTATCGAGAGAGGACCTGGAGCGACTCGCGAAGAGCATGATGCAGACTGGCGTCGCGCTAAACTTCCACGGTAAGCGATCGGCTTTGCAGATCGCCAAGAGGGTTAGGCCCCGGCAGACCCGACGCGAACCCCGCCTTCATGTCGGTAGCCCTGAAGAGCAATCAAAGAATATGTTGATCGAAGGTGAGAACCTTCAAGCGATGGTTACGCTCTACAAATACCGTGGACAGGTCGACCTAATAGTTACCGATCCGCCTTACAACACCGGGCAATACTTCCGATATAATGACCGTTGGGACAATGACCCAAACGATCCAGAGCTAGGGACAATCGTTTCAAGTGAGGACGGTTCACGTCATACAAAATGGATTAAGACGATGATGCCGCGGCTTCAAATTATGAAAGCCATGCTGAAGCCTTCTGGTGTCCTAGCGATTTGTATTGACGATAATGAGCTCTTCCATCTGGGAATGATGCTTGATGAGGTGTTTGGCGAAAAGAATCGCCTGGCAATCTTGAACTGGCAGAAAACTTATTCGCCGAAGAAAGCCAATCATGTCGCCAGCGCTACCGAATATGTACTTGTTTATGCCAAAGATCAGGCGTTAGCGAAAACCGAACATCTCGAACGTGACGATCAGATGAATGCAAGATTCACAGATCGAGATGGCGATCCCGCTGGACCCTGGAGACCTGGAGATCTTGCCGCCAAGGATAAACGCGACCGTACCATTTATGCGATTCAATCACCCTTCACGGGCAAGCTGCATTATCCAGAGGCTGAGTTCGAATTTGGAGGTGATGTAAGCGTTCCTACCCGCCACTGGTCAGGTTTGACTAAGAAGGAATTCCGATCAATTTTGGAAGAATGGGGCAGTCCATACTGTGAAAAAGATATTGGGGATGGGCGCGGTAAAGCGCTCATTCTTCGCGGTAGTGATGTAGCTCTTTCAGACTACAGCCCCGCAGATGACGTGGCGGTGCAGCAGGCGAGAACACGAGCGCTAGAAATACTTGAGGCTGGTAACGACAAGCGTCGGGTTTTGCCAAGGATCGTATTCTCTCATGATAGGCAGAAAAACCCTGGTGCAGGGAGGCCTGCAATCAAACGCCACCTAGATAGTATTTCTCAAGGCAAGGTGCCGTGGACATTTTGGGCTGACGAAAGCTACGAGGCGCCTATCGAAATTGGCTCGGTCTCATGGCAGCATGGGCAATCTGGGCATTCTCAGTCAGGCATCAACGAGTTAGATGCCATTGTTGGAAAGGGGCATGGGTTTCAGACGGTGAAGCCCCTTAAATTGATTACAAAGATCATCCAAATTTGGTGTCCGCCAAACGGTTTGGTGCTCGATCCTTACGCCGGCTCCGGAACGACAGGGCACGCGGTTCTCAAACTGAACCATGAAACAGGATCAACGAGGCGATTCATCCTAGTCGAGCAAGGCGCGCCGGAGAACGGCGATAAATATGCGAGGACACTGACTTGGCAGCGCCTTCACAACGTCATCACAGGAGAAAGGCCAGGAAACAAAGACGCGACACCGCTCGGCGGAGGATTTGAGTATCGACTTCTGACGAAGACAATCGACGCACGAACTGTTTTGTCGATGCAGAAAGATGAGCTGATCGACGTGGTGCTGACGTCTCACTGGGAAACTCACAAGCGGGCTGCGCCAAGCCTCCAACTGTTAGAAGGCGAGGCCGATCAATACCTCATCGGAAAAGACGAAAACGGGGAGGGCTACTTCTTGATTTGGGATAATGGCGGTCCAGTAGGATCCTTGACTCTTGATACCTACAAGCGAGTTGCCCAAGAAGCCAAGAAGGCAAATGTGAAGCCGCCGTTTCACGCTTATGCGCGGTATGAAATGTATCAGTCACCCAACGTCCGATTCTGGAAAATACCCGATAAGATTCTCGCTGACCTCGGCCTTAGTGAGCACGATCAATACAACAATGAGGATGAACCAGCCTAATGGACTTGCTCGGTTTTCAGCAACGTGCGGCTGGCCAGATTGCAGATCGATTTTTCTCGTACGTAGAAAATCCTCTTATGGTGGACCGCACAACTCCGGTTCCCTTTTTGCAAACCTTGGTGGCGATTACCGGAAGCGGAAAGACTCTGATGCTCGCGGATACCGTCGCGCGTATGCGAGATGGCATGCCCCTGGCGCCTGTCGTTCTTTGGATATCCAAGGGAAAGGTCGTTGTTTCACAAACCTATGAGAACCTCTCGGTCGGCAAGTATGCTGACAACTTATCGAATTTTCAGGTGCTCCCATTACTAGAAGCAAGCTCAGACCAGATACAGAATGCGGACGTCCCACTCCTGCTAGTTGCCACTGTCGGAAAATTTGCAGTCGAAGATACTGCAGCCGATGACAGGAAAGTTTATCGAGCCCAGTTAGATCTCGCCCACGAATCTTTGTGGGAGCAAATTAAGAAACGCAGAACTCCCCAAGGCCAAAGGCGCCCTCTAATCGTCGTCTATGACGAAGGGCATAACCTTTCTGATCTTCAGTCAGAGAGGATACTTGAGTTGGCTCCTGACGCTCTCATCGTTGCTAGCGCTACGATGATGCTTCCGCCGAGAATCAGCAACGTCATGAGTCGCCTGAGGAACGATAAGGGCTGGGATGAGGCCGATTTTTCTACCGCGGTATCAAGCCGCGAGGTCGTTTTGTCCGGTCTCGTGAAGGAGCGTATCTCGATCGATGGTTATATCACTCCCATGGAGCCGGCGATCGACAACCTGCTGCACGATTTTGAATTGGCCAAGGACGCAGCGGCGGCTCTGAATTTAACTTTCTCACCCAAAGCGATTTATGTTTGCTCGACCAATACAGTTGATGGAATGTCTATCACTGAGGATATGAAGCGTCCGTTTGACGAGCGCCAAGCAAGACCGATCCTGATCTGGCGTCATTTAGTCGAAGTGGCCAAGATCCCACCATCTGAAATTGCAGTTTATTGTCAGCTGAAATTTTCGAAAGAATGCCCTCGCCCCGCTGAGATGAATCTCTTTGATGGAGGTGAAAGAGATTATTCCCGTTTCATCGAAGGGAACTTTCGTCACGTCATTTTTAATTTGGGACTGCAAGAGGGTTGGGATGATCCAGCTTGCGCTTTTGCGTACATCGACAAGGAGATGGCATCGGCCAGACAGATAACACAGGTGGTTGGCCGGGTGCTGCGACAGCCAGGCGCAGAACATTATCCTGATCCTATCCTCAACACCGCTCATTTTCACATCCGGACGGACGAAAAAGGTGTGTTCGATGATATTTTGAATGAGATACGACGAGACCTGTCGTCAGAACACCCTTCGATTGCGCTCGTCATCAAGGACGATAAGGCTCGAGCGATCCGTGATCGCATCGAAGCTAATCCGTCGCGAACGGTTCCTACTGTCGGCATCGAGAGCAGCCGGGCCCTAAATCCTATCTCCAGCGTCGTGGCGAGCATCATAGATTTTCGCGGAAACAATCACAGTATCGTGGGGCAGGGAAGCAGGATGCAGGTCCTGCAACGTGTTGGGCATGATACTGAGGCTCAATTTGAATGGGTGGAGGTTGCACATAGCAATCGTGTTTCTGCGCGTTCTGTCTTCCGTAAGGAAATCCAACAATGTTATCCTGGAGGGCTCAGGCGCGCTGGAGGACCAATCAACCTGGTCGATATCGAACATCCAAAATTTGATGTGCTCATTGAAATAGGTTCGCCAGCGGCTCAACATTTCCGCGAAAAGGCTCGAGAGGTCGTCTCCGCTTATGTCGAACACTCGGTCGTTCTTCAGAATGAAATCGATAGCCCCTACCAAGTCGGACCTATCGCAATCGACGTAGGTAGCTTCGAAGAGTTCAGGCGATCCCTACACCCTCGATATTCGGGTATGAATTCTCTTGAGATCAGGTTCGCACGAGCGTTGGATAAAACGCAAAGGTTATGGGCGCGAAATCCCGTTGGATCGGGCTACTCACTGCCTTTGCTTAGCGAAGGAAGGGCCTATTGGCCGGACTTTTTGGTCTGGGTCGACAAAGCCGTTGTTGCACTAGATACCAAAGGCGATCACCTCTTGGTGGAGGCCACTTCGTCAAAGCTCTTTGAGATTGATGGAGCGGGCAAAGGGCGGGGGGTGGTCCTACGTCTAGTTTCCGAAGGCCATGTTGTCATTAGTAACGGGACGGTAAACAGGCGCTCAAATAGCGGATTTACGGTGTGGAAATGGACCAATGGAAGGTTGAAGTCGCATCACATCGAGACTGAGAAAGAAGCAGTAGAGGAAGCAATAAACGTAACTTGAATTCAATCCGAAGATAATATTCCTACTGCGAGAGTCGGAGAAAAATGGCGGTGATATTATCTCTCCCTCCAGCTGATAGTGCTGCATCCAACAAATTGTGGGCGGGGTTGCCATCTTCTTTTTGCAGTATGGAAAGAATTTGCTGATAGCTCACGAGATCAGTCAATCCGTCCGTGCACAGCAGAATGGCATCACCAGGTTCACTTGCTAAGGTAGAGACGTGTGGGATCGGATCAATTCGATTGAAGGTACCGCCGAGAGACTGGGTTAGTCGATGACTACGGTATCCATGGTCAGAATTGCCCTCAGGCGTATGGTCCACGCTTAGCTGAGTTAGAGAACCATGTCGAAGTATGTACGCTCGGCTATCGCCGATGTTGAAGACGGTGATTGATTTGCCTCGCATCCATAATCCAACGATGGTCGTTCCCATCCCGGCCTCGCCGCCTTCAGAGAACATGGCTTCGTAGATGCATTTATTCGCCTCACCAAGCACATCGGGCAGCTCGCTAGATGCTTTCAGCGCATGAAGTCGGCCTGCAAGATATTCCACGGCGACCGTGCTGGCATAGGCACCTGCACGGTGACCTCCCATCCCGTCAGCCACTAAGGCCCATGCCCCTTCACGTTCTAGCTCTAGATGGCATGTTTCCGATTCTTTGGTTGATTGATATCCGGGCAAAGCGAAGCAGTCTTGGTTTGTTGGGCGCCGAATCCCTGGGTGTGTCACCCCCCATGCTTGAACCCCATTAACCATTGGATGTCAGGCCAAACGCTTTAGCTGCAAGTTCCTTGACCTCAGCAACTCGCCGCCGATCACGAATGACCAAGCCAACAACACGTTGGAAACCGGAACGGCGGGATACCTGGCCAAAAAACGGACAATTTGAGACTACCGCAAGGTCATCGTCCTTAATCAAGTAGAAGAACGCGCTGCGACGAGTCTTATAGAGCTTCAGAGATCTAGAGTTATGTCGCTTAGTAAGTTCCGAAAGGGGATCAAAGTACGCGCCGCCGCGTGGTTCCGTCTGGCGGCTTAAAAATGATCCGATATGTATAGAAACGCGATTAGAAATGAGATTGTCGATGTCTCTTAGTCTATACTGATGAAGAATAGTTGGCTGGAGGCCTGCGCTCGTAATCACTAAAGATTTGTGTACGTTTCTTACCGCTTCGTCTAAAATCTCATCCTGCTCAAAACAAGATAACGGACGTACCGGCAGAATCTCTAGCTTGTGCCGTGCCAGCGCGAAACGCTCTTCGGCTACATCTAAAGCTGCGGTTACTTTCTTCTTTGCCGCCAGCGATTGTGCATTTTCTGCCGCGATCTTAGCAAGTTCTCTGAGTCGGCGGGCCTCAGATTCCTCGGCTCTAATGTTTTGCATGTCTAGGGAGCTGGGCATGGCTTGGATCGCCTCGACGCCGACTAGCCTTTGAAGCCAAGCCTGAGAACTACGAGTTCCTGCAGCCTTCATAAAGCCCATCTTTTTAGGGCCTCCGTTCTCAGCGAATGCTCGTTCGTGACTTTCCGAGATCTTTCCATCTATCGCGAAAGCGACTTGCACCTCGTTCCCTTTGTCCGATGCAAATACTAGACCTACGGCTTCTCGGAAGACATTGCTTCGCCGTACAATTCGCTTTAAAGATAAGATGTTGCGGTGGAAGTCTTGTCCGTCACGTCGTCGAATTGCCCTTCCAACGTCTGGGATCGCTAGATCACCAATGTCCGGAGGCTCGATCGGGTATGGGCGGATTTCTATAGCGCCAAAGTTTCGAAGCTCTGCTGCGCGCACCACGTTCTCGCCAGCTAGGCGAATTGGCTTACGACGCATCGCGTCGTAATCGACGACAATCATCTCCTCTTGGATGACCTCCTGTGCCTCCTCTGCTAACTTTTCATCTCCAAGGGCGGTTAATGCGAAAGCACTTCGACCATCAATTATTGCGGTTCGAGACACCAAACCGTCGAGAATGAGTGAATTGATCGCACCGCCAATGATCTCGTCGCTCAGTCCCAGCATTCGAGCGATCTGATCCTCACGTGTTTCACCGAGAGATAGGCAGCGCATGGTGAATTCGTGGATTGTCGGCATCGCTCGTATCGACGTAGTAATAGCCTCAATAGTGAGCCGAAAGATCGGCAGTCCAACATCCGCATAGTCAACGAGGTGGAACCCTTCCCGAAACTGGTTTTCACGAGCTACGTCTTCGGCCCTCATTTGACAGTCACCGATGCACAGGTGTCATCATGACCATCGATGTGGTCGATGACTTTTTGAAAAGGATTCCGTCCTTTTGCCGACCGACAAAAAAGCTGATCTCCGACAATTGCCAATCCACTTTTACCACGCGACAACGCAACGTTCAGTCGTGGAGGCTCGCGCAAGAACCCGAGTTCATTCTGCGGATTTGAACGGACCACCGTATAAATGCACACATCAGCTTGGCGCCCTTGGAACGCGTCAACGCTGTTGCAAATGACTTCCAAGTCAGGCCATTCTGCAATGCCCTGCGACACTTGCTCGTTCAAAAGTTGAACTTGAGCCGTGTATCCAGAGATAACTGCGACTGACATTTTCCGCTTCTGTGCTTTTGCTACAAACTGCAACTTTACGAGGAGATCGCGTACCACCGATATCTCCGCTCGATTTGAGAAGGTGTGCCCGTGTTGACTTTCTCGCGCATTCGGTAATTCATGCGTAGAATACCAAGTAACTGGCTTCTGGAGCGCCAATTCAAGTTTAAGCCCATGTGACTTAATCGGACTGTTGAGCGTGCCATCATAGAAGCATTCGCTGACAAGATTGCCGATCGGTTCGATCATTCGGTACTGATTCTTCAGCTTTGCTCGGCAACCCTTGGGAAGGCCTGCTTCAACGTCTAAAAGCCGATCGAGCATGGTCTCACGCACTTCGCGCTCTTCGAAAGATTCGAGAAGATCTTCACCGAGCTCGTCAAAAAATGGGGGAAGTTGATTGGGATCGCCAACGACGATCCAACGGCGGCTCCTGCTCATTGGAATCAAGATTTCAGTAGCAGTTGCTTTAGATGCTTCGTCCACGACACAAAGATCGTAGGCCACATCTTCCATGCCTTTTACGCCCGCTACACCGACGCATGTTCCTGCAATGATTTGTGCCGAGGAAAGCATGGCAGCGTTGAAATCTGACGATCTTCCAATCCGCAAATGCCAATCTTCTAGCAGCGCCAATCGCTCTCTACATGCATGCACAATCCCATCGCCATCGAGGAAATGTCCCGCCCAATCTGCGAGTTCTTTCTCGTCATTGGACTTCGCCAACTCGGCTGCATATCCACCCATAGCTACTAACTCTTCAAGCAGATTGCCTTGCTCGTTCCTGATAGCAACGAGTGAACGACGTAGATCGCCGATCTCGCTATCGAGTTGCGTACTCTCTTCCAGGGTCACTTCGTCACCCTCCACGGCCGTGTCGCCTTCACTGCCGTTTTGGATCGTCTGCTTTTCGCGCTCTAGTGACGCGATCTCCAAGGTGAGTTCTGCGCGTTTCCGACGAATGTTTAGGAGCCGTTCGACTTTCATGCCGATCTTCACGGCATCCCGATCTACCCCATTATCCTCTGCCCATCGACTCATCTCGGCATCAGCCAAACATTTGACCTCTGCGATCCAATGTTCGATCCGCTTCTCTAGTAAAAGCTCCTTGCTTGCCTCCGAAATTCGCGGCTCGTCTGCGCGACCTATACGAATTACGTCTAAACCGGCCTCGAGCTCTGTTACCCGCTTCAAGACATTGTCGAGGGCAATATGCGTTTGAGAGGAAAGCAGAATTCGATGATTGGGATTTCTCCGAAGCCACTGGACCAAAATTTCTGATATCAACTTTGTTTTGCCGGTGCCTGGCGGCCCCTCAATCGCTTGAACATGTTTGATGCCCAAAGCATTTCGCAAGATCTCTAGTTTTTCATTATCGAACTCTGGATCGGTGGGCGTGACTTCCTCGACCGGCTGGCACTCGGTAGCGCTGGCGGGCTCAAGGATCACAGTTTTGAGTGTGTGTTCAACGGCACGACCATAAACGACGTCGTTGAGCGCTCTTGTCTGATGGTTAAGTGCTTTCTGAGCCGCAATCGTATTGATTGCGAGCTCGCCTCGTCGGGGCAACATGCGTTCGTTGCCGTATGAAACTTGCATTGTTATCAAATTGAAGGACGCGCTAGAAATACGCCCGGCTACGTTGCCATTTGGGCCGTAAACTATTCGGTCTTGACCAATTATATCATCCGGCGCAGCGATCTCCGTTGTGAATGTAACTGTGCCATTCTTTATCGTACGATCCACATATCGGAGAGCGTTGCTACGTTTCGATTCAAGGTCGGCACGATCTTTGAGATACCCTCGCCAAACACGAAAAACTCGCTCCGATGCACGCGCTAAGCGGTCATCCTCAATTTTGGATGCAAGGTTCTTGGATTCGGTAAGCATCAACGCAACAGTTTGTGCTGCGCGAATATCGTCATTCGGACGTGAGAATCTGGCTTTGATACTCCGAATGATGGATCGCTCGCGAAGGCTTGCTGCCAATGATGCGCCAATCTCACTTCCCTGTGTGATATGGAGCAACTCACCTCGCTTGCCAGCAACGAGCGCGTCAAACCTCCAAGAGGCCCCAACGAGTTGCAACTGCGCAGGTTCATCGTCAGCGGTAGCTAAGTGAATAACACCACAAACTTCGCCTAATTCTTCCGTGATGAATGACTCCACTGTACGCTGGTCGTCAGTCTCTAAGCGGTGCTGGAGAGCGGTCTGTGTTTTCGCATTTAGGCGGAGGAACAGCTCTGTTTCTCCTTTTCGCTTGTTCTCCCTTTCGAAATGATATCGCTGCAATTGCTCTAGGAGAACCGACGCCAAGGGGGGGCGCTCGGTCGGATCGTCACTAAGACATTTCTGAAGCAGCGACTTCACCGGGCTGGGAAGCGGGGCTTCCTCAAGTGCTACCCGTAAGTCGTCATCGTTTTCAAAGGTTCGTCCCGTAACACAGGACAAGGAAACTGCCGCAAAAGCATAGCAGTCCCGAGTTAACGCGTGTTCCTCCTCGGGCTTTTCCGGGGTGTAACCAGGGGTGCGGTCAAACCTAAATGTGAAGCCAGCAACTGGCGCCCATGAACCGCCATTGTCGAGAAGCTTTGCGATACCGTAGTCCGCGAGGAGCGGTTGACCATCGTCTCTTACCAGAATGTTTTTTGGTTTTATGTCTCGATGGGCAATTGGCCTTTTGTGGGCATATGCGATAGCTTCCAGCAGGATTTCTCCAAATCTTTCCCAATACTCATGCCATGACATCTCTCCTTCCTCTTTGATCACATCCTCAAGATTTTTGGGGATCCAATCTAAGACAAGGTACCAGTTACCTTCGGGGTCACGGTCAACATCAAGTACTGACACGATGTTCGGATGGTTGAGTTCCTGAAGGAGTTCGACTTCTCGTTGAAACCCTGCTTGGCCGCGCTGGTCATCGGGACCAAATTTAACCCGCTTGATCGCTACCAAGCTTGCCGTTTTGACGTCGAATGCTTGAGTGACGGTTGCTTGCGCTCCATTCCTTACTTGCTCGGTGAGTGTGTAGCGACCGCCCAAGATCACTGGCGATTTGGCTTGACCGTTCACTTACTTCCAGTCCCCTCTGGCAAGGAATTTGGGAGGGTTCTGATTATCAGCAAGGCCCTGCGGTTCCCAAAGTATTATCGACTGCTAGCTGCGATTTGCGAAGGTCGAAATAGGCTTAGTGAACATAATTCGATGTTCTTCGTTTGGCGGTGTGCGATTCCACGGCTGGCTCGACGCCTCCGGTTCTCCGTTCTGACGGATCGAATAGCGCCTTCAGACTCGCACCCGATACCCATCCGGCTTTCTACGCGAACAGTCCTGAACCAGGTCAGCTGAGCACAGCAACCCGTTCCTTTCCGGCCGTGTTGGCGGCTGCGCCGCCTGCCCGCACCACCCGTCATGAACAGGTTTCCCTTGTGCCAACGACAGGTCGTCGTCCCTGCGGTGCAGTCCCCCCATGCCCTGCTTCTTCTGGATGTTCGCAAGCCGGAGATGGTCTCCGGTTTGAGGAACTGAAGGAATATCATCATGACCAATATCGCAATCCTCACCGGCCGCATCGCCCGCGATCCGGAAACCCGTGAGACCAAGGGCGGCACCAATGTCACCGGGATTACCGTCGTCACCGACCGTCCCGCACGCGACAAGGATGGCAAGACCTACAAGGATGAGAACGGCTACACCGCCAAGGAAAGCGAGTTCCACCGGGTGACCTGCTTCAACGGCCTCGCCAAGACCGTCGGTCAGTACTGCTCCAAGGGCCAGCTGGTCAGCGTCCAGGGCCGCATCCACTATACCCAGTGGGAAGACAAGGACGGGGTCACGCGCTACGGCACCGAGATCCTCGCCGACAAGGTCGATTTCCTCTCCCGCGGCAACGGTCAAGGAGATGGCACTGGCGACGAGAACGACAACTAGGATGCTCCCGAGATCGACTGAACTGTCCCATCGATCCTCCCCGAAGGGGTCTTGTCCATGTCGGACAGGGCCTCTTCTTGTGTTGTCCAAAATATTCGACGGAGGAGGGGGCCTGACTCACGGTTGTCCCATTCTGATGGGCGTACACCCGGCGCGTCAAGGACGGCAGGGCCCCACCATTTTGCCCCCCTTCGCTGCGCTACGGTCCGACAAAATCGTTTCCCCTACCGCCGCTTCGCGGTCGCCCTTCGGGACGATCCCTGACCCACCGGCCGCACGCCCATCCGTCCTGCTCCTGCCGTCAACGGCAGACATCAGGAGGAAACAATGGCTTCAATTGCTCAGCACAATTCGAACTCGGAACGCTACTTTGCCGCGCTGGCTGTGGCAGAGCGACGGGCGCTGCACAGCTTCTTCGAACAGCACATCATCGAGGACAAGCGCTTGGGATATTTTGCCTTGGACGAGGGCGACTACAACGCACTTCCGGCGCACCTTGCAGCGCGCGTGGTACATACGGTGCATGGGGTAATGTCAGACGAGTTCTGACCGCACTTGCGAGGCAGGGACCGGTTGCGGTTCCTGCCTTTTTTCTTGTTCGCACGAGCGCATCGGAAGACCATTACGTCCCTCGTTGAAGGGGGATGTGTAGAAACGCACATGGCATCCGACATCGCCGCGTCTCGCGAATGCTATCTGGTCCCCGCCCCAAAGCCGAAAACGTGATCGAACGTACCCTGATGGGTTTGGGGGTTGGCGCCGGACAGCCCGTGCCACGACACCAATCCGGGGTGCTTTGTGATTGATTTCGAGAGGGTTGTAGAGCTCGACCTAACGCATTCAGCCGACCACAATTTCCCCCGATGTAAGGCCAGCTTGTAGCCCAGAGCAATTTTGGGCTGAAATCTCGCGTTGTCCCAGCAACGCCCGTTTGCTCTCGCTCCGAAAATTAGAACGTAAAATCAATCCATTGAACAGGTCTTAGGAGCTACTGGCAACGTCCGCGCAATTGGGAACTTGACAGGCACACCGAACGCGGCTCACTCTATCCGGCCGATGACCTCGCCGATCGTGTAGGTCTCTCCCTCCGCGCCCGTCGTGCGGATGGTGCCGGACGTCTGCGCCTCGATCTCGGACGTCGCCTTGTCGGTCTCGACCGTATAGATGACATCACCCTTCCGGACCTGCTCGCCATCGGCGAACATCCATTCGGTCAACGTCACCTCAGTTACGCTCATGCCGAGCTTGGGCACCTTGATGTCCTCCGCCATCAGCGGCGCCAGTCCATGGTGCGGCGCACCGCAGCGGCGATGGCCTCCTTCTTGGGAAGCCATTCCTGCTCGAGCGCGCTCGCCATGGGCACGGCGGAGAAGGTGCCGCCGCTCCGCTGGACAGGCGCCTTCAGTTCGCCGAACAGGGTTTCGGTAATGCGCGAGGCAATCTCGGCGCCGGTGCCGAAAGCGCGCACCGCCTCGTGAAGGACGACGGCGCGGCCGGTCTTGCGGACCGAGGCGAGCACCGCCTCCTCATCGTAAGGGGCAATGGTGCGAAGGTCGATCACCTCGACCGACACGCCGTCCCCCTCGAGCTGCCCTGCCACCTCCAGCGCGTCGAGCACGGTGCGGCCGTAGGTGACGATGGTGCAGTCCGAGCCTTCCCTCGCCACGGCCGCCTTGCCGATCGGCACGCGGTGATCCTTGCCCGGATCCTCGGACTTGAGGCCGTAGCACAGGATATTCTCGATGAAGATAACGGGGTCGTCATACTCGATCGCCGAGCGCATCAGCCCTTTCGCATCGGCCGCGTTGGACGCGGTTACGATCGTCATGCCGGGCACATGCGCGAACCAGGCTTCCAGCATGTCGGAATGTTGCCCGCCGAAGCCCACGCCGACCCCGGTCGTGGTCCGGATGACAAGGGGGACGTTCGTCTGCCCGCCCGACATGAAGCGCAGCTTCGCCGCATGGTTGACGATCTGGTCCATCGCGACCGCGACGAAGTTCATCAGCATGATCTCGGCGATCGGCCGCATGCCCGCAAGCGCCGCGCCGACCGCGGCTCCGACGATCGCCTGTTCTGAGATCGGGGTCGCACGGATCCGCTGCTCGCCATACTTCTCGGTGAGGCCGGCGGACACCTTGAACACCCCGCCGCCCTGCTTGGCGCCGACATCCTCGCCCAGCAGGATGACGCCCTCGTCCGCCGCCATCGCCTCGTCGATCGCCTGGTTCAGCGCCTGGGTCATGGTGATCTCGCTCATGCCGCGATCTCCCGGGCGAAGATGTCGCGGCGCAGTTCCTTCGGGCCGGGCGGCGGGCTGTCGAAGGCGGATTTCTCGGCTGCCTCGATCTCGGCGTCGATCTTCTCGACGATGGCGTCGAGCTCGGCTTCGGCGAACTGATGGTCGAGCATCACCTTGCGCAGGCGCGGCAGGGGATCGGCCTCCTTCATCTCGGCCAGGTGGTCGGCGGGCATGTAGGAGAAGTCGGCGCCGAAGAAATGGCCCATCATGCGGTAGCACATCGCCTCGATCAGGGTCGGCCCGTCACCCGCGCGCGCCCGCTCGACCGCTTCCCTCGCGGCGCCGTACATCGCCTCGACATCGTTGCCGTCGACCCGGACGCCCGGCATGCCGTAGCTGTCGGCGCGCTTGGCCACATTGTCGACACGGGTATGGTCGGCAAACGCAGTATGCTCGCCGTAATGGTTGTTCTGGCAGAAGAAGACGACCGGCAGCCGGTAGAGCGCGGCCATGTTCATCGCCTCGTGAAAGGCACCGATATTGCTCGCCCCATCGCCGAAGCAGGCAACCGTCACCCGTCCATCGCCCCGGTTCTGGGAGGACAGCGCAAGGCCGTTGGCGATCGGCAGGCCGGAGCCGACCACGCCCGTCGTCACCATGACACCGCTTTTGGGGTGGGTGATATGCATCGAGCCGCCCTTGCCCTTGCAGGTGCCCGCCTCGCGCCCGATGATCTCGGCAAGCAGCAGGTCCAGCGGCACCCCCTTGGCGATCTGGTCGTGCTGCCCGCGATAGGTGGTGACGATGTAGTCGTCCTTATTCAGCGCCGCCATCATGGCGGCCGAGACCAGCTCCTGCCCGCGCACCGTGTAGTAGACCACGGCGAGCTTGCCGCTGGTAAGGAGCGAGCGCATCTTCTCGTCGAACCGGGCTATTTTCATGGTCCGGCGGTAGATGTCGAGCAGGGTGTCGCGGGACAGGGACATTCGGGGGGGGCTCCTATGCCTGGGCCTGGCGAAGGCCGATCTTGGGGTGGGGTCGGCGCTGGCGGCGGCGCTTGGCCGGGTGGCGACGCGCTCCTGCCAGCGTTGCAGCGATGGGCGGTCGCCCGTGGGCTGGCCGACCTGACCGCCGAACTCGACGAAGGCGAACAGCAATATGTCGGCCAGGCTGAACCTGTCGCCGCACAGGAAGTCGCGCTCGCCCAGGTGCCGGTCGAGCTTCGCCAGCCCGTCCTGCGCCTGGCTCTTCATGCTGGCCGCAGCTTCGGGAAAGCAGGCGACTCGGTCCTTGAACACGGGGTGTCCCTCCGCCCCGCGAAACGCGATGGTCATGGGAACCACGACCAGCTGGTCGACCATGCGCGCCATCATCCGGGTCGCCGCTCGCGCTTCGGCCATATCGCCAAGCAGTTCTGTCGGTCCCAGCCTCTCGTCGAGATATTCGGCGATGGCGAGGCTTTCCGCAATCACCGTGCCGTCGTCCAGCTCCAGCGCCGGCGTATGGCCGGCGGGGTTCTTGGCGAGATAGTCCGGCCGGCGGTTCTCGCCCGCAATCACGTCGACAAAGCGGCGCGGCACCTCGAACCCGGTCTCGGCGAGATACATTGTGGCGACGCGCGGATTGGGTCCGACCGACTGGTAGAGGAGCATGGGCGGCGCTCCTAGAACTGGACGCGCTGGGTGAAGCCGCCATCGACCACGACATTCGCGCCGGTCATGTAGGGGCAGGCCGGGCTGGCGACGAAGACGATCGCATTCGCCACTTCATCGGGGTTGCCGAAGCGGCCCATCGGCATCTTCGCAAGCGTGCCCTCGTAGAGTTCCGGCATTGCTCCCTTGATCATTTCCCAGTTCCCGCCGGGGTATTCGATCGCGCCCGGCGTCACGGTGTTCACCCTGATGCCCTGGCCCGCCAAGGCCTGGCTGAGCTGCGAGCCATAGGTGATGAGCGCCGCCTTCAGCGCATTGAAGGCCTGGGGCGCGATGAAGGTCTCAAGCGCGGCGGTGGACGACATGAAGACAATGGAGCCCGCGTCCGATTTCGCAAGGTGTTCGCTCAGCACCTCGACCCCGTGAACGGCGCCCATGATGTCCATGTCGAGGCCCTGCTGCCAGTCGGCGGTGCCGCCGGTGCCCGAGGAGGAGGCTGTGTGGACGAACACATCGCAGCCGCCAAGCGTGTCGGCCGCCTTTGCAAGCCAGTCGCGATAGGCCTCGGCCCCCGACCCCATGTCGAAAACCTCGCCATGGACCTTGCCCGGGCCCGCCGCGTCGATCTGTTTCTTGGCGGCTTCGATCCGGTCTTCCTTACGGGTGAAGAAGGCAACGTCAGCCCCTTCGGCGGCAAAGGTTTTGAGTGCCGCGAGGCCGAGCCCGTGCGCGCCCCCGTTCATGATGACCTTTCTGCCTATCAGTCCCAGATCCATTGCCCGCTCCGCCTGTCTTGCCCGTCCTCGGCGAACACGGTTAGGGTAACCCCATGCGGCCGGACATTCGCAAAAATGGTAAGGGCGCTCGTTCGGCCGATCGGACGATGGTTTCGGCTGCACGATGAGCATGGTGCTCGTCACCGGCGCTTCGGGCAAGACCGGGCGGGAGGTGACCCGCGCGCTGGGTGAGCGCGGCGTTCCCTTCGTTCGCGCCTCCCTTTCGCCGGAAGCGGACGACGAGCGCCGGTTCGATTTCGCGGACCCGTCCTCCTGGACTTCCGCCCTCGACGGTATCACTGGCGTCTTCCTGCTTCGCCCCCCGCCGATCACTGACATCGACGCGACCATCGCGCCCTTCATCGACGAGGCGCGCCGGTCCGGCGTGAAGCATTTCGTGTGCTGGTCGGTTGCGGGCGCCGAGAGCAATCCGCTGCTGCCCCACGCCAAGATGGAGCGCAGGCTGAAGGACGGGCCGGCCGACTGGACCATCCTGCGG
>JAZBPE010000027.1:0-2066 GCA_036353345.1 Erythrobacter sp. | reverse complement strand
TCCAGCGCATTGGTGTGCAGGCTTTGCGTCCCGCCCAGCACCGCCGCCATCGCCTCCACCGTGGTGCGGATCACATTGTTGTAGGGGTCCTGCTCCTGCAGGCTCACGCCGCTGGTCTGGCAATGGGTGCGCAGCATCTTCGACTTGGGGTTCTGCGCCCCCAGGTCGTCCATCACCTTGTACCACAAGGTCCGCGCGGCGCGCAGCTTGGCGATCTCCATGAAGAAGTTCATGCCGATGCCGAAGAAGAACGACAGGCGCGGGGCGAAGGCATCCAAGTCCAGCCCGGTTTCCATCGCGCGCTTCGCATATTCCTTGCCATCAGCGATGGTAAAGGCAAGCTCCTGCACCGCCGTCGCCCCGGCCTCGTGCATGTGATAGCCGCTGATCGAAATGCTGTTGAAGCGCGGCATGTGCGCGCTCGTGTAGGCAATGATGTCGGAGACGATCCGCATCGATGGTTCTGGCGGGTAGATGTAGGTGTTGCGGACCATGAACTCCTTGAGGATGTCGTTCTGGATGGTCCCCGAGAGTTTCTCCCGATCAACACCGGCACGCTCGGCCGCGACGATGTAGAACGCCATGACCGGGATCACCGCGCCGTTCATGGTCATCGAGACGCTCATAGTGTCGAGCGGGATCTGGTCGAAAAGGATTTCCATGTCCGCGACCGTATCGATCGCGACCCCGGCTTTGCCGACATCGCCGGTGACGCGGGGGTGATCGCTGTCGTAGCCCCGGTGCGTCGCAAGATCGAAGGCGACGGAAAGCCCCTTTTGCCCGGCGGCGAGGTTGCGGCGGTAAAAGGCGTTCGATTCCTCGGCGGTGGAAAAGCCCGCATATTGCCGGATCGTCCACGGGCGGCCAGTGTACATCGAGGCATAGGGGCCGCGCGTGAAGGGTGGGAAACCGGGAAGGCCGGGGTCGAAGCCTGCGTGATCCTCGGCAGTGTAGAGGGGCTGGATCGGGAAACCTTCGGGGGTTTCCCAGGTCAGGTCGCGGCCCTTCACTTCCTTCTCAGCGGCAGCGCGCCAATCGGCAAGGGTCGCATCTTTGCGTGTGGGTTTGTCGATCATGGGCGCGGCCTATAACGCTATCGGGGCGAGAGCAAACGCGAAGCGGCGCAGGCCGGCTCTATCGCCCGCTGAACTCGGCCTTGCGCTTTTGCAGAAAGGCCATACCGCCCTCCATCGCATCCTGGCTCGCGCCCGCGACGCGCTGGCCTTCCGCCTCGACGAGGAAGGTGTGGTTGAGATCGCCGTCGAGCGCGATTGCGATGTTGCGCTTCATCGCAGCGAGCGCGACCGTCGGGCCATTCGCCAGCCGCTCACCCAGCGCGCGCGCCTCGTCCATCAACTCTGCATCCTCGACGCACTTGTAGATGAGGCCCCAGTCTTCGGCCTGCTGGGCGGCGATCTTCTCACCCAGCATCATCATGCGCGTGGCCCGCGCCCGGCCGACAGCGCGAGCCAGCAGCCAAGTCGAGCCGCCATCAGGGATCAGGCCGATATTGACGAAGGCTTGAAGGAAATAGGCGCTCTTGGACGCAATCGTGAAATCAGCCGCCAACGCCAGGCTGCATCCCACGCCCGCCGCCGGACCATTCACCGCGCAGATCACCGGTACCTCAGCGCGAATGAGCTGGCTGATCGCCGGGTTGTAATGCTGGGAAAGCGCCTGATGGCTGCCGCCCTTCGAGCCCAGCGCACTGCCTTCCCCCCGTGCCGACAGGTCCGCGCCCGAGCAGAAGCCCTTGCCCTCACCCGTGATGAGCACGCAGCGCGCCCTGTCCTCTCCGTACCCGAGATCATAGAACACCTGCCCGATCTCGTCCGCCATCTGCGGCGGCATGGCGTTGAGCCGGTCGGGCCGGTTGAGCGTGATCGTGGTCAGCGCGCCATCGCGCGCGACGCGGATGGTTTCGTAGTCGGACATGCCTCTCTCCAATCGTTCTTGCGGGCGGGTCAGTTCGACCAGTCCGCTCCTTCCTTGGGCGTTTCCATAATTTCGGTCAGGACGCCCTGCATATCCTTGGGATGGACGAAGAAGATAGGCGTGCCGTGCGC
>JAZBPE010000026.1:0-2070 GCA_036353345.1 Erythrobacter sp. | reverse complement strand
TCTCTACCTCGCGGGAGGTGAAACTCTGTTCGCCCTCGACGGCCAGCATCGCCTCAGCGGCATCAAGAAGGCAGTTTCCGAGAAGGCGACCGTCGGCGAGGAACAGATCTCGGTCATCTTCGTCTCCCACAAATTGAGCACCGCTGGGCGGCAGCGGACGAGAAAGCTCTTCACTACACTTAATAAGACGGCCAAAGCGGTCAACAAGTCGGAAATTATCGCGCTCGACGAGTCTGACGCGGCTGCGATCATCACGCGCCGCCTTGTCGAGGAGCATCCCTTCTTCTCGAGTGGTCAGGTTCTCGTGAAGTACGGCACTGCTAATCTGTCGAAGGTGAACGCCGAGCACTTCATGACCATCATTAAGCTTTACGACATCGTCGGCTTCCTGCTTGGTTACGTCGTGAACTCTATGACCAGGGAGGAGAGAACAGAACTTCGTTTCGTGCGCCCGAGCGACGCCGACCTAACTAGGTACCACAAGAGAGTTGTGGCCTTTCTTGAGAAATTCATTGCAGGCATCCCAGAACTAAAGGACTATTTTTCGAAGACAGGCGATGCGGCGAAAGCGGTCATCAAGGATCAGCGGTTCGCAAAGAAAAATGTCCTCTTCCGATCCGTTGGTTTGGATGTCTTCCTGCGCCTGCTTCCCGAACTAACTGAGGAGGAGGGCGGCAACAAGAAGGCGATCGCTGCACTTGCGACCCTGCCGCGCAGCTTCACGGAGAGGCCCTATCGCGACGTTATGTATAGCGTCGGCGACAACAGGATCATCAACGGCAAGATACGGCTCATCTCGCGGTTGCTGCGTCACATGCTCGGCTATGACGATCGGGACCCCCGTCAATTGCGGGTGGCCTACGCAGAGGCAATGAGCGAGGAACCTGGTTCGATACGTCTGCCGAACCGTATTTCAAGGTAACCCGAAGGAAGAACAGTTTTCAAGCTCTTCGACTTAGTGAAAATGAAATGGGCGCTATTGGCCAGTCCTGTTAACCGCTAAAACTGAACAGTCTCATATCGATAAAGAGCCTGCACAAATATTCTACCAAACGGACGATGGAAAACCATTGTACGTTCCTCAGCGCCACGTTTAGCCGCAGGTTTTCATCCGGGCCGGCCAAGCTACCTAAATGAATGTTAGATCCCATAATAGCAGTCTACACAGCTTTAGATCGTTTCTAGGTTCCAAAACTCCCTTCGATGCATTCCTGTCGATGTAGGGAGTGGGCTAGTAGCGATAACGACAATCCTTATCAAAATTCGGGGCACGAATGGGGGCACGCGCTTGCCATGTGATAAAATTAATAATCTATCCCGCAAGCGGTTAAAGCAATTTTTCGAATCCCTACGTCTCCGCCACCCACCCCCTGCACTTGTCTCTGCTTCAGGCGTGCCCGCGCAAGCCGCGGGTAACAGGCGCTTTTTCGCATTCCAATCCGTAACGCGCGCATCTTTCTGGCGGTCTTTGGCGGGGTTTCAGGGGCCGTCTGCGCGGCGGGTCTCTGCGGCGCCAAACATCGGTTCGGTTTGCCGAAGCGGGATATTATCTCGACAGCTTTCTGGCCCCGCTCGCGCCGATCCTGACGCGCAGCGACGTCACCGATATCTGGATCAATCGGCCCGGCGAAGTCTGGGTTGAAAGCCTCGGTGGCGGGATCGAGCATCTGCGGGACCCCGCGCTCGACACTAAGCTGCTCGAGCGGCTCGCAAAGCAGATCGCCGCCGCGTCCTCACAAGGCATCAGCCGCGCGCAGCCGCTGCTTGCCGCCAAACTCCCCGACGGATCGCGCGTGCAGGTCGCCGGGCCGCCGGCGACGCGCGACGGATATGTATTCGCCATCCGGCGGCATGTCTCGGCCACGTTATTGTTGTCGGATTGGGAGGACGCAGGGGCGTTCGACGAGACGGAGCGGGACGGCACCGCTCTCGATACGGAGCGAGCGTTTCGCGCGATCGCGCCGCGGGAAGCAGCATCACAGCTCAGCGAAGCCGTGCGCGCCCGGCGCAACATTCTCGTCTCCGGCGGCACGTCGAGCGGCAAGACGACCTTTCTCAACGCGCTGCTCG
>JAZBPE010000267.1:0-17473 GCA_036353345.1 Erythrobacter sp. | reverse complement strand
CGTCTCGGTCGGCCTGCAATACGGGGTGCCGCTGGAGGAGTTCGTCGACGCCTTCACCTTCACCCGCTTCGAGCCGGCTGGATTGGTGCAGGGCAACGACAGCATCAAGAACGCCACCTCGATCATCGACTATGTGTTCCGAGAGCTGGCCGTCAGCTATCTCGACCGCAGCGATCTGGCGCATGTCGAACCCGAGGGCGCCCGTTTCGACGCCCTGGGCAAGGGCGAGCGCGAGGGCAAGGACGCCCTGCGCCCCGCCGAGCCCGAGACCGGCGCCGCGGCCATCGAGATGATCCGCCAGGTCAGCTCCGCGGGCTTCCTGCGCAAGCGTCTCCCGCAGGAGCTGATGGTGCTGCAGGGCGGCGGGGCGACCGCGCTTTCGCCGACAGGGGCGACGGCCCCGGGCGTGGAGGCCGCCGCAAGCGTCGCAACCATGACCCGCGTGCTGGACGCCCGAACGGAGGCCCGCATCAAGGGCTACGAGGGCGACGCGTGCGGCGAATGCGGCAACTTCACCTTGGTGCGCAACGGCGCCTGCCTGAAATGCGACAGCTGTGGGGGAACGAGCGGATGCAGCTAAGGTAGAGAGGTGATTATTTAATGGAGGGACCAGTCCTTCATGTCGTTTTAGGCCTTTTATGTCGTCGTGGGTGAAGAGGTTCGTGTCGCTGGGCCGCTAAGTCTCTGAATTCTTTGGGAGTGGCTTCGCGTCCGAGAATCCTGGCCAAGAGTGTGCAGCGACCGGCCCCACAAACCGATATCGAGGACGCGAAAACCGGGCCAAGGCGTCGGCGTTGGCCCGCTTTCGCGTCAAGCAGCATAGGTCGCGTGCAGTCGTGGGTCTGAAACTCGGGTCAACTGTACAGGGTCAAGACCACCTGATCCGTACTGGGTGCGGCCGTTGCTGGTCTGACGGATGGTGCATGACGACACAAATTGCCGAGATTGGACTGGAAGCAGCCACGACACCGTTGCAGACAGTCGATGCCGCGATGTTAACTACTCGATGTAGCTCAAGAAGCGACCTGTGACATGACCGAGCAGTATCTAGGACCCCTTATCACGGCCGAAGAGATCACTTCCGAGCTTCGGCGGCGGAAGAGCTAGGATCAGCATCAAACAATTTCGGCGGCAAACAAGAAGCTCATCGCAGAGAAGGTGGAGATCGAACAGAAGGACGGATGGCGCGTTCTCCGAAAAAACGCGAAGTCCACCAGAATGGCTAAGCCTAAGCCCTTGGACGAACAGCTCGAAGACGAGGTGTGGACCATCCTTGCCCAGATGGGCTTCAAAGAGATGAGCAAGGGACGAAACTTCACCATAGCGGTAGAAGATGGCCTCGAGCCGCGACAGATTGATGTCTTCGCCAAGGATGATGAGACTGTAATTATTGTCGAATGTACACAGCGCGAAAATCCCGGGAAAAAGAACATGGCAACTCTGATCGAAAAGATCAGGGCCATTCGCGAACCACTCTTCAAGTCGATCCGAAAGTTTTACGGGCAACAGGCCAAGCTTAAGGTCAAGCACGTCATCGCAACGCGGAACATCGCTTGGAGCGAAGCGGACCTAAACAAGTGCAAGGAAGCTCAGATCACGGTCATCACTGACGGCGAAATCAACTACTACGCCTCGCTCGTCCATCATCTCAAACAGGCCGCACGCTATCAGTTTCTCGCGCACATGTTCGGCGGTCAGAAAATCGACGGCCTCGCGCGTCAGGTTGTGGCAACACGGGGCAAGATGGGCGGTGAGACCTTCTACACCTTCCTTATCCCACCGGACGAACTTTTGAAGATCGCCTATGTCGGCCACAAGGCTAGCCGTGACATCGAAAATCTTGAAACCTATCAGAGGATGCTCCAGCCCAATCGGTTGAAAAAGATTGCTGAATATATCAATGGCGGTGGAAAATTTCCTACGAACATCGTTTTGAACTTGAAAACGGGTGGAAAGGGGAAGCTCAAGTTCGATGTGATCGAGACCTTTGAGAACGAGACGCTTGGAAAGCTGAGTCTACCGCCGAATTACGCCTCAGCATGGATTATTGACGGTCAGCACCGCCTGTACGGCTACGCCTATGCGCGCAATATGAAGGGCTTTAAGCAGGACTCATCCATGATCCCGGTCCTAGCCTACGAGAACCTGCCCGCTGATAAAGAGATGAACCTCTTCATCGACATTAACAGCAAACAGGTCAAGGTTAGCACCGGCCTTCTTGTCGAGCTTTATTCCGATTTGCACTGGAAATCCAGTGACCAAGAGGAAGCGTTCCAAGCGCTTCTGTCGCGGATCGCCTCACGCCTAAACAATGACAAGACCTCGCCACTCAGTGGCCGGATGGTAGTTACAGGCAAAAAGAAAACGCAGTATCGTTGCCTGACGCAAACCTCGATCCGAGACGGCCTCGGCGAGCGCGGCGCAAAGCTGCTTGGCACGCTCAGCAAAGGTTCGATAGTGCCAGGGCCATTCTCGACCGGACAGGCTGAAGCCTATGATGCCAATCTGAAAAAAGGACTTTCCGTCCTGTCGGACGGCCTTCGCTTATTTGCAGACCACCTTCCTAACCATTGGAAGCTCGGTGATGGGCCTGGCGGGTATATTTGCACCAATAACGGATTACGAGCGCTCTTCCATATCATGAAAGACGTCGCCGAACATGTACGGCAAAAACACGGCATGGAACTCTACGGGCTGGATGCTGACGAAACTTACAAAGCTATAGAGCCGTATCTCCAGACACTTGTCGATTTTTTTAAAGGCGCGTCGGATCAGGACGTTCAAGCATTCCGCCGGATCGGGTCTTCTCTGACGGCAGTGCGTCAGCAAGCCTGGGGAATGGAGGCACAAATCCAGAAAAAGCACCCCGCCTTCAACCCCCCAGGGCTAAAAGAATATCTGGAATCCCGCGATGAAGCGGGCACGGACGAGGCGCGAACGAAAGTGCTTCGGATCCAAAAGCGCATCTTTGATTACGTTATCGAAACCTTGAAGAACGAGTACGGCACGCATGACAGGGCGTGGTGGGTTAAAGGTGTTCCCTCAAAAATCCGCATTGATTGCAGCGCGCGGTGGGAAGCCAAGGATCAGGAAGGCGAACCGGAAGGCCAACTCTTTCTCTTGAATTACGTCGATATCTGCATTCATAACTGGGAATTGGTAAAGGATGTAATCTCTCTGAGTGAAAAAGACAAAATGGCTAAGGTCAAGAATACAAAATGGATTAAGCAATTGAACGAAATTCGCAACAAGGTCGCCCACCCCGAACAAGGTATATTGGACGCCGATCAGGTCGCGTTTGTCAACGACATATACGAGAAGATTGCGAAGCACTTCCCTGCGGAAACTGCACAGACGACGGCCGTCGCGTAACGCGCCGCAGTGGTCAGCGCGCGCCAGGAAAAGGATCTGAAGTGCTGGATCGACAAGCGCTGCGTCGGTAGGTAGGGTGAAACAGAACACGAAACGAGGCAGAGCATGGCTGACAAGAACATCCTTCTTGTAGAACCGGGATACCGCAACAAGTATCCGCCCCTCGGTCTCATGAAGATTGCACAGTACCACGGGCTTCAAGGCAAGCGCGATCGTGTCCGGTTTGTGAAGGGTGAAGACCCTACCGCCTATGACACCGCCTGGGACCGCGTTTACATCACGACGCTGTTTTCCTTCGAGTGGGAGCGGACGGCGCGCAGCATCGACTATGCGCTTGATCTAGTAGGCGGCCAGGCACACCGGATCTTTGTTGGTGGCATCGCCGCGTCCCTGATGCACGACAAGTACATCAACGAACCTCGCTGGCGCGGCGTGCGCTTCATTAAGGGTCTACTGGGGGAAGCCCCGGCCATATCGCTTCAGCTCGACCCATTCGATGAAGAGCTTTACGCCGATGACGTCAACGGCAAGCCCATCGAGGATTTGACGCCAGACTACAGCATTCTCGAACACATTTCATATGAATATCCCGTCTCAGACGCCTATTTTACCTATGCATCGCGGGGATGCGTGCGCAAGTGCGCTTTCTGCGGCGTCCCTGCCCTAGAGGGCATGCAGCGTGACACCAATTCACTGACTAGCGTGGTTGAAGGCGTGAACGCACTCTACGGCGAAAAGCGCGATTTAATTCTGATGGACAACAACGTTGTGGCCTCGGCGAACTTTAAGGAGATAATCGCCGAGATCATTGATCTGGGCTTCGAGCGTGGAGCTAAGCTCAAGAGAGGGCGGTATGAGCTGCAGCGGCGCGTGGATTTCAACCAAGGGGTTGACGCGCGTATCCTGTGCAAAGACCCGATGTACCTGCAGCAGCTCGCGCGCATTGCGCTGAAGCCCCTTCGCATCGCTTTTGATCATCTAGGCCTCAAGAAGCCGTATGCACAGGCGATCCGCTACTCTGCGGAAGCTGGCTTGACTGAACTGTCCAATTACATGCTCTATAATTTCAAGGACAGTCCGCAGGATTTGTTTGAGCGGATGCGCTTGAATGTCGAGCTCAACGAAGAGCTGGATATCCGCATTTTTTCTTTCCCCATGCGCTACCAGCCGGTGAACCGGCAGGACCGCGGTCATGTTGGAACTAACTGGAATTCCTATTACCTGCGCTCGATGCAGGTCATCCTGCAGGCCACGCATGGCATCGTCAGTGGCGCACCAGAATTCTTCCGCAAAGCGTTCGGCGATACATATGAAGAGTATGAAAGCATCCTGCTACGACCGCACCATTACATCTTCAACCGCTACTGGTACGAACAGTTTGACGGTCGGGCGGAGTTTGAGGCGTTTCAGACCGTAATGGGCAAGCTTTCTGACGGCGAGAGGACCGAGTTACTCGTCTATTTGTGTAGCCGTGATAAGAATGACTATGAGGCGGACTTAAGTGAACTTGCGGCCGGGCGCTTACGGGACGCGGCGCGGTTCTTTGTTCCGATGTCCAAAAGCGATGAAGCACGCATCTGGGAAGCTCAGAGGCGTCGCCGGGTGGAAGATATTAGCACCTATCTGGTCCCAGAAGACGAGCGAGTTGAAGATGCAGGGCTGACCGACGAAGACGTTCCCCCGGAACCAAAAGCCCATCGGACCATCAAGAATATCACGCAAATCTATGCATAGTTTTGGGGTGACGAGGGAATGATCGAAGCAAAAAAGAAGCCAGAAGTTGAGATCCTCGACGAATACGAGATTCTTGTTGGCAAGGACGTACTCGAGCTGCTGAGCAGCTCGATGTACGTCAATCCGCTCTCGATCTTCCGTGAGTATGTGCAAAACGCGACGGATGCCATCGATGAAGCGGTCGCCGCCGGGCTGCTGCCTTCGATTGACGAGGGGCGGATTGAGATCAACCTTGATCATATCGACCGCCGCGTTGTGATCCGGGATAACGGAATTGGCCTTGCGAACGCGGATTTTCCAGCACGGATGCTGTCTTTCGGGGCCAGTGCGAAGCGCGGCACGGATGCGCGTGGCTTTCGCGGCGTCGGTCGGCTTTCCGCACTTGGTTACGTGCAAGAGCTCGTCTTCAGATCGCGCGCAAAAGGTGACGCCAAGGTGCTCGAGGCGTCCTGGGATGGGCGCGTGGTAAAGCGCCTGCTGGCATCTACCGACGCCGATACCGATCTACGCGCCATTGTGAAGGAAGCCGCCACCCTCAAGAGGGTGGATCCGGGCGACTACCCGCCGCACTTTTTCGAGGTTGAGCTGGTAAAGCCGCGCCGCATCGCCAATGACCGGCTACTGAATGAGGTGGAGATTGCTACCTTCATCGGGCAGGTGTGCCCGTGTCCGTTCTCGCCGGAGTTCCGCTTTGGCAAGGAGATCGCGGCGTTGCTGGAACAGCATGGCCGCGCAGGAAAAACCTATGGTGTCTACATAAACGGTTCGGACGAGCCCGTCTATCGGCCCTACCGCAATGATGTGGCGTACTCGGACAGCAAGGTGGCACGCCTACACTCCCTGAGGTCTTTCGAGATCAAAGGCATGGATGGCGATACGGCCGCTGTTGGCTGGCTGATCCACCATGACTACCAGGGCGCCATCCCTGTCTCGCAGGGCGTGCGAGGCCTGCGCGCGCGGGTGGGGAACATCCAGGTCGGACACGACAGGCTGTTTCTAGAGGTCTTCCCTGAGGAGCGCTTCTGCTCGTGGACGATTGGGGAAGTGCATGTGCTCGATGGCCGGGTGGTGCCAAACGGCCGGCGCGACGAGTTCGAGAGCAACGCGCACCTCGACAACATCATCGCGCATCTTCGTCCCATAGGGATGGAGGTTGCACGCGAGTGTCGTATCTCATCCCAGAAGCGAAACCGCTTGAAGGCGTTCGAGCTCGCTGCCGACAAGATTTACGAGAAGCTGGAGGTGCTGAAGCAGGGCGCGATTTCACAGCGCTATGCCAAAACGATCCGGTCAGAGATCGGCACGCTTCTGGCGGAAATGCGCAAGGTTACTGAATTCGACCTGCTGTTTGATGATGAGCGCGGCGCGCTGCGCAGCCAGCTGCGCGATATCGAGACGGCGGTTGACGCCTACACGACAAAAGTTGACGGTGACACTCTTGAGAGAATACCGGCTTCGAAGCGGGCGACTTACAAGGAGATTTTCGATCTAATTTATGATTGCTCGGTAAATCAAGTGGCAGCAAAAAGCCTGATCGATCGTATGCTCGATCGCCTGTCACGGTCTTAGCGGGCGGGGGCCGAAGCCGGCATGGATGACTTCACACAGTTCCAGCTTAAGGAATACGAGAATATTTCGCAGGCTCACTTCAAAACCAATGAAGTGCTGGCCACTTTCTATCGTTACTTCCTGCTGATCGCAGCAATTCCAATGACGGCCGTCGGGATTGCCATGATCAATCTCGCTGATAACGGCATCGGGGACGAGGGCCGCCTTCTAGGCTATATCTTTTTTGGCGTATCGACGCTCCTTTTGAGCGTCATTGGTGCAGCCGTAGTTAGCTACATTGAAGGTCTACGACTTGATTCGATTTTGTACGCGCGGGTCGTTAATTCGATCAGGGCATATTTCTTCTCCCTGCAGAACAGCGAAAAATTTGGCAAATCCGTTCTTCCAACGGACAGGACCAAACCGTCCTATGACGGGTTTGGAGCGGGCTATACGATATATTTTGCCTGTGCAACGCTAAATGCTTCCTATTCTGCGGTCGGCGTTCTGGCATTGTCCCTAGACCATACTACACCCTTGGTCGACGTCACTTTAACATCGTGTCAGTGGGGCATCGTAGCCGCTGCTTTCGTCATCATGTTCGGGACTCAAGTCATCATTCGGCAACGCCTTCTCTCCGGGAAAACGCAAAAGGGTTTCTGACGTAGGACTCCGCATGGGGGCAATGATGAGGAGCTCGCGCCGCTGGCGCGAACAGCTGCGCGCTGGCGACTCGGGAAATGCTGATAACCCGTGGAGGACATCGCCGCTGATTTCGATAGTAGTATCGATACATGCTGAGATGCCGGATGCGAGTGGAGGTGCTGACGTGGCCAGTTACGCCTTTCCCGAAGCGGGAACATGGTAAGTCCCCGGCCAATTACAGACGTACGATCTTATCGTGGTGAACAACCACTCTCCGCGCGCTCGCATCAAACTCGTTCGAACTTCGCAGCACATGCCTCCTTGGTCCCACACGCGTAGAGCAGGCTTTTTGCGCGCGAGAGGCCAACGTATAGTGTTTCACGATCCCGCTCCGGGTCACAGTCGCCAAATTCCCATACGATCGTCACGGCGCGTTCGAGGCCTTTGAAGCGTGCCACGGTGTCCACCGTCAGACTGTTTGGACCATAATCCTCAATGCGGCCCAGCTGAATAGACTTAGGCAAATGGCAATGGCGCAAAAATTTTTCGCAGGTCTCTCGGTTGCTGGGAGAGCAGAGCAAAACGGCAATGTCATGCGCAGCGATACCTTCTGCCTCCGTCAGTCGGGTGACAAGCTGGCCAATCTGTCGGGCTTGGAGCTCAAGCGTTGGGGCGGTGAGGATTTCGACCCGTGAGCCGGCGATTGCTGGTCGCTGCACGGGTCCGCCGCGGTAATGAAGGTAGGCCGCATCGTGGATGTACCCCGTGTTTCGGCAGTTACGATCGAGAACGAAGGGTTCGCCCTGAACTGGGATGCTTGCCGAGCAGCGATAGATGTCCTGATTCTCGTCGAGAAACACGTAAAGCAAACCGGCCTCAGGGTCCGTCAGTAGCATTTCGACGGGCAGCCAGAAATCATCGCCAAAGTCCTGTGCCTCATCCACGATGATGGCGTCGTAGATCCCCCCGCTGCGATCGACGGCGTTCGAGAGCGCGATCGGCATTAGCTCGGTGAAAAGTTCCGCGCTGGGATAGTCCCGTCGTGCTTTGGCCAGCAGATCGGTCCCGGTTTTTGCCAGCACGCGTCGTGTCCAGAGATCGCAGACTTGATGGAAAGTGGCCACGTCCAGGCCTTCGACCTCGGCGCATTGTTCGCGAAGGTGATCGGCCAGGCCCCGGTTGTAGCAGAGCAGCAGCACCCGCATGCCTTCGCCGGCGAGCCGTACGGCCTTTTCCCTGGCGATAAGGGTCTTCCCTGTGCCCGCACCTCCAGCGATCATGACTCGTCGCTGCCGTTGGAGAAGATTAAGGATTCCCGCTTGGCGTTCGGTAAGGGCGATACGCCTATCCTCTTCCTGTTTCAGCCTGGCCGAAAGCAGCGGACGCGTCGAGACGGTTCGCGCGAATATGCCGATAAAGGCTCGCACGCCGTTCTGACCGATGCCGCCTTGCTTGTCGTCATCGCTTGCGGACCAGAAATCGAAGACCCTCTCGACCCATGCGGACAATGCCGGCAGGTTATTCTGATCGCCAATTATAATAGCGGGGCTGGCGGGATCATTGAGGCGGTCGGCGTCGCCGACATCTGGGAAGAATGCGGCGTGGCCGAGGGTGAAGCGGCCAATACGCAGTCTTTGCCATACCGGCGCTTCTTTCAACTTCTCAAGCAACGCGTATTTTACCGCTTTTGCCTGCTCGAAGGGGTTCTTGATTTGGTGGACAGTGCCGCCTGCGTCAGTGGACGTCCATGAGGCCTTAGAGGCATCACGACGGATCTGCCCGCCCTTGACCTCGACGACCAGGACTCCGTCGGACGGATGAACTATGATGATATCGGCCTCGCCGTCGCGTGGTCCATGGCCGCGAGGCCGCGATATCCAGGCAATCGAGTGAAAGATGGTGTATTCGGACCCGAGTTGATCGGCCAGCGCCCGGTAGAGAACTAGCTCTGCGCGGGACTTTGAACGGGCCAGGTGGGCCGCTGGAATGCAAGTTGCCATCAGTCCACAAACTTCAATACATTGAATGGGATCAACTTTTTGCCTTCAAAGCCGAAGTCGACGGTTGCGCGGGTTTGCAGACCGACCTTTTTGATCTCTAGGACTCGTCCGCTTCCCCATTGCTCATGATGCACCTTTTCTCCGACACGGCCGTTCAGTTGCACCGTGTTGGCTAGGCGCTCTGCGACACCTTTCCAAGCAGAATCGAACCAATATTCGTCCACTTGTTGAAAGGGATTGCGGATCGCGTAAAGCTGACGCGCATTCGCATCCAAGGCAGCCTCAACAATGTAGAGCCAGTACTCCTCGGCGTGAGTCTGGGCCATCGAGAACTGGGTACGCGTCAACTTAGTACCGCGTTCGCTCCATAGCCCCCGCATACCCTTCACCTCGATCAGCCGCCGCTTGCCATCAGCCTCGGTCGATACGATGTCGAAACCAGGATTGAAATGATCCTGTTCGACTGGCGATCTCCCCTGATCAGCCTCAAACCGCATTGCGCGTTCGATGGCGCGTGCGTCGATTTCTTTGTTAAGTTCGTCCGAAAAATCATAGCGATCGCCATCGGGCCGGTCACCGGAACGAGCGACATAGGCAAGCATGCGGCTGCTCTTGGTCCTGCTCTGCCGTGCGGCCGGTGCCGCGGAAACGTCACCTTGATTACTCAATCCGCGCGCAGCGCCGGATTTTTCGTCCGCTTCGGCGCCAAACGGTTTGCCCCCTACCTTTGACTTATATTCATCGTCCGCCGGCATCGTCTTGTTTCCGCTGTTTGAGCCGTCGAGGCGTGCCAGGTCCGGCGCGGTCCGGCCAAGGCCACTCACAGGTTTGGGCGGGACAGCGGCGGTGCCTTTGGTTGATGGCGCCTCGCCGGTTCGAGCACTCGTATGCTTCCCTACGCCATGTCCGCCGCCCTCACTCGATGCGCGGGGCTCAGGAGGATGCGGCGCGGCTTGCTCGACCTCCACCTGATCTTGGGGCTGAGCGCCCGCAGAGTTGTCTACACGATCGTCCGGCTGCGCCAAATCGTCGACTTCATTTGCCGTTTCCTCGGGAAGAACTTCCGTTTCGATCGTCGGCTCGAGATCACCGAGCGCTGTAGCCTTTCCTGCTTCCCAGCCGGAGACCGACGGCGGCGCGAACTCGGCAGCGACAAGGTTGGCCTCGGCCTCGTCTCGGCTGCCTGATATCATCACAAGCACCGCAGTGGTCGCCAAGGGCTTGATGTCTGTCTTTGGGCAGTGGTGCTCGATGGACAGGAAGATCTGCCGAAAGGCTGCCGTCCAGGCGCCTTGGCTCATGACTCCACCGCGAACATACAATGTGCCGGGTTCCAGGTAAGCCTGCGCCTTAGCCGGAAGCGAGATGACCGGCGCTATACCCACGTTAAACTCGACCTGCACCTTCAGGTCGTCGGTCAAGGCAACCGAAAGATCGGCTAGCACCAAAGTTAATGCGGACCGCGCCGCTTCGTTCGGAGCAAGCCAGAGGAGCAGATCTGAGCGGTCCCCGATTTGCGCCGTGGCCTGTCGATCGATAACATAATCAGGCTGCTGCGCCAATTTCTGGGCGGCGAGGCGGCTCAGGGGCTCCACACCAATTCTTTTGTAGAAGTGACTGAGGCTTGCGCGGTCAATCTGGGGCGGATCGACCAGTCTGTCATCGAGATCGGTTCCAAACGGTTCGACAAGATAGGGTCGGTCTATCCAGAGGACGTCGGTGGGAAACACCCCGTTACCGCCGCGGTCGATGAGGCTTTTCTGGTCGGTGAGAATTTCGAGCGCCTCAGCTGCGCCATCCTCTTCGGTCTCCATCGCGCGGCAGACCTCGACGACGCAGCGCTCGTGAAGCTCTCGGTAATTCGGGTCCGGTTCAGGATCTCCGGAGATTTCGACCATCAGCCGCGCGTAATCCTCAGGACCGGGGCTGCTCCGAACGCCTAGGAATTCATACAACTTGACCTGTCGGTGCATATCCTGGCTGGCGCTCTTCCAGTAGCGGCCCATGTAGGGCGCCGACCAGAAGACCTCCGTTGCCTTCAGATAGCGTTCGGTAACCGGATCGAAGATAAACGGCTCGTCTACGAGTTCTTCGATCTCTTCCAGTTCTCGCTCTTCCGCGACGGCCTCGTTGAGCAAATCATACGTGACGGCATTGGCTTTGGCTCCGGCTTCGACGCAATGCCGAAGATGCGCCACGACCAGTCCGACTGGCGGCACCTGGGGCATCTTGATGAGATTCATGAAGTCGGTGCTCGTCCGACGTGGTCGGCGGAGCGCGTTGAGATCGATAACAGGCACTTGGGAGTCGAAACCGGACGCACGGGTCGCCCGGTAAACCTCGTGTGGCCAATAAAGTCGGCTCTCGTCCCGCTCTCCGCGGTGCAGTGCCGGGAGGAAGGCGATGTCCTTCAGGATAGCTATGCTGCGACGCTCATCTTCGCTTGCTTTGGGCAAATGCTCGCAGATTCGATCCACGACAATGTCGAGCGCCCTTACTGTCTCACTGGTTACAATATCGACATTCGCTACCTCGTTGATCCGCCGCAGCATGTGCGCAAGGGTCGGTTGGGAGGGCATCTCAAGATCGGCCTCGAGGATGTCTCGAAATTGCATGCCCACCCGGCCCTGAGGCAGCCAATCCTCGTCCAGCCAGTTTTCCGGGTCCGGCCCGAGCACTCGCTCCGCCTCTGCCGACCACCTGTAGCAATCGCGCGGCCGTACCAAGCTGTCCGCGCGCGTCGGAATGAAACCGAGATCAGAGAGCCGATAGAGCACCTTGTCAGACGCGAGTTCGTGCCGATGCTGAACGATCTGCGCGGCGATGGCGCGGAATGACTGCGGCTCAAGCCCATGCTCTTCGACGATACTCGGCAGATGTCGATCAAGATACTCCGCGAAAGTCAGGACGCTCACCTTGAGGGTCTGACGTGCAAATCCTTCCATCCCGAGCGGGAAGTGCTTGAGATCCACCAACTCCAAATAGCCGGTAGGATCGTCAAACCCCCCGGGAAGCTGGGCTCGCTCCGGCTCTACGTATCCTGTCCGCGTGCGTAGCATAGGTACCGATTTGAGCGATTGGGCGACATCGGACGGATCGGACGGCGGCGGAAAGCGCAATAGCAGTTCGTAAAGCGTGCTTGCCGCTTCCCCGTCAGCGCCGATCAGCTCGCGTGCTAGTTCAACAGTATTCACTTCCATACTTATATCAGCCGCAAATCTTTCAATCGTATATTCCTTCACAAGGTCCTTAATTCCAGCAAAGGCGATTGCGCCTGCAGAGACAATGGGCAAATCCGGTAGGAAATCGCGCAATATTTTGCTTTCAACGCATTCTGGGAGTCGCCAAACGTCATCGGGTGCTACCGGATCACCGTTCATATCGAGCAGGAAACAAGCGGACTGAAGCCTTTCAAAATTCGAAGTATAGTGACGGTCGCCTCGATTTTGGACTATATTGGCTACCAGCTGCCAAATCTTTGCGAGGTGGGGCCGAAGCCCTTCGGCTCGTGCTGGCGCTCGGAGCGCGATCGACTTCACGAAAATGTCGGGGGTGAGCCGGCACACCCCCGCCGCCTCCAAGGTTTTCCAGAAGGGACGGATTTTCTCTGAAATCAGCGGCAATCCCAGCTCCGAGAGCACAACAAACTCGTCGTGGTCAGGTGTACCTTCGCCGAAGTGGGCCTTCTTCGGCTGTAACCATTCTCCCGTTCCCGAAAGAACACAATCCGATCTCTGCGCCGCGTTCGAGAATGCTTTCCAGTAACAACCGAAGATCTCGTCATTGCGCTGGTCGAAGCAGCTCTTTCCGAGCCGCCAAAGACCGACCGCTCCAAGTTGCTCCTTGAGCTCCTCGAAGGCGCTTCCAATCAACTCGGCGGCGGCCCCGATCAGCGCTTCGTTCCACTCCCTTTCTTGACCCCTTCCGCGCAGGACAATGTCCTTGCGGCTCGATTCCGGGTAGAAATCGCCATTGAGATGCAAAGGCAACCGAGAGCGTTGCTGGGTCGGCAAATAGGCGAAGAGCAAACCATCGACAGGCTCCTCGCCAATCGCAACGGCCAGCGTGACTTCCGAACTCCGCTTGTGCTTTTGAAGCTGAGGGAAGTCTTCCAAGAGATTTCGCTCTCTAATGATTGGCTGCGCCGAAGTACGCAGAAGAAACCAACGTTGTGTATTTGTGGATACTATAAATCGTAGTTTGATATATTTGGCTCTTCGCTCGATGACGAGCCGTTCGGCTAGCTTACCGCTGCGAAAGACTTCCACCACTTTGAGGTTTCGCAGGAACAGCATGCTAGAATCGATAGTTTCTAGAATTTCGGCCAAGACGATGTCGGCAATTTCCGGCTGAACTGGCGAGGCGTCTATTGCTGCCCGCACGGCGGTCTCGCCCATAGCCCAAGGCAGCTCAAACTCGGTATCCTTGCGCCGAGAGACGATTTTCGGCTCGATCTGTGGCGCATTTGGGTTGAGGATCAACTCGCAGTTACCCGAGCGAATAATGGGAGTGTCTGTGATCTGAAATACAGAGACGAAGCCGATGCCGAAGCGCCCAATTTGGTCTGCCGACTCGAATTTGCTGCGGGCACCCATTGTGCTGATTGCATGAACGTTGCAGGCTTTGTGTCTCCCGGACGGACCACCATTCATTTCCCAATCACAATTTTCGCCATATTTACCGCAGTTTGTGAACTCGGCAGAATTCCTGACAACCAATGATTTATCACGAATATCGAAAGATAGATGAGACGCGCCTGCATCGTCGGCATTTTGAATGAGCTCCAAAGCCATAATGCCATAGCCCTGCAAAGCCTTCAGGGACTGAGAGATGGTCCCACAAAGACTGGCGGTATATCGCATACTCGGTGGAGTGCTCATTTCTTCCCCAATCGGCTGGCGCACTAGACGGAAGTCAGCTAGCGTTTTTCTTGGCTGACGGTGCTTTGGTGTTGAGCGATAACCTCAACTACACGCCCCGTAGTTGCGAATACGATAAGCCCCCGTCTTGCTTCCGTCGCAGCGAGATACGCGCTCACTTGAGCGCGGTAGTCCTCGGTGGAGGCGAGGCTCGGATCGACGTCGCTTTTCCAATCGATGACAGCCTCCACAACACCATCCGGCCCGACCACGAGTGCATCGGCAATTCCGAAGACGGCTTCGTCGGCATCTTCCTCTCTACCATACGCATAGATTGAAGCCTCAGGAACGAGGCGATCCCGAACCGCCGCGATCTCGGGCAGGCTGAGAGCACGCTGAGCGGTCCCGGCGATCTCGGCCGCAGAAAGCCCCCGGCTCGGATCGCCAACGGCATCTTTCCCAAACATCTCGATCAACTCCGCAGCTCGAGCTTCGAGCTCTGAGGTCCTCTCGGCAGTCTCGCCAGTCAGTATTTCCTCGATGAGCTTGTGAAGCACCGCGCCGCGGGCGCGACCACCGGCAATTCCGGCGAGCGGCATGGGCGCCGCTTCCTCACCGTCGGCGCCGAGCACGCCGTCATACTGTGGTTGCTCCCCTCCTTCCTCACGGCTCGGGGTATGCCAGCAGATTTCGCGTCTCAGATCGTAGATCCGAACTGCTTCCTCAGCGAAGATCTCCCGAGTCTGCTGATTGCCGGCGAGCATCCCACCGACGGCGACGCCTACGGGCATCCTGCCCAAAGGCACCGCCGGAAGGCTTGCGAGATCGAAATTGATGATCGACAGCCACGCTTTCGAGGTCGGTGGCGCGTCCACCCGCGTTAGCACCAGTTTCTCGCGGGCCCGCGTTGTCGCGACATACCACAGTCTCGCGCGCTCCCGTTCGAGCTCGGCCGCTTCGACTGCGAGAGCCTCCTCCCGCCCCTCCATGCTACGTCCGAGCAAGGCCATGAAGAGATACCCCGCCCGATCCACGATTGCCTCTCCGGGCCCCAGCATCTGGGTCATGGCGTTGATCGGGATGACGATCGGCCATTCAAGTCCCTTGGCTTTATGCATGGTCACCAACGAGACCGCTTCCTCGTCGGCATCCGGGCGTCCCTCTTCCTGAGAGTCACCCTCGCTCCAAGCCTCACTCATCGCCTCGACGAAAGCGTGCAGACCACGAACCGCGTACGGCCGCGCCATCCCAAGGAAGAGGTCGACGTTTGCGAGAGCGCGTTCCCCATGGCCGTCATGGCGCGCGATCAGGATTGGACGGACCCGCAGGACGTCGACTGCGGTCGCGAGTAGCTGGAACGGCGTCGTGCTCGCGATGCGCCGGCGAAGCGCCTGAAGCTTCTCGATGATGTCCCGCGCAACCGGGTTGGCTACGGCGGCCGCATCGACTGAGATCGTGAGGCGTGCGAGGCGTCCATCCTCACGGGGAAGATCGACCACGATATCGAGCAGCGCCTCATCGGTAAGGCCGATTAGTGGACCTCTCAACAAGGCGCCGAGTGCGAGGCTGTCGCGTGGGTCGGCGAGAACACGGGCGACGGCGATCAGGTCCTGGATCTCCTGCCGGCGAAAGAACCCTTTGCCAGCCTGGGTTGCCACCGGGACACCGCGATCTTCGAGCGCTGCCTCATAACGCCAGAGCTCGGTTCCCGTTGGCGCGAGCAGCGCGATATCGCCCGGGCGGCACCGGCGACGTTCTCCAGTCTTCCGGTCGCTGACAGTCCCAGACGCGATCATATGCGCGCAGTACTCGGCCACCGTCTCCGCCTCGGCCTGCCGGACGACGCCGACGCTGGGGCCCTTCTCGCCGGCAGGCGCGATCAGCACATCGAGCGCCATCACGCAGGGGCCGTCCCCTGGGTCCGGACGGAATGGGTCGAGCGCTGCAAAGCCGGGCTGTCCAGCGCGCCCAAGAGGCACCTCGAAGCGGGCATTCACCCACTCAAGGATCGGCGAGCAGGACCGAAAGTTGGTCGCGATCGACAACAGGCTATCGGGATCCTCGGCGACCAGAAGGGCTCGCGCCTCCAGATAAGCTTCTACGTCGGCGCCACGGAAACGGTAGATCGCCTGCTTCGGGTCGCCCACGAGAAAGAGCGCTCCCGGTCGGATGCGGAAGGCTCGCCAGTCCGACGGCGCTTCGACTTCACCGGCATCAGCAGGATCCCCGCAGAGCCGCCAGAAGATTTCCGTCTGGATTGGGTCAGTGTCCTGAAACTCATCGACGAGGACGTGGGCGTAGCGCTCGCCAAGGGCGCGACGCACAGGCTCGTGGTCATGCAGGAGATCGCGTGTAGCGAAGATCAGATCGTCGAAATCCATTGCGGCTGCGGCGCGCTTTGCCATTTGAAACCTGTCGACGACGGGTGCGAGCGTCTCGACGATGGCGGCGAGGACGCGCGCGCCCGTGGCCCCGGTGAGATCCGTCCACGTCCCGCAGCACGTCTGATAGGCGGCGGTGGCCAGATCATTCTGCCGCTGGCCGTCGGCCTTCGCGAAGCCGGCTAGTTTTGCCGCTGCCTCCCACTTTCCCTTCTTGCGGTAGCTCTTGAAGGTGCCGCCGCTGGTGCAAAGGTGCGACTCGATCTCGATGAAGAACAGGCGCGCGAGATCGTGGGCGCTTTCGTCCGGGTCGAGGGTCCGGCACGCCGCGACCATCCGCTCGAAGCACGCGAGGATCTCAAGTGTCTCTTCCTCGACGAAGGGGACGCCATCGAGGAGCCTCCGGAACGCGCCGACAGCATCAAGAAAAGCCTGAACGCGAGGCGCGACGCGATCCGGCGCCGTCACTTCGAGGCGCCGGCGCTTTCGCAGAGGCTCGGCAACGAGACGGTACGCCTTGATGGTGTTTTCGGGATCGGTCAGCGCCAGTTCAGCCAGAAGGCTGTCTGGCGTCCCGTCGAGAGCCTCGCGCAGCCAGCTCTCCAACGTGTCCTCGAACAAGAGATCCGCCTCGGCCGGATCCAGCACGCTCGCGCCGGCGTCGATGTCGGCTTCGGCGGGAAATGGCGTCACCAGCCTCTGGCAGAAGCCGTGAATGGTGGTGCAGACGATCTCATCGATGGTCTCGGCCGCGGAGGCGAGGTTCGTCCGCCCGGCGGCATCGAGCCCCTCAGGAAAGGCAGTGCGCATTTCGCGCGGGATCTCGCCCGCGCGCAGCGTCTCGACGAACTCGCGCACGCGGATCAGCAACTCGCTCGCCGCCAGTTCGGTGAAGGTCACCGCGGCGATCGACCGGGGCGCCGCGCCAGCGGCG
>JAZBPE010000266.1:0-3184 GCA_036353345.1 Erythrobacter sp. | reverse complement strand
GGCGAGGCATTCGCCGACCGGATCGAGGACAATTATCCAATCAGCAACTTCGACGAACTGATGGCGGCGGTCGATGCCGCGGTCGCGCAGGGTTTCGCCGATCCTGACAACCTCTTCGTCACCGGCGGCTCTGGTGGCGGCATCCTCACCGCATGGGTGGTCGGCAAGACCGATCGGTTCAAAGCGGCCGCCTCGCACAAGCCCGTCATCAACTGGGTGAGCCAGGCGTTGATGGCGGATGCGGTGCCGTATTTCGGGCGCTACTGGCTCGGCGGAATGCCATGGGAACGCCCGATGCACTATTGGGAGCGCGGACCTCTCAGCATCGTTGCCAATGTGACGACGCCGACCCTGGTTCTGGTTGGGGCGGACGATTACCGCACGCCGCGCAGCGAGGCCGAGCAATTCTACGGCGCGCTCAAGCTGGTGGGCGTGGACACCGCGCTCGTCGTCACGCCGAATTCGAGCCACAACAACCTCACCCAGACGCCAAGCCAGCAGGCGGCGCGCACGGCGAGCGTCATTGCCTGGTTCGACAAGTATCGAGGTGGCGACAAGAGCGGTGCCGATAGCGGGGCCGACACCGAGTAACGGGCACACTCACGCAAGCATTTTCGGGAACGGGCGCGCGCCTTCGCCGGTTCGGCAAGGATATGAGCGCGCCCTTTTCCTGGATCCGGCCTGAACCGTGGGGCGTCCATGTCGTCCCGGCCGATTGCTGGATCGATCCCGGCCGCGCGGTCGACAAGGCGCTCGTCACCCACGGCCATGCCGATCATGCGCGCGGCGGGCACGGTGAGACTATCGCAACGCCCGAGACGCTCGCCATCATGGCCCTGCGCTATCGCACCGGGATCGAGGATGACGCGGGCGAAATGCCCTCGAAAGCCACACCCGTAGAATATGGCGAGACCATCCGGCTGCCCGGCGGTGTCGATGCGACCTACGTGCCCGCGGGCCACGTGCTCGGCTCGGCGCAGATCCTGCTGGAACATGCGGGCGAGCGGGTGGTCATCACCGGCGATTACAAACGCCGCGCCGACCCGACCTGCCCGCCCTTCAAGGTCACGCCGTGCGACATCTTCATCACCGAAGCAACCTTCGGCCTACCGGTCTTCACCCACCCGCCGATCGCGGAGGAAATGGCCAAGCTGCTGACCGAGCTCGAAGAGAACCCCGATGCCTGCGTTCTCGTAGGCGCGTATGCGCTGGGCAAGGCGCAGCGGGTAATCGCGGAGCTGCGCGCGGCGGGGCATGGAGCACCGATCTATCTCCATGGCGCGATGGAAAAAATGTGCCGACTGTACGAAGAGCACGGTGTGGCGCTGGGCGACTTGCGGCTGGTGAGCGAGCATACCAAGGATGACATGCGAGGGTCTATCGTGATCGCGCCACCATCCGCGCTCAACGATCGCTGGAGCCGGCGCCTGCCCGATCCGATCACCGCCATGGCGAGCGGGTGGATGCGCGTGCGCCAGCGCGCCCGGCAGCGCGGTGTCCAGCTCCCGCTCGTCATCTCCGACCACGCCGACTGGAACGAACTCACCAGCACGATCGACGAAGTGAACCCGCAGGAAACCTGGATCACCCATGGCCGCGAGGAAGCGCTGCTGCGCTGGTGCCAGCTCGGCCAGCGCCGCGCCCGCGCGCTCGCACTGGTGGGGCGTGAGGACGAGGATGAATAGGTGAAGGCATTCTCCACCCTGCTCGACACGCTCGTCTACACCACCAGCCGCAACCGCAAGCTTGCGCTTATCGCGCAGTATCTGCGTGAAACGCCCGATCCCGACCGGGGCTGGGCACTGGCTGCGCTGACGGGCGAGCTTGATTTTCCCGCGGTCAAGTCCTCGACCATTCGCAACCTTATGAAGGACCGCGTGGATCCGGTCCTGTGGACGCTCAGCCGCGATTTCGTCGGCGACACGGCGGAGACGGCGAGCCTGCTGTGGCCGACAAGCGGCGCGGAGGAAGAAGACCCGGCGAGCCTCTCCGAAACGGTCGCCTTCCTCTCCGGCCTCAATCGCGCCACTGCGCAAAAGGAGCTGCCCCAGCTGCTCGACCGACTCGATGCGAATGGCCGTTTCGCGCTCATCAAGCTGGCGACCGGGGGCATGCGCATCGGCGTTTCCGCGCGGCTCGCCAAGACCGCCTTTGCGCAGGCCTTCGACGTCGCGGTCGAGGAGGTGGAGGAATACTGGCACGCACTCGCCCCGCCTTATAAAAACCTTTTCGCCTGGGCTGCCGAGGGCGCAGACCCGCCGGATGTCGAAGGGGTGCCGCGCTTTCGGCCCTTCATGCTCGCGCACCCTCTGGAGGAGACGGTGGTCGATCTCGCCGACTTTGCGGCGGAGTGGAAATGGGATGGCATCCGGGTGCAGCTTGTCCGCACAGGCGGCGCAACGAGGCTCTATTCGCGCAGCGGCGATGATATCTCGGCAACCTTTCCGGAGTTACTCGACGTACTGGCGACAGACGCAGTGCTCGATGGCGAGCTGCTGGTCCGGGGCGACAAGCAGGGTGGGGAAGAGGGCGGCGCGGCGAGCTTCAACGCGCTGCAGCAACGGCTCGGGCGCAAGACCGTCAGCAAGAAGATGCTCGCCGAAGCGCCCGCTTTCGTGCGGCTCTATGATGCGCTGATTATCGAAGGCAATGACTTGCGCGAGCGCGACTGGACACAGCGGCGCGCGGCGCTCGAAGCACTGATGGCGCGGCTCCCGGACAGCCATTTCGACCTCTCGCAGCTCGTCGAAGCGGATGATTTCGACCACCTCGCCGCCATCCGCAAAGGCACGCGCGACGATGCGATCGAGGGATTGATGCTCAAACGCCGCGACAGCCCCTATATCGCGGGTCGCAAGGTAGGGCTGTGGTACAAATGGAAACGCGATCCGCTGCTGATCGACGCGGTGCTGATGTATGCGCAGCGCGGCAGCGGCAAGCGTTCAAGCTTCTATTCCGACTACACGTTCGGCTGCTGGGACGGTGACCCGGATACTGGTGCGGAGCTGCTCCCGGTGGGCAAGGCCTATTCGGGCTTCACCGACGCGGAACTGAAGAAGCTTGACCGGCTGGTCCGCCAGAATACGCTCAACCGGTTCGGCCCGGTGCGCGAGGTCGAGCGCACGCTCGTCTTCGAAGTCGCCTTCGACAGCGTCCATGCGTCCAAGCGCCACAAATCGGGCCT
>JAZBPE010000265.1:0-16146 GCA_036353345.1 Erythrobacter sp. | reverse complement strand
GCGAGCTATCGTCGCGCCGGTCTTGAGACCGTCGATGCCCGCGCTGCAGGCCTCGCTCTGAACCCGTCGCCGAACTCGCCCGGCGGTTTCAACCTGGTGCGCCAGGAGATCCGCCCGGCTGCAGGTATTTCGGACGCCTTGAGCTTCATGGTCAACGCTCTTGCAGACTTCGGGCCCGACGATGGGCTCCAGGGTTTCGTCGGCGGTGGCGTCGGTGTTGCTCGCGTGGACCTTGAAGGACGTGTCAACGCAAACGGCCCTGGCGTCTGGAACGATTCGGACACCAACTTCGCGTGGCAGGTCCTCGCGGGCGTGCGTGCACCGCTCGATGACAATTGGGATGTCGGTCTCAAGTATCGCTATTTCCGCGTGAACGATGTCGATATCATCGATCCTCTCGGCCGTGATCTAGTGGCGGAGTTCTCCTCCCACTCGCTTCTGGGCTCGATCATCTATAACTTTGGTGGCGCGGCACCGCCCCCGCCGCCTCCACCGCCGCCGCCTCCCCCTCCTCCGCCTCCACCGCCGCCCCCGCCGCCCCCGCCGCCCCCGCCTCCGGCGCCGCCGTGCAACACGGGTCCGTACATCGTCTTTTTTGATTTCGACGAGTCGGTGATCACCGCGGACGCGGCGACGATCCTTGACAATGCGGTTACCGCCTATGCGAATTGCGGTACCGCGTCGGTCATGCTCGCCGGTCACACTGACCGCGCTGGCAGCGTGAGCTACAACATGGGCCTTGCGGAACGTCGCAATGCATCTGTTCAATCTTACCTCACGGGCCGAGGCATTCCTGCTGGTCGCATCAGCAGCGAGGCTTTCGGGGAATCGCAGCCCCGTGTTCCGACCGCCGACGGTGTTCGCGAACTGCAGAACCGGCGCGTAGAAGTGACGTATGGGCCGGGTTCCGGCATGTAAGTTCTGCGCAAACGAAAATCGAAAAGGGGTCGGAGAAATCCGGCCCCTTTTTTGTAGGTTGCGCCATTTGATCCGCGCGGCTTAGACCGACGACGTCCTGCAGCTCGAACTGGCTAACGCAGGCCGCCGGCCTGCATCGGCGTTCGCGAGCCGCAATCCTTCCCCAAACATCCATCCGCCACTTCTTCTCGAGGCAGCTTGTTTGGCGAGGTGCTGAGCGTAGCTAATCGTCGTTATCTTCACCCGCAGCTTTCGCTCGCTCAAGCAGGGTACGCTCCGCTTCAGGCACGGTCTTGTAGGCGAAGAGCAGTAATGCGACGCCAATCGGCACTGCGATCAGCAAACTCAGGCCTCCTGTCGAAAGACTGTTGGTGATCGTCGACACCTGTCCCGCCATATAGGGGCCCAGCGCGAGCCCGACGAGGGTAGTGGCAAGGAAGAAGGTCGCAGTAGCTGTGCCTCGCATACGTGGAAGGACGAGGTCCTGCGTCGTCGCTGCTGCCGCGCCGAGCGCCGAACTGCCGAAGAGAGACTGCAGGAATGCGCAAACGTAAAAGATCGTCGCGTCCTGGGTGGTAAACATGATCGCCAGGAATGGCGCGGCAGCGACAAGCCCGAAAGCGACCACGATCAGTCGGCCAGCAGGGTTTCTTTCGCGCAACCAGTCAGCTGCCCTTCCTCCGCCGATCACCCCCAGGAAACCGCCGAGCGCCCCGGGACCGCCAATCCACCAGCCCGCGATCGCAGGGGCCTCACCGAGAATGCGAATTGCATATGGCGCCGCCCAGAAGGATGCCGCGTACGACATGAACGCGACCATGCCGTAGCCAAGTATCGTCGTTAGGAACGCGGGCGTTCCCCAGATGAGTTTGAACGTTGGAGCGTCGCGCCGCTGCAAGGTCGACGCCCATGAGAAGATCGCATAGTAGCCGACACCGATGGCGCCCCATTGCTGGTAATTGTCGGTTGCCAAGGCCATACTAACCGCGATCCCGCCAATGAAAAGCGCCCCCACGAGGTTGATAATGACGCCGCGGACACCCGCTTGTGCGGCCCCGATAAGCGTAAAGGGGGGGATCACCGCAACCAGTTCGCGGAAGAAGCCGCGGAAAGGGTCTTTGGCCGGAGGGCTGATGATGCCCTCGCTCTCGCCCCTCAATGGCTCTCTGAGAGTGAAGACCAGAAGTGCCAGCAAGAGACCGGGCAGACCGACAATGATGAAAGCGGCCTGCCATCCGGCGAGCCCCAGCGGGGCATCCACCGGGAAGCTGCGATTCCAGTTTTCAACGATCGCTCCGCCGATCAGCAGCGATATTCCGCCACCGATATAGAGGCCCGAGGAATAGATCGCGAGAGCGGTCGCCCGCATCTTCTTGGGAAACCAGTCGGAAATGAGCGAATAGGCGGAAGGACTTGCCGTAGCTTCGCCGACACCGACGCCAATTCTGGCGATGCTGAGCATCGAGAAGCTCTTGGCGAAGCCGGAGAGTGCGGTGAAGGCAGACCACACGGCGAGACCTGCGGTCATCAATCGCACCCGATGCCAGCTATCCGCCAACTTTCCCAACGGGATGCCGAAGAGCGCGTAGAAAACTCCGAATGCCGTCCCGTACAGGAAGCCGATCTGGTCATCCCGAAGGCCCAGATCTGCCTTGATGTCCTCGGCCAGGATCGAGATTATGTTCCGATCCACGAAATTCAGGACATAGACGATTACGAGAATGCTGAGCGCGTACCAGCTATATACAGGTACAGTCTCCTTGGCCCGATCGGCATGATCGGACTGCGCTTGGCCGTGATTCAATGGAAACTCCCCAAAAACCTGATCCCCGCGGTTGAGCCCCTGCTACCAGAGCGTCTCATTCCGCATAGAGGGTGGTATCGGTAATGCCTGCTTCGGCAAAACCCTTTTTCCGCAAACGGCAAGAGTCGCATCGTCCGCATGGCCTACCACCGGCGGCGGGGTCGTAGCATGACCAACTCCAAGAGGGATCCAGACCCAGCCGTTCGCATTCGCGGGCGATATCAGCCTTCGTCATGTATTGAAGCGGAGCGTGGATCGCGAGCGGGGTTCCTTCGACGCCGGTCTTGGTTCCGAGCCGCGCTGTCTGGGTAAAGCTCTCGATGAACTCAGGTCGGCAATCGGGATAGCCGGAATAATCGAGCGCATTCACACCAATGAAGATATCATGCGCGCCCTTCGCCTCGGCGTAGGCAGTGGTCAAGGCGAGGAATACGAGATTGCGGGCAGGTACATAGGTAACCGGGATGTCCTTTATCACCCCCGTCTTGGGCACTTCGATCTCGTCGGTAAGGGCGGAGCCGCCAAAGGCTCGCAGATCGAGCGCAATCTGCGTCCGGCAGTGCAGACCAAGCTTCCCGGCGATCAGTGCTGCGCGCTCCAACTCAATCCGATGCCGTTGCCCGTAGTCGATGGTGAGCGCGTGAACTTCGTAGCCTTCTTCCAAAGCCCGGGCAGCCGAAACCATCGAATCGAGGCCGCCCGACAACAGGACGACCGCTTTCTGTTGGGAAGAAGTCATGCTCGCCCGATTAGCGGCAATCGGTCGCTTGGCAAGCTTGCGCCCGCTCGGGCATTCAGGTCAACAACTGCCGGTGCGCCGGCCTTCGGCAGCAAACTGGAACGGTAGGCCTGAAGCAATACCCTGGCTCTCGATCTGGACCAGCCCACCTGTTTCCTTGCGGATATTCGTGCGACCATATCCGTTCCCGGGGCAAGTATATTGCACCGTCACCTTACTCGCACCATCCTCTACCACAAAGCGACTGCATCCAGCGTCATCATGGCGAAGTTGAATAAGCTCACGCCCGGTCTTCACACAGATTTTCTTATCGGCGGAACCGTCGCGATGTTTGATTGTCCACTCGCCTTTAGTGAGTCCCTCGAGCATTGCCAGGCTATCGGACTGTGCCGAGGCCGGGAGGGCAAAGCCCAGAGCGACCATACTCAAAGCGGCAGCGATGCCCACCAGCGAAAACCTAGCGCGTTTGTCCATGGTCACAGTCTCGGCCACTCCCTCGAAAAGTCCTTGTATAATCATACTCGACGGCGATGAGCCGTTGCTGAATAGCGACGAACCGCTAAATCGCGAGATCGAAGGTCTTCGCGCAGAATGCGCAATCGACAGCGATCACGCCCGAATCATTCCGCATTTCCTCCTGATCTTCCGCGGGAAACCGCGCGATGATGGATTCGTAGTATTCGGCCGTGCATCGGCAACCCCGTGAGAGCGGTGCACCCGGCTGGATCCGGATTTCGTCCTCCTCATGGAACAGCCGCCATGCGATGCCTTCGAGCGACAGGGCGGGATCAAGCATCTCGTCATGGCTGATAGTGCTGGTCATCATCGCCACATGCTCCCAGTCAGGATGGTCCATGCGAACGTGAAGCCGTTCGCGACCCTCTTCACCATCGGCAAGATGCTGGATCAACAAACCCGCAGCCACGCGTCCTGAAGCTCCCGACCGGCTTGCAACTCGGATCATGGTAGGCACCTGTTCGGACTGGCTGAAATAGTTCTCGCATGCTTCGGCGAGGCTGTCGCCTTCGAGCGGCACAATCCCCTGATAGCGTTTCCCTCCACCGGTTTCGAACGTTATCGCGAGGAATCCTTCCCCGAAAAGAGCAGGAAGCAAGGGGTTCGCTCCGAGCGAGACCAGTTTGTCGGCGTCGAAATCGGCGTAGCCCCGCAGGCTTCCGCCACGATAATCGCACACCAGCAGCGACACCGCCCCCACCTTCGTTTGCGCCTGCATCGTCAGCTGCGCGTCCTCCCCTTCGGCCTTGAGCAGGCCTCCCATCAATGCGGCGAGAACCAGCGCTTCGCCCAAGAGATGCGTTATGGGCGGTGGATAGTCATGTGCGGACAGAACCTCGTCGATGACCCGGTCGAGCCGAACCGCGCGGGCACGGGCGTTCCGGGCAGGCAAGGTGAAGCCAAGGAGTTTATCGGCGAAAGTTTCGGATTGGGTATTCATGCAGCGCTATATGGTGCTTCGGCATCTGCGCTTTAAGGCCTCGATGGGCGCAGTGCGGAGCATGGGTCTCAGCGGAGGTGGCCAAAGCACCACAGGAGCACCGATTTCTGGGCGTGAATGCGGTTTTCCGCCTCGTCGAAGACTACCGATTGGGCGCTTTCGAACACTTCCTCGGTCACTTCGTGGCCCACATGCGCTGGCAAGCAATGGAGAAACAAGGCGTCCGGCCTGGCGCGTTCAAGCAAGGCCGCATTGACCTGATAGGGGGCCATGGCGACCCGCTTCTCATGGGCGTCGGCCTGTCCCATCGATATCCAGGTATCCGTGACAAGCACATCCGCATCTTGCGCAGCCTCGATCGCTGAATGGGTCAACGATATACGCGCCCCGCCAGCCCGTGCGATGTCGACGAAAGCCGGATCGGGTCCATAGCCCGGAGGCGTCGCCACGCGCAGGTTGAACTTCATCATCCCCGCCGCTTCGAGGATCGAATTGAGGACGTTGTTTCCATCCCCGAACCAAGCGACTTCGAGCCCCGGCAAGGATTTGCGATGCTCGATCACCGTCAGGAGATCGGCGACAATCTGGCAAGGATGCGACCTATCGGTCAGCCCATTGATCACCGGAACATCGGCATGGCGCGCCATCTCTTCGATCTTGGTATGATCGTCGGTACGAAGCATTATGGCATCGACCATGCGGCTGAGCACGCGGGCAGTGTCCGCAATCGATTCGCCGCGGCCCAGCTGGGTTGTCCCCGCTTCGAGGATGAGGACCTCCCCGCCCAATTGCCGCATCGCCATGTCGAAGCTTACCCGTGTGCGCGTCGAGTTCTTCTCGAATACCAACGCAAGTACGCGGCCGGCGAGCGGGGCATCAGCATCGGGTCGCCCCTTGGGCCAACCGGCACGCGCGGACTTGCGGTCGAGCGCATCCGCTATCATCGCTGCGATACCATCCGCTCCGGCATCACCAAGATCAAGAAAGTGATGCGGCCTGGCCTCGCCGGTCATCAGGCAGGCTCGGGCACTTTGAAACTGGCGGCACCGGCCGATAGCTTGTCGAAGAATTCCTCGATTTCGGCGTCCCCGATGACAAGTGGCGGTATGATTCTCAGCGTATTGTCGCCGGCGGCCACGGTGAGCAGGTGGTGGTTGTCGCGCAGATGGACGAAGAAAGGCCGACTCTCGACCTTCATCTTGAGACCGAGCATCAACCCTTTCCCGCGCACCAGTTCGAACAGATCGGGATAATTGCCGATGAACTGCTCGAGACGCGCGCGGATCCGCTCGCCCTTCTCTGTAACCTCGGCAAGGAAAGCCTCGTTGGCGACCGCTTCAAGGACCGCGCTTCCGGCAGCCATGGCGAGGGGATTGCCGCCATAGGTCGATCCGTGCGTGCCGAAGGTCATCCCGCGCGCTGCCTTTTCGGTGGCCAGCACCGCGCCGAGAGGGAACCCGCCTCCGAGGCCCTTTGCGGTCGCGAGGATGTCGGGTTCGATCCCGTAATGCTCGTAGGCGTACATCTTGCCGGTCCGTGCGACACCGCATTGCACCTCGTCTAGGACCAGCATCAGGTCATGCTCGTCACAGAGTTCGCGCAGCCCCCTCATGAATGTCTCGGAAGCAGGACGAATGCCCCCCTCGCCTTGGATCGGTTCGACCAGAAAGCCGGCGGTATGCGAGCCGATATGCGCCTTTGCCGCCTCGAGATCGTCGAACTCCGCATATTTGAACCCGGCGAGCAAGGGCGAGAAGCCGTGATGCATCTTGGCCTGGTTGGACGCGCTGATTGTCGCCATCGTCCGCCCGTGGAACGCGTTGGTGAATGTAATGAGTTCGAAGCGGCTGGCATCGCCCGCATCGCCCGCATTCTGGTGATAGGCGCGCGCCGCCTTGATCGCGCCCTCGACCGCTTCCGCGCCCGAATTGGTAAAGAAGACGGTGTCGGCAAAGGTATGATCGACCAGTTGCTGGGCAAGCCGTTCACCCTGCGGACTGCCATAGAGATTCGAGACGTGCATGAGTTCGGCGGCCTGCTTCTGAATCGCCTCGATCAGGCCCTGGTGCGAATGGCCCAGCAGATTGACCGCAATGCCGCTTGCGAAATCGAGATAGCGCGTACCGTCCTCGTCGATGAGGTGGCAATGCTCACCCTTGACGGGCCTTACTCCGCAACGCGGATAGACGGGCATGAGCGGCGAAATCGACATAGACCTTGTCCCAGACAGAATTTCAAACGAGCCAAAAGCAAATGGCGGCCCCGAAATGAGCCGCCACCGCGTGATTGATAAGGCTGCCGGATCGATAGGTCAAACAGCCCGGAATGTGCCGCGTGCCTATTCCGCGAGAGGGACCAAGTTCACCGCGGAGTACTTGCCGCGCCGATCGACTTCGAGATCGAACTCGAACCGCTCGCCCTCGTTGATAGCGGTCAGCCCCGACCGTTCGACTGCGCTGATATGCACGAACGCATCTGGCTGGCCATCGTCGCGAACGAGGAAACCGAAACCCTTCATGGCATTGAAGAACTTGACCGTTCCGGTCGCTTTCTCGCCGGTCAGCTCACGCTTCGGCGGCCCGCCCGCAGCCGGAGCCGAGATGACTTCACCGACAACCTGGAGGTCCTGAGCGGAAATCTTGCCGCCGCGATCGACGAGGTTGAATTCGAGCTCCTGCCCTTCTGCAAGTCCTTCGAGGCCCGCGCGTTCGACAGCACTGATATGGACGAAAACGTCCTCGCCGCCGCCCTCTTGCTGGATGAAACCGAAGCCTTTCTGGCCGTTGAAGAATTTGACGGTTCCCTTGCCGGTCCCGACCACCTGCGCGGGCATGCGGTTGAAACCGCCGCCGCCACCGCCGCCGCCCGGACCACCACGGCCGCCGCCGCGCGGCCCGCCGCCGAAACCGCCACCACCGCCGCCGCGATCGCCGAATCGATCACCACCGCCGCCGCCGCCGCCGAAGCGATCACCGCCACCACCGAAGCGGTCACCACCGCGATCATTTCCGAAATCCCGCGGGGGCGGAAAACCATCGCCGCCGCCGAATGGATCGAAGCCGTCTTCACCGAATCCGTCCCGCTTGTCCCGACCGCGTCGACGTCCCCTGTCGTATCCCATAACTCAGCAAGTACCTTATCACGCTGCCCCACCTCCAAGGCGCTGGAAACGGGGGCAACGATCCGAACCAGACGCAACGCGGCGATCGGAGAATCCAAAAGCGCGTTTCCACCTCGACACATAGCGCACAAAGGCCCGCTATGCGAATGATTTAACTTGTAGGATGCCGATGGCGTAAAAATATGACATTTTCGAACGGAATTCGCCCGCGAAATCGGACTTGCCGATCGTTTACGGGGACACCATGAAAGAGTTTCGAGTCGCCTGTTCATTCACAGTCTTGCGGAAGCCGTAACTCCATGCCTGATTTCAAAACCTTGTCCGATACCGTCTTCGCAAGCCCGCAGATCGGAGCGGATGACATCGCGGCCGCAAAGGCCGCCGGTGTCGTCACCATCATCAACAACCGCCCGGACGGCGAGGACCCGACTGCACCCCAAGGTGCGACCATAGAGGCGCTGGCATCGGCCGAAGGTATGGCCTACGTCGCCATTCCGATCGGTCCGGCCGGCTTCGGCGAGAGCGATATCGATGCGATGACTGAGGCTCTCGACGCTGCCGATGGCCCGGTGCTGGCCTATTGTCGCTCGGGGACGCGCTCCACCTTGCTATGGGCCCTTTCCCAGGCCAAGCAGGGGGGCGATCCGGACACCATTGCCGAAGCAGCGAAGGCTGCGGGATACGACGTCAGCCCGGTTCGGCCGATGATGGACAAGCTTGCGGCCCGCTGAGCTCCAGGCTCACTTGCGATAGTCGAGCGGCGGCGGACGATCGCCGAGAAGGGACCGGTAGACGTAGTCGTCGCCGCGAGCCGCGTCGAATTCGGCCCTTGCTTCGGCCCGCAGATCGGGATTGGTGAAGAGCTCGACCGCCATCAGGGTCATCGCCTTGGCGGCCACTTGCGCGCCCTTGTGGCCGATCGAATGACCGCTCGCAGCAACCGCCTGCCAGCTATGAGCGCTCGTTCCCGGTACCCAGGTCGCGGTGCGCACACCGACCGTCGGCACGGCGTAGGAGACATCCCCCACATCGGTCGATCCGTATCCCAGGCTGCTCGAATAGGGGACGACCTGCTGCGCACTCTCGAGCGGCTTGGCCGCATCGCCCAGGGATGTCTGGATTTCCTCGGCCCAAGCACGCTCCTCGGGCGTGTATTCCACGCCGCCGACCGCCAGCAGCTTGGCGTGCATGACCTTGGCCAAGGCCTCGTTGACGAGCAGCGGGTTGTTGCCGTGGATGATTTCCCACTCGACCTCGGTCCCGGTGCCCATCGCCGCGCCGCGCGCCGCATTTTCGAGCCGCTCCCAGATTTCCTCCACTCCCGAGGGGTCGGGATGGCGGACATAGTAGAACACTTCGGCGAAGTCCGGCACCACGTTGGGTGCGTTGCCGCCGCTCGTGATCACGTAGTGCATACGCGCGTCCTGCGGTATGTGCTCGTGCATCATATTGGCCATCATGTTCATGGCCTCCACCCCGTCGAGCGCGCTGCGACCGCGTTCGGGAGCGCCTGCCGCATGGGCAGAAACGCCGGTAAAGCGGAACTTGGCCGAACGATTGGCAAGGCTGGTCCGCGCCGCCGCGCTGTTCTCGTCGTCGGCGTGCCAGTGAATTGCGATATCGACATCGTCGAACAGGCCAGCGCGGGTCATATAGACCTTGCCCGAGCCGCCTTCCTCGGCAGGCGTTCCGTAAAGCCGAACCCGCCCCGGTGTCCCGGTCGCCTCCAGCCACTTCTTGACCGCGATCGCCGCGGTAAGCGAACCCGCTCCGAACAGGTTATGCCCGCAGGCATGGCCGGCATCCTTGCCGTCGACCGGATCGCGCACGGCCGAGGCGGACTGGTTGATGCCGGGGAGAGCGTCCATCTCGGCCAGGATCGCGATCACCGGGCCACCCGTACCCCATTCGGCCACAAACGCCGTCGGGATGTCCGCGACGCCCGATTCGATCCGGAAGCCTTCCGCCTCCAACTCCGCCTGCATCAGCCCCGTCGAACGGGTTTCAAGATAGCCGAGCTCGGCGAATTCCCACAATTGCTGTGCCACCCGCGCCGTCCGGTCGGCTTGCGCCTCGACCACCGAGACAGGGTCCGGCCCCGCGTGATTGTCAGCGGATAGCGGCGCGGCCCCCAGTGTCAGCGCAAAAGTCGCGGTGGCAGCAAGCAAAGTGCGGGTCAGTCTCATCGTATTCTCCTCGCCTCGGTGCTTGCCGCAATTCGGGGTCCGTGCCAATCCTCAGGGCACAGGAAAACGGCGCATGGATATTCCCCCACTTCTTCTTCAGACTGGCGGCTCGCTGATCGCGATCCTTGCGCTCTTTGGCCTCGCGCGCGCACTCAGATTGGGCGGAAAACCCAGGCTCGCAGACGAGAATAGTGTTCGTGAGGCGGCGGGCGAAGTCGAGGACGGGTTCGAGGCCACACGGACCGCCATCTCGCGTGACGGAACGACCGCTCTGGCGACCAATGCCGAGGGCAAGATCATGGTCATAAAACTTCACGGCAACCGCTTCGCCGGGCGAATTCTGACTCGCGAAGCGCGGGTTCGAGAGGAAATCGACGCGCTCGTGGTGGATGCGGGCGACAGGCGCTTCGGGCCCGTGCGCCTTTCGATCGAAAAACCGGGCTATTGGGCCGATGCGATCAACCGGCTATAGACGCGGTCACGATGCCTGACTTTTCGCCCACGCAATATGCCGTTCCTCTCTTCGTCCTTGCTGTGCTGGCGGAGATGGTCTGGTCGCGCCTGAAGAATCCCGAGGCCTACGAGCCGATGGACACGCTGGTCAGCCTGGGCTTCGGACTTGGCTCGACCGTCGCAGGCGCGCTGTTCGGCGGGTTTGCGGCCTATGTCTTCATCGAGGCCTATGACTACCGCATCTTCGATTTCGGGCCGGAATGGTGGGCCGTATGGTGGGCATGGCCACTTTGCTTCGTGCTCGACGATCTCAAATATTACTGGGTTCACCGTGCAGGTCATCGCATCCGCTGGATGTGGGCGAGCCATGTGAACCACCATTCCTCACAGCATTACAACCTGTCTACCGCACTGCGCCAAAGCTGGACCGGTGCGTTCACGTTCGGACTGCTTTTCGCCTTGCCTCTGGTGCTCCTCGGCTTTCATCCGGCGATGATCGCGATTTGCGCCGGCTTCAACCTTATCTATCAATTCTGGATCCACACCGAGGCGATCCGCCGGATGCCGCGATGGTTCGAGGCGGTGATGAACACGCCGTCGCACCACCGGGTCCACCATGCGACCAATCCGCGCTATCTCGACCGCAACTATGCGGGCGTCTTCATCGTCTGGGACAAGCTGTTCGGCACCTTCGAACCCGAGCGCGACGACGAGAAAATCCGCTATGGCATCGTGCGGCAGTTGGGCAGCTTCAACCTGCTCTATGCCGTCTTCCATGAATGGATCGGGATGTTCGGCGATATCTGGCGGGCGCCGTGGAGGCACAAGTTATCCTACCTCCTGCGTGAACCCGGCTGGACGCATGATGGCAGCCGCGACACGTCCGACACGATCCGGGCGCGCTGGCTTGCTCGGACCGGAGCGGTCGACCAGGCTCCCCTCACTAAGCCGGAACCGGTTGCTTCCAGAAACCCGATTGAAAGCCCGGGCCAAGCTGCCTAGTCTCCCTTCCAGAGGAGAGACCATGGAAAGCTTCGACTACATCGTTATTGGCGGTGGCAGCGGCGGTAGCGCGGTTGCCGGTCGCCTGGCCGTCGACGGGACGCGCCGCGTGTGCCTGCTGGAAGCCGGGGGGCGCAACAACAATTTCCTTATCAAGACGCCGGGCTTCATGCCCTTCATCCGCAACTCCTCCAACTACAAGTACGAGACGGTTCCGCAAAAGGGCCTGAACGGACGGGTCGGATACCAGCCGCGTGGGAAGGGACTTGGCGGATCATCGGCGATCAACGCCATGATCTATATTCGCGGCAACCGCTGGGATTACGACAACTGGGCCGAAACGGGCTGCACCGGCTGGGCCTATGACGACGTCCTGCCTTATTTCCGCAAGGCCGAAGCGAACGAGAATGGCGCAGACGACTTTCACGGCGCGGGCGGCCCACTCTTCGTCTCGAACCAGCGCGCTCCCAACCCGACCAGCCACGCTTTCGTCGAGGCCGCAGGCGAACTCCAGCTGAGGCGCAATTCCGATTTCAACGGCGAGCGCCAGGACGGCTTCGGCCTCTACCAGGTAACGCAGCGCGACGGCGAGCGTTGGTCGGCGGCGCGCGCCTATGTCGAACCGATCCGCGAACTGGGCAATTTCGCGATCCGGACCGAGACACTGGTCGAGAAGCTCGTGATCGAGGACGGGCGCGTCACCGGCGTAAGGATTCGCCGCGGCAACAAGACCGAAACGCTGTGGGCGCGGCAAGGCGTGATCCTTTCGGCAGGGGCCTTCAACTCGCCGCAGATCCTGATGCTCTCGGGCATCGGTCCGGCGGAACACCTCAAGACCCAGGGAATCGAGGTCGTCCTCGACAAGCCGCAAGTCGGATCCAACCTGCAGGACCACATCGATTACGTGTCGGGATGGGAGACCGAAAGCGACGTTCCGCTGGGCGGGACGCTGAAGGGCACGCTCAAGATGGCAGGCGCCATTTTCGAGCACCGCCGCTCGCGCACTGGCCAGATGACGACCTGCTTCGCAGAGGCGGGCGGGTTCTGGACGGTGATGAACGATTCGCCCGCGCCCGATGTGCAGTGGCACTTCGTCCCCGCAATTCTCGAGGACCATGGCCGCGACCGGGTGAAGGCCCACGGATTCTCGCTCCACGCCTGCGTCCTGCGCCCGGAGAGCCGGGGGACCGTGCGGCTGGGTTCGCGCGATGCGGCAGCCCCGCCCGTGATCGATCCCAACTTCCTCGACGACGAGCGCGACATGGCGGTGATGCGGGCGGGCGTGCGCCTGTCCCACCGGATCGCGGAAGCGCCCTCGTTGCAAGCTTACGGGCCGACCGATCGCCATCCGGTCGACCTCAATGATGACGCGGCACTCGATCACCTCATCCGCGAGCGGTCCGATACCGTCTATCACCCGGTCGGGACCTGCCGCATGGGCTCGGACGAGGATGCGGTGGTCGACCCGACACTCAAGGCCAAGGGGATCGACGGGTTATGGATCGCCGACGCGAGCATCATGCCCAAGATCGTCAGCGGCAACACCAACGCGCCCAGCATCATGATCGGGGAACGCTGCGCGGATTTCGTGAAGGCCACCGAAAAGGCCTACGCCTAAGCCAACCCCGATCCACCCGAAGACCTGCGCGAAAAAAGAGGCCGGAGCGATAATGACGCTCCGGCCTTCATCAGTCTGTTCGTTCGCAGGAGGAACGTATTTTGACGGGGGATGGAGAGAAGAGAGAGAGCCTTCCCCCGCCAAACCGGTAAGTCAGTTGTAGGCGCGCTCTCCGTGTTCGGAGATGTCCAGCCCGTCGGATTCCTGCTCTTCGGAAACCCTGAGGCCGAGCGTGTACTTCACGAGCGATCCGGCGATGAGCGTGCCGATCCCGGCCCAGCCGATCGTGATGAGCACGCTCTTTATCTGGATCCAGAGCTGGGTCCCAAGCGGGTTGGCATCATCGCCGGCGGGGCCACCGAGGAACGCCTGATAGACGACCGCCGTGCCGATCGCGCCGACGATACCGCCGACACCGTGAATGCCAAAGGCATCGAGCGAGTCGTCGTAGCCGAGCTTCAGTTTTGCCTTGGCGACCGCGAAATAGCAGATCAGCGACGAGACGATGCCGAGCAGAATGGCCCCGAACGGGCCGCTGTTGCCGGCCGCCGGGGTGACTGCAACCAAGCCGGCGATCACGCCCGAGCAGAAGCCCAGCGCCGATCCCTTGTGGCCGGCCAGCCTCTCGATCACCATCCACGCGAGCCCGCCTGCCGCAGTCGCGACGAAGGTGTTGATCATCGCTAGCCCCGCCGAACCGTCGGCTTCGAGCGCCGAGCCCGCATTGAAGCCGAACCAGCCAACCCACAGCAGGCCGGTCCCCACCATGGTGAGGGTCATGCTGTGCGGCGGCATCGGTTCGGCCGGGTAACCGCGGCGCTTGCCGAGCATATAGGCCAGCACCAGGCCCGAAACGCCGGCATTGATATGGACGACGGTCCCGCCCGCAAAATCGAGCGCTCCATCCTCGAACAACAGGCCGCCACCGGCCCAGACCATGTGGGCGATCGGGAAATAGACGATCGTGAGCCAGACCGGCACGAACATCATCACCGCGCTGAACTTCATGCGCTCCGCGGTTGCGCCAAGGATAAGCGCCGAAGTGATGGCGGCGAAGGTCATCTGGAAGCTGATGAAGACGTATTTGCTGATGACTTCGTCGGTGAATGTCACAGCGGTGCTGCTGGCATCGGTTCCGGCAAGGAAATAGCTCCCTCCGCTGATGAACAGGCCAAGGGCCCCTTCATAGGTGGTGTCTCCGAAAGCCAGCGAATATCCCCACATGACCCAGATGATCATCGCGAGCGATGCTGTCGCACCGATCTGGGTCATTGTCGAAAGCATGTTCTTCGAGCGCGTCAGGCCGCCATAGAACAGGGCGAGCCCCGGCAGGATCATCAGCATGACAAGCACCGTCGCGGTCATCATCCAGGCGTTGTTCCCTGGATTGGGAACGGGCGCCGGGGCCGCTGCGAAAGCCGGTGTCGCGGCCAGCGCCGCGCCCGTCAGCAGGGCGGCAAGTTTAAGGAGAGGTTTCTTCATGATCCTTGTCCCCTGAGTGTTAGAGTGCAGTTTCGCCGGACTCGCCGGTGCGAATGCGGGTGGCGGAGGCGAGGTCGAGGACGAAGATCTTGCCATCCCCGATCGCCTCGGTGTTGGCGGTCTGCTGGATGGTCTCGACCACCTGCGAGGCGATGTCGTCGCTTACCGCGATCTCCAGCTTCACCTTGGGAAGCATGTTGGTGGAGTATTCGGCACCGCGATAGATTTCGGTCTGCCCCTTCTGGCGACCGAAGCCCTTCACTTCGGTAACGGTCATCCCGGCCACGCCGATCGCGCCCAGCGCCTCGCGGACCTCGTCAAGCTTGAACGGCTTTATGATGGCGATGATGAATTTCATGTACGCACCCCTCTGGCTGCTGCCGGGCAATCAGGCTCGCCCACCACGCAGCAAAGACCGTGCCACATTTCTGTAATATGGGTGACGCTGCGGAATCAGGCGCTTGGTTCGCACCTGCACAATTTCCCTTGCCTAAATTTTAATCTGTTGTTTATAAATTGGGCAACACGGAACAATCGGCCTCAAACAGGCGCCTGTCCGGCAACTTTCCGATATCGAGCGCTATTCGCCCGCAATATAGCGCGTCGAGGCGCGGGTTTGCAGCCCGTCGATGCTGCGGGTACGAGAAGCAACTTTGGCCTTCCACGCCGAAGGATCGGTCTGGCGATGCGCCTTCTCCAGGGTCTCCCGCTCACCCTCTAGAGCCATGAACGGCACGCCCCAGCCGCAACTGGTTTGGACACTATCGATCTCGATGACGAAGATCTGCCGTGTGCCGGGCAGCAGCGTGAAATGGGCGGCCAGGGCGTCCCATTCATCGTCCTGCGGCAGCACCGGGCGGCCCTGCCCGTAAATCCGCAGGATCAGCGCCGGCCGGTCGAAATTGCAAAACATCACCGTGATCCGGCCGCCGCCCCTTTCTGGCTCGGCGGCAAGGTGCGCGTGCGTTTCGTTCCCGGACCCGCCGAGGTCGAGATAGGCTACGCGCGTGGGCGAAATCACCCGGAAGGCATCGTAACCCTTGGGGCTGAGATTGATGCGGCCATCGGCAATAGCCGTAGCCACGAAGAAGATCGGCTGCTTCTCGATCATCGCCACATGCTTCGGCTCCAGCGCATCGAAGAAGTCAGCCATGTCAGGTCTCCCGGGAGAATCAGAGGAAGTCGCGCAGCACCGTGATGAACCTATCGAACTGGTCGTGGTGGAGCCAGTGACCCGCTTCTTCGAACTCGATCACCCGGGCATTGGCGAAATGCGCGATGCGCCCGTCTTTCTCGGGGTTCGAGGCCCAGCTATCCGCTCCATAAAGCAGCAAGGTCGGACAGGTGATCGCCGCCCAGGTCGCCTC
>JAZBPE010000264.1:0-2286 GCA_036353345.1 Erythrobacter sp. | reverse complement strand
GACGTCGTGGTGCGGGAGAGCCAGGAACCGCCAGAATTCACCGCGAGCGGCAAGTTCCATGAAGTATTGGCTTTGCGAGACGCCTCCTCGCCAACATGACGTGACCTCCTATTGATAGGTTGGCCCAGAGATGGGGTGGATGCCGCTCTCCCCTGACGGCATCGCAATGTGCCAAGCTTGCGGTGTCGAAGCACAAGCTGAAGGAGAGGGCATCCATGGGAGAGGCTACCATCATCGGCGTCGATCTCGCAAAGAACGTGTTCCAGCTGCATGGCGAGGCGGCGGACGGTTCGGTCGTGTTCCGCAAGAGGCTGTCGCGGCCGCAACTCGCGCGCTTTATGGCGGAGCATCCGCCGTGCCTCGTGGCGATGGAGGCGTGCGCCAGCGCGCACCACTGGGTACGGGAAATGGCGCGGCATGGGCATCAGGTCCGGCTCATCGCGCCGCGCTACGTCAAGCCTTTCATCAAGAGGCAGAAGAACGATGCAGCCGATGCGGAGGCGATCGCCGAGGCGGCGCTGCGGCCGACCATGCGCTTCGTCGAACCGAAATCTGCAGACCAGCAGGCACGGGCCGTCGCGTTCCGGACGCGCGAGCAGCTGGTGAAGCAGCGCACCGAAGCCGTGAATGCGCTCCGGTCTCATCTGTACGAGTTCGGCCATGTCGCACCCGAGGGGATCGGTTATGTGCCGCCTGGAACGGGTCGTCGAAGATCCTCAGGCCGACCTTCCTGATCTGGCACGCGATATTTGCCGCATGCTCCTCGAGCAGATCGCGCACCTGACCGACCGGATCAATGCGCTGAAGGCACGGATCGCGACCATGTCGGACGAGGCCGAGATGCCACGGCGGTTGCAGACCATGCCGGGCGTCGGGCCGATCACCGCGCTCGCAATCGAGACCTTCGCGCCGCCGATGGACCAGTTTCGCCGCGGGCGTGACTTCGCCGCCTGGCTCGGTCTGGTGCCGCGCCAGCATTCCACGGGCGGGAGGCAGAAGCTGGGGAAGACCTCAAAGATGGGGCAACGAGATATCCGGCGATTGCTGGTCATCGGGGCGACGGCAGTGATCCGCTGGGCGTCACGCCGCGGGGCACCGAAGGGATCGTGGCTGGCCCGGATGCTGGAGCGAAAGCCGATCCCCGTCGTGGCCGTCGCGCTGGCGAACAAGATGGCGCGCGGCATCTGGGCGATGCTGACGCGCGGTGAAAGCTATCGTGGCCCGGTGCTCATCGACGCCTGATCCGGTGTTCGCATGGCAGTTGGGCGACCGAGTTGTGAGGAAGTCATGATCCGAATGGACCAATGATCGACACGATCCGGGTCGGGCAAACCAGAAACCTTCTCCGAGCCCCGAGCTCGCTCTCAGAGATGTGGCCCTGAACCGCGCATCACCATCCCGGCCAGCGGCGCCATGTCAGCCGCACGAACAGGCCTGACAAAAGTACGCACTCGATCACAGTCCCAACGATCAGGAATTCCTTGCAAACCGAGCGGCATCCACAAAAGAAGGTTGGATGTCAGGCCCATCCCCTCCGCCACTTGCCCCGGCGAAAGCGTTCTCCCGATCCGGCTGCGGCCGGAATTTTCCGCTAGTTTTGAGGGTTATGCGGGAGGGCTGAGCACTGGCCCAGGTGCCGTGAGGCCCGGAAGTGGTCTCTCGGGGCCGATATTCTCCGGAGCTGATGACTGCGCGCATTTGGTGAAGAGCTAATAACGCACTGTAATCGCGGTGCTTTCCGTCTGGCAGACCTAAACACTTCGACGCCAGTGGCGCTCGGTGAGATGGAACAGAAATCGAACCTTCGCCATCTCCCAGAAGACCTTTCGACATGAGACGCCCTCGGGTGGCGTGCACCCTCATCTGAAGCCGCCATTCGCCACGGCAGTCTTTGGCGGCCCCGTTGCCTGCTATCCCGACCATCTGCTGCAAGGCGCGACAACCGCTTCTGCGCAGAGCGGACCCAGAGACAAACTCGCGTCTTTGCGAGCGCAGCGACATCCCTGAACGTAGAAGTTCCTCAAACCAGCCGTTCAGACCGGTCGCGGCGAACGGGGGGCGATAAGCCCGCTGCAGAAGTGCCGAATTCCTGCTGCGCGCGCTGTAAAGCTTCGATCGCCGCAGACCCTCGATAGCGCACGCGCGGCTTCGCCCGCGCCTCCGCATGCCCGTGTGTGGATGGCTCCTGCCTTGCAAGAGGTTTCGGCAATGTCGCAGCTCGTCAGTACAGTCGTGTGTGCGGCCTGTTTGCGCAGCTTCTGAGTGGTCGCCGCTGGCCCTGATGAG
>JAZBPE010000263.1:0-4320 GCA_036353345.1 Erythrobacter sp. | reverse complement strand
GCCGCCATGGCGCATATCGTCCGATTGTGCGACGGGAACCGCGCAGCCCATTTGATCGCTGAGAAGCCATGCTGAACGAAGCGCAAGTCGAAGAGGTCTATCGCCGCTTGGCCGAAGCGATGCCGGGCCGCACGAAAGGGGCCAAGGGACCCAAGGGCCAGCCCGACGCCTTTCGTTCGTGCATCTCCTGCATGCTCTCCGCCCAGTCGCTCGATCGCAACACGGCCGCTGCGACCAAGGCCTTGTTTGCCCTGGCGAAAACGCCCGAAACCATGCTCGCGCTGTCCGATGATGAAATCCGCGATGCGATCCGTCCATGCGGGCTCTACAACAACAAGACGAAGGCGATCCGCAAGTTCTGCACCGCGCTCAATGAAGAGCATGGCGGTGTGGTTCCCGACACGCGCGAAGGTCTGCTCACGATGCCGGGCATCGGCCGCAAGTGCGCCGATATCGTGATGAGCTTCACTTTCGGAAAAGACGTTATCGCGGTGGATACCCATGTCCACCGCGTCTGCAACCGCATCGGGCTGACGCAAGCGAAGACCGCCGACAAGACCGCTCAGCAACTTGAGGAACGTTCGCCCGATTGGGCCCTGCGCGACGGACATTTCTGGCTGATTCAGTTCGGCAAGCGCGTCTGCCGCGCGCGCATTCCCAAATGCGACATCTGCGTGGTCAGCCAGTTGTGCGAGACGGGCCCGATCGAGCGCAAGAGCGACACGTAAGCTTCACGCCCCCGTCAATACTGCCAGCTATCGTGCTGACGCGACTGCGGATGCGACTGCGGATGCGACGGGCAGGCGGCCGCTTGGGAAAAACCGCGCTTGCAAGCGAGGCCGATCTAAGCTTGTCTCCTGCCCGATCACGCGATTGCGAGGGAGACATCGCCATGAAAACCGCCATCACCGAAATGTTCGGCATCGAGCACCCGATTATTCAGGGCGGCATGCACTATGTCGGGTTCGCTGAAATGGCCGCGGCGGTCTCCAATGCGGGCGGGCTCGGGATTATCACCGGTCTGACGCAGGGCACGCCCGAAAAGCTCGCCAACGAAATCGCGCGCTGCAAGGACATGACGGACAAGCCGTTCGGTGTGAACCTCACTTTCCTGCCGAGCCTGACGCCGCCGGATTATCCCGGCCTCGTCAAGGTCATCATCGATGCCGGCGTGACAGTGGTGGAGACCGCGGGGCGCAACCCGCAAGAGGTGTTACCGCCACTGAAGGATGCCGGGATCAAGGTGATCCACAAATGCACCAGCGTGCGCCACAGCCTGAAAGCGCAGGCCATCGGTTGCGACGCGGTGAGCGTCGACGGCTTCGAATGCGGCGGCCATCCGGGCGAGGACGATGTGCCCAACTTCATCTTGCTCCCCCGCGCGGCGGACGAGCTGGAGATTCCCTTCGTCTCGTCAGGCGGGATGGCCGATGGCCGGAGCCTTGTCGCAAGCCTCGCGCTCGGCGCCGAGGGCATGAACATGGGCACGCGTTTCATCGCGACGAAGGAAGCGCCGGTCCACGATAATGTGAAGCAGGCGATCCTCGAGGCGAGCGAGCTCGACACAAGGCTGGTCATGCGCCCGTTACGCAATACCGAGCGGGTGCTGAACAACGAGGCGGTCGAACGGCTGCTCGAAAAGGAAAAGGAGTTGGGCGATGCCCTGACGATTCAGGATATCCTGCCCGAAGTTGCAGGCGTCTATCCCGCAATCATGACCGATGGCGAGATGGACAAGGGTGCCTGGAGCTGCGGGATGGTCGCCGGCCTCATCAACGACGTGCCGACCTGCAAGGAACTGATCGACCGGATCATGGCCGAGGCCGACAATATCCTCCTACGCATGAACGCGATGGCGAAAGAACCCGCGCTGGCCTGAAGCGCGCGCAGGTGGTCGGGGACCGGCCCGGGTATTATCCCGCCTCTTCGTCCACCCGCGTATACGGAATGAAGTCCTCGAAGAAGACGGTTCCGGTGAAAAAGCCCAGCACCGGGTCAATCGTCGTGACGATATCCAGTTTGCACAATTGGAGTACTGAACCAAATCGGCGCTGTACAAGCGTCTCGTAACGCTTGATGCTTTCCGGATTCTGGGTGCGCTGGACATAGATCGTATCGCCGCGCCCATAGACGTACGCAGTGCCATCGATCGTGGTAAGCGGCTCGTTCGGGTGGGTACGGATGCAGTCCTGCGGCTCACCCGCGACGCGCCCTTCCAGCATTTCTGCCAGGCGCTGCTCGCCTTTGGTCAGCTCGGCGATCGGTGCATCGTCCTCATCGAACTGCGCGTGGGCAGGCATGGCGTTGAAGGCGAGCGCACAAAGAGCAAGCGAGCAGGCGGCTACAGGGCGAAAACCATTGAAGTGGGTCATGGTTGATATCTCCATGCGTCGATTGGCAGGCCAACACTGGACCTTACCGACTGAACGCATGATGAGTGGCAGTGTTTCCCGGATTTGCGAGGGAACGATCGCGTCGGTGCCTTAACGATGGCCCGGATCGGCGCCTTCGGAGATATCGTGCAGCTTCGAATGATCCGCCCCATCGACGGGTCCGCCTTTCAAGACGAAGCGCCGGTCGCAATAGCCGCAATCGACATAGCCGTGCTCGTCAATCTGGAGGTAGATCAATGGGTGTCCGAGCGCGGGCGGGCGGTAACCCGGCCCTGCGCGAATGGCGCTCGCACCGTCGCAGCTGACGCGGCGCTGATCGGTAAGGGTGATTTCGGGCGGTGCTATGGGCATGGTTGATGCGTGCCAGTAATCGCGACCGCAATGCTTTTCAATCCGCCGCGTGACCGCCGGGCTGCCAACGCGGCTTTGCACCAGCGCACCAGTGCGCCTATGGCCCGTCCCATGACCGCCGAGCCTGCCATCCGGATCGACAATCTTGTTAAGCGCTATGCTCCGCCCAAAGGTGCAAAGGGCGAAGATGCGGACGGCAAGCTGGCATTGAAGGGCATCAGCTTCGATGTACCCCAAGGCTCGATCTTCGGCTTGCTCGGCCCCAATGGCGCGGGCAAGTCGACGTTGATCAACATCCTTGCCGGACTGGTGAACAAGACCGGCGGCAAGGTGGAAATCTGGGGTTTTGATATCGATCGGCAGCGCCGCAATGCCAGCCGTTCGATCGGGATCGTGCCGCAGGAAATCGTCTTCGATCCATTTTTCACGCCTTATGAAGTGCTGGAGAACCAAGGCGGGTTCTATGGCATTGCGGGACCGGACCGGCGCAGCGAGGCGTTGCTGGAAGCCGTGCGGCTTTCGGACAAGCGCGATGCCTATGCGCGCACGCTTTCAGGCGGGATGAAGCGGCGGCTGCTCGTGGCCAAGGCGATGGTGCACTCCCCTCCGATCCTCGTGCTGGATGAGCCGACCGCGGGTGTCGATGTGGAGCTTCGCCGCCAGCTATGGGACCTGGTGCTCGAACTTAACCACAGCGGCGTGACCGTAGTGCTTACGACGCACTATCTCGAAGAGGCCGAGGAATTGTGCGACAGGATCGCCATCATCAATCACGGGGAGCTTATCGCCAACAAGCCAACTCACGATCTTATTGCGATGGCGCGCGAAAAAGTTATCGAGCTGACAGTCGATGCGGACCCTTCTCAGGCGGTGATTGAAGGCGCCTTCACGCGCGATTTTATCACTCGCAATGAGGTGTTGGACGATCGCCGCATCGCGCTAACCTATGATCGCGACCTCGTAAGCGCGGGCCAGATGCTCAACCATGTTCAGGAAATGGGCTTTACGGTCGAGGATGTCACCACGCGCGAAGCCGATCTCGAAGATGTGTTCGTCCAGCTTACGAGCGCATCTCAGGCGTAAGCGTTGGCCTGACACTGCTCGCCTTGCGCCATTGGCGGCGCGATACCCGCTCAATCGGGGCCCCGCAGTGCCGACACTTGCCGACGTAATGGTGCCCGTCCCAGGTAACGTTGCGGCGATAGGGATTGTGGCGACCCAGACGGCACATCAGCGAGGACATCAGGTTCATTGCGCAAAAATCCTCCTCGAATGACACGGGGGAAGAGCGAATCGGATGGCCACGCCAATAAGCTGGCGCGCTCGATCCTATCAGCAAATCGCGACCTACCGGACTTGGGTCCGATCCATCGTTTTCAACGATCTCGAGCGAATGTTAGCACAGGATTAAGCGATCCCACACAGGAATCTGCAAAGCAGAGAATAGACTCTTCGGTACGCCCAACGCCAATACGGCGATACACTCCGCTCCGCCCCTCTTGCCACGTCGAAGCGTGCGGGCCATGGCCTCCTCGATGAACGAGCCAAGCTCCAGCGCCGCCGAACATGATGTCAT
>JAZBPE010000262.1:0-21359 GCA_036353345.1 Erythrobacter sp. | reverse complement strand
TACACGAAATACAGTCAGGCACTGAATTACGTGCCCGGCACGCGCAATCGCCTGTCTTTCGTCCTCGCCGGGGTTGGTGAGGGGGAAGACGCAGCCGCAATAGCCGACCGGATCGAGACGCAGACCGGGTTGAAGGCCGAAACGCGCAAGGAATTCTCACGCGCGGGCGTCAATTTCATAATCGAGAATACCGGCATTCCAACCAATTTCGGTATCACCGTTGTGCTGGGCTTCGTTGTCGGTGTCGCCATCGTGGGGCTGACTTTCAGCCTGTTCATCCGTGACAATATCAAGCAATTCGGCGCGTTGAAGGCGATTGGCGTCACCAATACGAAGATTATCGGGATGGTCGCAGCGCAGGCCTCGCTAGTCGGGGCGGTGGGCTATGCCCTGGGCGTAATCGGCACCGTGCTGTTCATCTATGGCTTTTCGGGTAATCCATTCTTCAAGGGGTTCTACATCCCGTGGCAGATCCCGCTGATCAGCCTCGCGGCTGTCATCGTCATTCTTGCCATAACCGGATGGATTGCCTTGCGCAGTGTGCTGCGCACCGAACCCGCTGCGGTGTTCCGATGAGCGAAGCGCAGCAAACCAGCGATGATCGCACCAGCATCGCCGCCACGCGAGAGGGCCGAACCGCGATCGCCGCGCGCGGCATCACGCGCGACTTCGAAGCGGGCCAGACCACCATCCGCGTGCTCCACGGGATCGACGCCGATATCAAATCAGGCGAGCTGACTTATATCGTGGGCGAGAGCGGATCGGGGAAGACCACGCTGATCTCGATCATGTGCGGGATCTTGTGGCCAACCGATGGCGAAGTCGAAGTGTTCGGTACCGATATCTACGCTCTGTCCGATACCGAACTGGTCAATTTCAGACTTAAGAATATCGGCTTCATTTTCCAGCAATACAATCTCATCCCCTCGATCGATGCCGCAGCCAACGCTGCGGTACCACTGATCGCGCAGGGTGTGGGGATTGGCGAGGCGCGCGAGAAGGCCCGCGACCTGCTCGAAAAGCTTAATATCGGCGACCAGGCCGACAAACTTCCCAACCAACTATCGGGTGGGCAACAACAACGCGTCGCCATCGCCCGTGCGCTGGTGCACGCGCCGCGCCTGGTCGTTTGTGACGAGCCTACCGCCGCGCTCGATGCGAAGTCGGGGCGACGAGTGATGGATCTGTTGCGCGAAGTCGCCGTCGCCGAAGAGCGCGCTTGTATCATCGTCACCCACGACAATCGTATCTTCGATCTCGCCGACCGGATCATCGTGCTCGAGGACGGGTGCGTGACCCATTACGGGACGGACATGCCTGATGATCAGTAACCCTATTTCGCCTGCGCAGAACAACGCGAGGAAACCATGGCTTTCAATCTGAGATCCTTAAGCTTTTCGCGGCAGATCCTGCCGATCCTCGCGGTTATCGGGATTATCGTAGCGGCCTGGTACATATTCAGCGTCAGTCCCGACCGTGGAAGCACCCAGCCCGACCAGCAACCGCCCAAACCGGGCGGTGAGCTGGCTGACGCGGCGCGGGTTGCAGCCACAGGCCTTGTCGAACCGGCAAGCGAGCTCATTGATATCGGTTCTGCGCTGTCCGGGCTGGTCACCGACCTGCGCGTCGCACCGGGCGATCGGGTGGAGAAGGGTCAGGCGCTCTTCACGGTGGATGACCGTGCAGTGCGCGCCGGCCTGAACGAGGCTCAGGCCCAGATTGGCGAAGCGCGCGCCTCCATCGCCGAAGCGCAGGCTGCACGGGAAACCGCACGCGAGCAGCTGGCCCTCTATCGCAATCTGTCCGACCCGGCTGCCGTGAGCCGGTCCGAGATCATCCGTGTCGAAGGCGATCTCGAAGCTGCGTCAAGCCGTCTTGCAGCAGCGCGCGCACGCCTCGATCTGGCGCAGGCCCGTGCCGCGTCAACTCGCACCGAATTGGGGCGCCTGACAGTGCGCGCGCCGATCGCGGGAGAAATCCTCGCGGTGAACATCCGCCCGGGCGAATATGTCGCAACGCAAGGGGGCGGCAATTCCGAACCATTCATTCAGATGGGGGAGACCAACCCGCTGCACGTGCGCGTCGATGTCGATGAAAACGAAGCGGTGCGCGTGGAATTGGGCGAACCGGCGCGCATATCGCCGCGCGGGGCAGCGGATATCCAGGTGCAAGCCAGCTTCGTACGGGCAGAACCACAGGTCGTGCCCAAACGCCAGCTTACAAACAGCGCGGCAGAACGCGTCGACGTAAGGGTCCTGCAGTTGATCTATGCGCTGCCGCAGGGGGCCGAGGTGTTCCGGGTCGGCCAGCAGGTCGATGCGTTCATCCCCGCATCCAGCGGCTCGAAGCAGGGAGAATAGGGCGATGGCGCGCCGCTTTTGCGTTCTTTTCAGCCTCGGCCTTGCCGCATCGCTTGGTGCTTGTGCCGGGGGTCCTGTCCCCGAAATTGCGACGCCTACGCCCGATTTGCCGCCTGCCTTCTTCTATGCGCCGGACGGCTCGGAAGAAGCTGCGCTTGCCGCCCTGCTGCCGAGCGGGGATCCGGCTTTCACCAACCTGGTGGAAGCAGCCATCGCGCAATCCCCAAGCCTTGCCGAAGCGCTTGCCCGGATTGAAGCGGCGCGTGCGCAGGCCGCGCGTGCCAGCGCCGAGCGCCTGCCCAGCGTTTCCGCCGATGGCAGCATCGTGCGCAACCGCATCAACCCTGCACAATTCGGCGAAGCGGGAGAGCAGGGCTTCATACCCGAAGTCCAGACCTCCTACGGAGCGAACTTGAACGCGCGCTGGGACCCTGACATTTTCGGAGAATTGCGCGCCCGCGAACGCGCGGCCCTGGCCCGGATCGATGCCGCCAGCGCATCGGCTGCAGCGGTGCGGATTGCGCTTATCACGGAAATCGCCGCCAGCGTCATCGACTTCCGGGTGCTCGAAGCACGCACCGCCGCGCTGCAGGAAGACGTGTCCGCCGCGGGCGAACTGGCACGGTTGGCCACCGTGCGCGAAGAAGCGGGCATTGCGCCAGGTTTTGACCGGGTGCGCGCCGAAGCGACTGCCAGCGCCTCGCGCTCGCGCCTCGCTGGTCTCGATAGCGAGCGGGTGCGGATCATCGGACGGCTGGTGACCTTGACCACCCAGGATGCTGCAAGCGTGAGCGCCGCGCTGCGGCAGAACGTGTCAGCGCGCCCACTGGACCCGGCGCCCGCTGCCCTGCCCTCGCAATTGCTCGTGAACCGTCCCGACGTCATTGCGGCCGCCGCGACGCTGGCGGCAACGGATCAGGACCTCGCGGCTACCGCTCGCTCGCGCTTCCCACGTCTTTCCCTTTCGGCCGTGCTGGGTCTGCTTGCCTTCCAGCCTGAGAACTTCTTCAACAGCGATTCGTTCGTCAGCACACTGGCGGCCAGCGTCGCGGGCCCGCTATTCGATTTCGGGCGGATCGAGGCCGAGATCGACAGTGCCGCGGCGGACAAGCGAATCGCTTTTCAGGCTTATCGCGCTGCTGTGTTCGAGGCACTGGGCGATGCCGAAGCGGCCTATGGTCTCATCGCAGCCGCCGATAATGAAGCGTCGCTGGCCGCGGAGGAGCGCGATCGGTTGCAACGCGCCGCGGCCCTTGCAAACGACCGCTTTCGCGCCGGTCTGGCAAACTTTCTCGAAGTGCTTGAAGCACGCCGCGCGGCGGATGCGAGCGGTGAGCGGGCGGCGGCGGCGCGTGGCCGGGCGCGGCGGGCGCGCGTGCTCTTGTGGCAGGCACTGGGCGGCGATGCGCCGGTTGATCGCGAGGAAACCGCCGCCATGCAGCGTGCGCCCTGAAACGCTCGCTCAGAACGGCAGGAAGCCGCCGCCTGAGCCCCCGCCAGCTCCGCTCGATCCGCCTGAACTGAAGAACCAGTAGCCGACCCCGGTCGTAGCGAGGGCGGCAACGATATAAGCGATCAGCATGGCCAGCCCATCGCGCACCATCAGCGCCACACAAATGACCGCAACCGCGAACATTGGCGCAGCGCTGGCCCACGGCAGGACCTCAAGCGGCGGCACCGCGAAGCACAACAGCAGAATTATTCCCGCTGCGACCTGCACGGCGGGCCCCTTGGTCAGCCATTGCATTCGATCGCTCGAGAGTGAATCGAGCTTGTCGGCGATCCCCGATATCTTGTCGGTTGCCTTGTCCATCTTGTCGCCAGAGACCGAGCGGTTCGTGATCCAGCCGGGGGCCCAGATATGGTCCGCCCCGAACAGCAATTGCACGGCGAACAGCCCGACGCAGACTGCCAGAAAGCTCGGAACGCCGGGGATTGCACCGACCGGACTGATCTCGATCAAGGCCAGGACGAGCATGATGGGCGCGAAACTGCGATCGCCGAACTTGTCGAGGACATCGCCGATGCGAACTTCGTCCTCGTTTTGCGCAAGCTCTTCCAATCCGTCGACAACGTCGCCGATAGAGTGGGGGTCCTTCTGTTCCTGCTCGGCCATGTCTCTTCAAATGCACGAGACGCAAGGTCTATCCGGAACCTACGCGCTTTTTTGCAAGAGTGCTGAGCGTTCGCATCGGCAAACCACTTCGCCGCGCTGGTTAAGCATTTCGTGGCGAAACGTGACGATACCCGCTTCGGGCCGCGACTGGCTTTCGCGCAAGTCGATCACTTCGCTGACCGCGCGCAGCGTGTCGCCGATAAACACCGGCTTGGGTGTCACAACCTTGTCGAAGCCGAGATTGGCGACCAGCGTACCAAGGGTCGTGTCGCCCACCGAAAGGCCCACCAGCAACGCGAACGTAAAAGTCGAATTGACAAGGATTTGCCCGAACCCGCTCTCTTTCGCTGCCTCGACATCGAGATGGAGCGGCTGAGGATTGTGAGTCATGGTCGAGAACAGGAGGTTGTCCGTCTCCGTGACGGTGCGGCGGATCTCGTGCTCGATCCGCGTGCCGATGTCCCATTCGTCGAAATATCTGCCGGCCATTTGCGGGTTATCCTTTCGCCCAGCGCGCCACCACATCGGCGCCGTCATCCGTGCTCGAGCGTACGGCGCCGGGCGTCCGGTCGAAGCGCGGAGCGGGTGCGGGGTGCCAGTCGCCTTCATGCTGAAGATAGGCGCCGCGCGCTTTCATGTGCGGGTGGTCGCGCGCTTCATCGATACCGAGGACGGGGCCGTAGCAGGCGTCGGTGCCTTCAAGCAGTTCGTCCCATTCGGCGCGGGTTCTGGTCTTGAACAAGGCGGCGAGCTTTTCGGCGTAGTTGTCCCAGTTCGCCGGGTTCATTTGACCCTCGCCCAATTCCTCCGGCGCCTCAACACGTGCCAGCAATTCGGCGTAGAATTGCGGTTCGATCGAGCCCAGCGCGATTTCGCGGCCATCCTTGCATTCGTAGCAGCGATAGAAATGCGCCGCCCCGCCAAGCATGCCCTGCCCACGCTCGGTGGTGAGGAACTGCCGTCCGCCTGCCCCGAAGAAAAAGCTCATGAGGCTGGTCACACCATCGACGATTGCCGCGTCGACCACCTGTCCCACCCCTGAGCGCTCCCGCTCATAAAGAGCCGCCATGATACCGAACGCGCAATAGACGGATCCGCCACCGAAATCGCCGATCAGGTTCTGCGGCGGCACAGGTAATTCGCCCTCGTTCCCGATCGCGCTCAGCGCTCCGGAAATAGCGATATAGTTGATGTCGTGCCCGGCTGCCTGCGCGAGCGGACCGTCCTGCCCCCAACCGGTCATCCGGGCGTAGATCAAGCGCGGATTGGCTTCGAGCAGCGGACGGGGCCCCAGGCCCAGCCGCTCCATCACGCCGGGGCGCAAACCTTCGATCAAGACATCGGCATGAGCTGCTGCATCGCGGCAGAAGGCCAGCCCCTCGTCGGATTTGAGATCGACCGTCACGCGGTTGCGCGCGCGCTCCACGACCGGGTTCATCACCCCGCCCCCCGGGCGATCGATACGCACCACCTCTGCGCCAAGATCGGCCAGCAACATGCCAAGATGCGGTCCCGGCCCGATGCCGGCAAATTCGATCACCTTCAGGCCCTTGAGCGGCCCGCGCGCCTCATTACTCATTTCGTCCCTCTTTCGCTCCGCCGGGCGTGATGGCTGCTCGTTGACGAAGGAGCAAGGGATTGATGCCAAACCACGATTGACCCATTGGCAACCGCTTCATAGGAACGGGCGTGCGGCAACTCGTCGTGCGTCATATCTCGACAAGGAAAGCATGGCGAAATCCCCCCAACGCCTGCTCGCGGTCGCCTCGGGCGGCGGACACTTCGAACAGCTGATGCTGCTTCGGCCCGCTTTCGAAGGGCACGAGGTGCGCTTTGCGACGACGGACATCGCGCTCGCCGAACATCGCGGGATCAGCGATGCGGTGCGCCTACCCGATTGCAACAAGGACAAGCCGATCAGCTCGGCACTATGCGGTCTCGTCGCGCTTTGGACGGTCGTGCGCATACGGCCCAGCCGCATCGTGTCCACCGGCGCAGCGCCGGGCTTCTTCTGCATTCTCGCCGGACGGCTGATCGGCGCGAAGACCCTTTGGATCGACAGCGTTGCCAATGGCGAGGAGCTGTCGATGTGCGGCAAGCTGTCGAAGCGGGTGGCGCATCAATGCCTGACGCAGTGGGAGCATCTGGAAGCGGCTGACGGCCCGCCACATTATCACGGGGCGGTGCTGTGATCATCGTGACCGTGGGCATGCAGCTGGGGTTCGACCGGCTGATCGAAGCGATGGACGCCCTTGCGCCAAAGCTGGGCATGGATGTGCTCGCTCAGACCGGGAAGGGCCACTACACTCCGCGCCATATGGAGCACCGCAAGTCCATTCCGCCGGCCGAGTTCGAAGCGCTGGTCCAGGATTGCCGACTAATCGTCAGCCATGCAGGTATCGGTACGGTCCTTACAGCCCAGCGCGCGTCGAAGCCGATCGTGCTGATGCCCCGCCGCGCCAAGCTAGGCGAACATCGCAACGACCATCAGCTTGCCACCACCCACCAGCTCGACGGGCGGCCGGGGATCGTGGTCGCCAGGGACGAGAGCGAGCTGGCCGAAGCGTTTGACAAGGGGCTCGCTCTGGAAGCGGCCGATGCCCAGCGCTCGCTCACGGCCGACCGGCTTGAACGCGCAGTGGGACGGTTCATTTCGGAAGGCACGCTTTGAGCGATAGCGGTCCGGCTCCCAGCGGGCAGATCCTCGTCGTCTTCGGAACCCGGCCTGAGGCCATCAAGATGGCACCGGTGATCCGCGCGCTTCGTGCCCGAGATGAGCTCGACGTGCGCATTGCGATAACGGCACAACATCGCGGTCTGCTCGATCAGGTGCTGGTCGAAAATGAACTGGTTGCCGATATCGACCTTGATCTGATGGAGCACGATCAGGCACTCGATGCCCTTGCTGCGCGCGTTCTGACGAGCCTTGGCGAAGCGCTCGATCAGCTGCGGCCCGCGCGGGTCCTGGTGCATGGCGACACCGTGACCAGCGCTATGGCAATGCTCGCGGCCTATTTCCGCGGTATACCGGTCGGGCATGTCGAAGCGGGCCTGCGATCGGGCGATTTGAACGCGCCGTGGCCCGAAGAGGGCTGCCGCAAGATGACGGGCGCGGTCGCCGACCTGCACTTCGCGCCCACCGTTCGCGCTTGCGATGCGCTGCGGCGCGAAAACGTACCGGCCAGTGCCATTCATCTAACGGGCAACACTGCCGTCGATGCCGTGCTCGATGCGCGAGAGCGGGTGCGATGCGATCCTGCGCTTGCACCTGTGGCGGCGCAGATGAAAGCGCGGTTCGCAGGGCGGCGGATCATTACCGTCACCGCCCATCGCCGCGAGAATTTCGGAGACGGCATGCGCGCGATTGCGGAAGCGATCCGGCGGCTCGCCAAACGCGATGACGTCGGGATCGTCTATCCGATTCACCCCAACCCCAACGTCACCGCGATCATGCGCCCTGCCCTCGAGGCAAGCGAGAATGTCGCGCTGATCGAGCCGGTCGGGCACCTCGAACTCACAGCGCTGCTCGATGCGAGCCACCTTGCACTCACTGATTCGGGCGGGATTCAGGAGGAGGCACCGAGCCTTGGTACGCCCGTCCTCGTCCTGCGCGACACGACCGAGCGGCCCGAAGGTATCGAAGCAGGGACCGCCAGGCTTGTCGGTGCGGGCACCGCGCGCATCGTCGCCGAGGCTACACGCCTGCTCGACAATTCAGCCGCGCACGCGAAGATGTGTCCGCGCGAAAACCCCTATGGCGATGGCCGCGCCGCCGAGCGGATCGCTGCAATCCTTGCGGGCGATCCTAGCGTTCGATCATGCGGGTCCGGCCCGATCAACGCGCGGATGGGAGCAGTCGGACGTAAAACAGTGCTGCAGCAATGACGGTAACGCTCGCTCCGAGATCGATGATCCAGTTGAGCTTCAACGGACCGTAGAGGAGCGCGTCAGTCTGATGGAAGGAGAGGACGCGCAGCGCAACCAGCAAGATCAGAGCCATCCCCGCGCTGCCTGCGATCAGCACGGCCAGATTGCGTCGCCCGCGCAGCAAACTGCGCCCGCGCGCAAACAGCAGGAATGCGAATGAGCCGATCCCCGTAGCCGCTATGAGAGTCGCCACCAGCACGCTTTGCATGCCGCCGCGATCATCATAGCTGCCCCGCCCGCGCAACCCTTCGCGCAAATGCTGCTCGAGCAGGTCTTCGAGGCCGAGCATGCGGGACACCGCCAGCACGACAAACAGGAATGCAAGGGCGATCCAGACAATTGCGTGCGCGCTTGCCTGCCCGCTGCGCCGTGCGCGAAAGGCAGCGGCTACGGTGGCAAAGGCTACCGCGATATAGAAGCCAGCCGCAACGAGGCTCAGCAATGAAGGGTCGCTGCTCACGAGGCCGCTGCATTGGGCACGTTTGCGAAAACCAAATCGATGGACCTTCCACATGTGCTCACAGGTCGAAGCCGAGCCCGACAGGTCAACTGAGCACAGCCTTCTTAAAGCGGGGGCGCGAGCCTATTACGGAACGGCGCGCGCGCCCTGACGAAGCGATGCACACCTCCGACAAGAGCACCTCCAAGCGTGTTGCGCTGGAAGATTCAAGGGGCTAGTGCCAAATGGACTTTGATCGGAGTGCTTATGTTCTCGACTTCGGCAGCAGCAATGCGCGCCGCTTTGTGCGCCAGTGCGACTATGGCCGTTATGGGCTGCGCTTCGACGCCAGACCCGGTTATCGGTATGGCCGCCACACAGCCCCGTGCGGATCTCGGTCAGGCGGGTTACAGCCAATCCCGGTCTCAGACCTATGCGTTGCGCCCGGCTGACAGGATTTCGGTCAACGTCTTTCGCGAACCGGATTTTTCCCTCGAAACAGTTCGGATCGGAGTGGCGGGCAACGTGTCGATCCCGATGCTCGGCGCAATACCGGCCGCCGGGATGACCGCTGCCGAATTCGAGCAGAACGTGGCGGCTCGTCTCGCCGCAGTCGGCCTGCGCGAGCCGATGGTGAGTGTGAACATCGTCGAATACGCTTCGCACCTCGTTACGGTGGAAGGCGCGGTCAATGATCCGGGCGTTTACAACTTCGAACCTGGTGCGCGGCTTTCTTCCGCCGTCGCCCTTGGCGGCGGGACGACCAACGTCGCCAAGCTCGATCAGGTCGCGGTATTTCGCGAAAGCCCCGAAGGCATCATGATCGCGAAGTTTGATTATGCGCAGGTGCGACAGGGCACGATGCTCGATCCATTGCTCCAGCCGGGCGACCGGGTTGTCGTGGGAATCGATGGATTGTCGGCGTTCTATCAGGACGTTCTGCGCGCTCTGCCGGCCTTTGCCTTCTTCATCAACGCAGCGCGCTGACAGACCGATGAACGACCGCTCGATTATCGAGAGCCCGGAACCGCGCCCGCGGCAGAACTGGGTCGATGCCTACATGCCTGAAGGCTACCCGCCTCCGGCCCAGCCTTCGCGCAAGCTGATCGACCTCGCTGCAATCCGCGGCATTCTCTACCGGCAGCGCTGGTTGTTTGTCGGCGTAATCCTGCTGGCGCTTATCGTGGGTCTCATCGTCACCCTGCTCGCCACCCCGATGTATGCCGCACGTGCATCAGTCCAGATCGATCCTTACGGCCAGTATATCGTCGAGGGACAAGATATCGAGACGCCACTGGCCAGCAATCAGGTCTACAGTTTCCTCCAGACGCAGGTCGCGGTGATCGAAAGCCGCAAGCTTGCAGAAATCGTCGTCGCCAATCTGGGGCTGGGTGAGCGCGCCGCAATCCTGGGCGAGGATTTTGACGAAGGTCGCCCGCCCAATGTCACCGACGCACAATGGGCGGAAACGCGTGCAAGAGCTGCGGCGGAGCGTATCCAGTCACAGGTCGATGCAAACCTGCCGGAAGACAACTGGATCATCGAGATCATCTATCGCTCGTCCGACCGCGTGCTCGCGGCCGAACTGGCTAATGCCTACACGGACGCCTTTGCCGATTCCGATACCCGCGCGGATCTTGAAACCAACGAATATGCGCGTGAATATCTCGAAGGGCAGATCCAGCAGGTGCGTGCGAAGCTCGAAGATGCAGAGCAGGCCGCCAACACCTATGCTCGCAACAGCGAGATCATTATGGAGCCGGGCCTTGGTCCGGGTATGGAGGCAGCGACGCTGACCGCGGCCAATCTCTCCGCCATCAACGGCCGCGTCACCGAAGCGCGGGCGCAGCGTATCGCGGCCGAACAGCGCTGGCGCTCGGTCCAGGGCCTGCCGGCGGGACAACTTCCCGAAGCGCAGAGCAATTCAGTGCTTCAAACCCTGATCGGCGAGCGTACGAAACTGCGCACCGAGCTCGTCGAACTGCGTCAGCGCTATGACGATAACTTTCCCCAGATCCAGAACGTATTGCGCCAGATCGCTATTCTCGAAGCTCAGATTGAAGAGAGTGCAGCCGAGATCAAGGCGGGCATTCGCAACAACTATATCATCGCGCGCAATCAGGAAGCTGCGTTGACGCAGGAGTTGAACAGCCTGACTGGCGAAACCCTTGCCGAACGGGATGACGAGGTCCAACTGGGCTTTCTGGAGCGCGAGGCTTCCGCGCTTAGCGAACAGCTCCAGACGCTGCTGAACCGCTACAATCAGATCAGCAGCGCGACGAATGTCGATACCGGCTCGTTCACCAAGCTCGACGGGGCAATTGTGCCGCGCGATCCATACGCGCCAAGTCTCCTGCGCAACATGACCCTGGCCCTGGTGATCGGGGTCGCGCTGGCAGGTGGTCTTGCGGTCCTGCGCGAAACCTTCGATGACCGCATCCGCTCGCTGGACGAGGTTGAGGACAAGCTTGGCGTCCCGCTGCTAGGCCAGACGCCCTATGTCGATGAAAGCGATATCGACGTGACGCAGAGCCAGTTCAGCGCACTGATGGAAGCGTATGCGTCGATCCGGTCGACCATCGATTTTTCGCTTCCGCGCGATCGCAACGTGCTTCAATGCACCAGCACCGAAGCTGCCGAAGGCAAATCGACGACCATCGTCATTCTCGCCGAGCTGTTTGCGCGCATGGGTCGCAAGACATTGTTGATCGATGGCGATTTCCGCCGTCCCTCGATTGCCAAACTTCTCAATCTGGAGAAACCCAAGGTCGGGTTTGCCGAGGTGCTGCTTGGCCATGCGAAGTTCGAAGATGCGTTGATCCGGGGCGTTCACGACAATCTCGACATACTTCCCATCGCGGAGACACCGACCAATCCCAGCGAGTTGTTCTCCGAGGAGAACCTTCGCGACTTCATCGCCGCGCGGCGGGACGAGTATTCGCTCGTCCTGTTTGATTCCTCGCCCGTCCTGGGGCTGGCCGATGCACCGATGCTGGCGCGTGCGGTGGATGCAACGGTGTTCGTGATGGAAGCCAACCGCATCCAGTTCGGCAAGGTCAAGACCGCCATGCGTCGGCTCGAATCCGGTGGCGGCAAGCTCCTCGGCGTCGTCCTGACCAAGTTCCGCGCTCTGGAGGCAGGGCAGGACTACAATTACCAATACGCCTATTATCAATACGGCGACGACTGAACGCGGCGACGGGCTCGGATGCTCGTAATGCGCGCACGACAGGTCGCAACGCGGCGAGGTAAGGCATGAGTGCGGAGCACCGGCCCCGGATCCTCCCGCGTATCCTTCATGTCAGCGCTGACTTTCCCGACCCGGTCGAGCCGTTCAAGACACCTGTCATAAAGAGGCTGCTGGAACTGACGCAAGGCGCGTTCGAGCATGAGGTGATTTCGCTGAACCGCGATGCACCCGATCCATTGTCGTTTGCCGCAAGCCTACTGCGCCGACCTCGTGGGGGTCCCGTTTGTCAAACCGACGAACAACCGTTCAAATACGGCCTTGCGATGACCTACGCAGCGCCAGGCCGCGGACTGTGGCATCGCACGATGCTCGAACAGTTGGGGGAAGCAATCGCTGCGCATATTGCTGGCATGGCGCAGCCGCCGCAGCTCCTGGTCGGGCACAAGCTTACGGTCGAGGGAATCGCCGTCCACCGCGCCGCGCAACTTATGGGGCTGCCCTACGCGCTGACAATCCAGGGCAATACCGATCGCAAGATCCTCGCCGCACGGCCCGATCTTCGCTCGCATTTTCGCAAGGTGCTGCACGGGGCGCGCAGCGTCGTCGCCTTTTCGCCGACCGCACGCGCGGGGGTGCAGGAGGCGCTTGGTCCGCCGCCTGCCGGCATCGGCTTGTTGCCCTGTCCGCTCGATGACGATCGCGTCTTGGCCCCGCGCGCTGGCGGTAACGGGCTGATCTCGGTCTTTCATCTCAAAAACCATCGGGTTAAGAACCTCGACATTCTGGCACAGGCCGCTTCGGCGATGGAGCGGGACGATGCGCGCTGCGTGGTCACCATCATCGGCGGGGGCAATGCCGCCGAGCGCAAGCGGTGCGAAACGATCGCCGGGTCCGATGGAGCGCTGCATTTTGCCGGACCGCTCGAACGTGGCGATCTGCGCAGACGGATGAACGCGGCAAGCGCGCTCGTCATGCCCTCCCGGCGGGAATCTTTCGGGCTGGTCTTCATCGAAGCGCTCTTCAGTGGGCTGCCGATCATCTATCCTGCAGGTACTGCCGTAGACGGGTATTTCGACGATTGCCCCTTCGCGCTGCGTGTCGATGCCACTTCATCAGAGGCAATCCGTCAAGCGATGGAGCAAGCCTTGCACCACGAGCAGCCGATGAAAGCAGCGCTGGCCGAATGGCAATCATCGCCCGCCGCAAGGCGCTTCACCCGGCCCGCCATTGGTAACCAATATTCGACCAGTCTCACCGCCGCGCTCGGGCCAGGGCGGTGATGGAAGGTGGCACACCCCAGACCGTCGACGCGCTTTCCTACTCCCGATGTTCTTCTTACGTTCGCCCGCGAATCATAGGAGACCAACAATGCCGCAAGACAAGTTCGACCATACCGAAAGCGTAAGCTCGCCTGCCCGCGAATGCGCAGCGATCGTTCCAAACGACGCGCAGGATCTCGCCGCCATTCCCAAGGCGCTTTATGTTGGCACGGGCGGCGACCTCAATGTCCGCTTGGTCGACAATGATGCAGATGTCGTTTTTCGCGCTGTTCCGGGCGGCAGCATCCTCGCCATTCGTCCTGTCGCGGTCCGTGCCAACGGGACTTCGGCAGCCGACATTGTCGGCCTGCTCTAATGCCAGGCTTCACTTTTGGTTTCGGCTTTCGCGGTACGGAGAGCGGCGCGATCTCCGGCGGGCCGCCCCTGCCCGCGCCATCGGCGCTAGCGCCTCACAGCGATTGGGACGGGACCGCGGGATCGGGCTTTGCCATGCTGCCATCGGACCCGGTGCGGCAAACGGCGAAGCCCGTCTTGCGGCTGCTCACGCCGCCCAAGCAATGGTATACCGAACGCCAACTGGTTGGCGTCGCGGCGGCGGCGAACGATGGTGGTTCGTTGATGGCCAATCTCGGTATCGAGCGCGTTGTCGCCCATTTCGAAGGCAATACGCGCGACATCCTGTTCCCGAGTCACCGCGCAATCACCGATGCGAACGGGCACAGGCGCACCTATCTTGGCTGGTGGGTAGAGCTCGAGAATGATGGGCGCCACGGTTTCGGCGATCTTTATTTCGAAGCGGTGCCGCACGATGCGACCATGCAGCGCCGGGTGATCGGCCCCTATCGCTACGCGCCGCAGGCCCTGCAATATACCCATCAGATCGAGATCAACGAAGACCTGACCGAAGTTGCCGGCCGCCGATATCGCAACGGCAACAACGCGATGAACTATCTGCGTACTCAGCCTGCGCCGATCAATCCGCTTATTACCCTCACCAAGGCGCCCAGCGATGGCAATTTCCGCGGCTGGCGGTTCGGCTATAATTTCGCCAATCATGCAGAAGGCTATGTGCACCTGACCGCAAGCGTGCCGGTAACCTTCACCAAATCGGAAGAGCCCGCCGACGGCACCCGCTTCGCCAGTTTCACACATTGGTGCAACGGGATGCATATCTTCGGAGAGAACATCACCTTCGACTTTCGCGAGATGGAAGAGCTTTCGCACGCGGGCAATGCCTGGCCGGGTGGAGGCTTCTGGCTCGATGGCATTCGCCTGGTCGATTCCAACGGTCGCTACGATCTGGTCGAAAAGCGGCCTCGCGACCGGCTTGGCTTCCTGGTGCGCGGACTTGGTGATGCCAACCGCCCGTGGCTGACCGAAATCACATGCGATTCGCTCTGGAATGTCGGGACCAGCGCCAATCTGGTTCGAGGCGGGACTTTCGCGAACTGCTGGGCCGACCTATTCCGCGATGCCGGGTGCGTGGTCGGGACCGAGGCCTTCAACGCGCGCAACAGCCAGTTCCGCAACCTGCTGCCCGCGATGTCCGTCACTTACACAGGCAGCGAACCGACAGCTTCGATCAACATCAACGGATTGAACGGCGCGAGCAGTCGCACGGTCGTTGCGCGTTGGGGCAGCAACACTGCGACATTCTCGCTTTATGGTGACAGCGGGTCATTCGCAGCGGGGACGAACTACAACGTCAGCAATATCGTCGATTGGATCAACACAGAGCTCGCAGCGCAGGATCCGGGATGGTCCGCCACATTGCTCGACGATACGCGCCGGGCGATAAACATCGCGCGCCAGGGAAACGATCTGGTCAGCGACTTCCCGCAGACAGACGTCAAGGACCGGACCGTCACGCTTGGCACCGCCTTCGACATTCATGGCGACTGGTGCCAGCAACAGGAAACCGGTGTCGCTTGGGAAAATGTCTATCTCGAAGGCAATCTGGGCTACGAAATGGATCTTCAGGTCGTGCTGATCGGCAATCGTGGCGGGAGCCGGGACGTGGTGTGCTTCAACAACGCCTGGGCAATTACCGACGATGCGCTCGCCTCCGGGACCGCTACACAGTTCGCGCCCGATCAGAGCCATCTGGTGTATGTCCACAACACGCTGCTAAACCAGCGCGTTCTGTTGCGCACGGCGAACCGTCCGAGTGCTTTCGATGGCTATTCGTTGATAGCCAATAATGCACTTGGCAATATCGAGTGGACCGATGCGCCGGTCGCCGACATGACGATAGCGGACAATCACCTTCAGTTGATCGGACAGGCCCCGCAAAACGCTGAAGGGACCAGCACGGGGGGCAGCCGGGACGACTTGGCGGTCGATGCGATAGGCGGGGACTTCAGACCGGCCGGCGCACTTTTGACTACGCTTCGCCCCCCGCGGGTGCCCTTCGACCGGACCGGCGCTATCCGTCCAGCGCGCGCGCCTGCAGGGGCGCTCGCATAGGAACGGAGCGCATGGCCGGATTGGGCGCGCGCACCTGCACGGGCTGCGACAGCGCTGCTCCAACACCAAGGATGGCCATGAAGTAGACGTTGGTCTCGCCAAAATAGGTCACAGTGAATGAGGCGACGAGCAGCAGAAAAACGGCCATGTTCAGGCCAACGGTGAGATTGCGTTGGGCCCCTGGCAGCCGCACGGATTGCAGGCCCAGCGCAATCATCATCCAGATCATCGCGAAGTAGAATGCGATCATCGTCGGCCAACCGGTCCGCAGGGCAAGGACGAGGAAATGGGCATCGATGCTGGGCGGGAGCCAGCTGGGCAAGTCGGGCACCCGCAGATAACCGATTCCGAACCACGGGTCATCGCGCAGGGTCGCAAAGGCGCTCTCCCACTGAATGATGCGGACATAGCCATTGTGGGGATTGAGCGTGAAGCGCGCGATGAGGTTCAGCACGCCGCCTTCGCTGCTCAAATGAAGTGCCACGAGCACCATGCCGCCCGCCAGCGTCAGGAACGGCCAGTTGAGTTTCGGGATGACTGGACGGGCCCAGTCGATCAGCAGCATCACGATGGCAAGGCCAAGCATCAGCAGCGATATCGAGGACACCGAAAAGAAGCTGAGAAGGCCGGCTGCGATCCCCATCCACAACGGCCAGGATCGGATCCCGCTCATCCAGTAGAGCGGCAGCACCGAGGCGAGCGTAACGCCGGCTAGGATGGGGTGAGAGAAGGTCGAATAACCGCGTAGCAGACCCAGCCTCGTATTCTCGCGATAGACCAGCGTCCCCGCGACGTTGCCATCGACGTAGACGCTGCCCGCGCCGAAGATCCGTGCGAACAGCGTGCGATAGATGATCCTGTGCGATATGCTTTCGACCGCAAGGATTGCTCCGGCGATGAAGAAACCCGGCGCCATCACGATGAGGACACGGCGTAAATCGGCAAGACTGCGGATCGAAGCGCGCGCGATGATGTAGGCGCCCAGCGCGTCGATCACGATGCCAGCGGAACGTACGATACCTTCCGCCGGGCTGTAGAGGATGACGAAGGACAGAACCATCCAAGCGCAGCCCAGAGCGATGGCGATATCGGGCATGAGCACACGTCTGCCCGAACGCATGAAGGACACGATCGCTGGCAGGATCAGCACCAGGATGATCAGGCGATAAGCGGTCAGCTTGACGCCAGAGAAAACCGTCTCGGCCTCCGGCGCGAAGATCAGGCAGGTATAAAGCAGGATCACCAATGGCAGGATGTGGACGGGCAACCCCCGCCACATGCGCGACCCGCCGAGCATAGCAGCGCGCAGGGGCTGATCAGCCCCTCGTTCATGAGCGAGATCGGCCATCAGATCCTCTATGCCAATGCCATGGCGCCAACCTTTAGATTGGCCACGAGCCGCTTACAACTGCGCTCACGCCCTCGCCGCTCGCTATTTAAAGCCCCGGTCGATCCCGGCCGCTGACCTTGATGTGCTGCGGCATGGCGATGTCGCCCTTCTCGATGACCACGATGGAGTCGTAGAAGCGCACGCTCTTTATCGTCGTGCGGCCGGCGTATTGCGAGCCCTTGTGATGATACCAAGCGTGCATATCGTCGATGAGCGCCTTGGCAACCTCGATAGCGGTGCCCTTGCGCCTGTATCCGCCCTGATAGAAACCCGGCCAATAGGCAGTGTGCAGGTCCTCTATCACATAGAGCCCGCCGGTTTTGAGGTGGGGAAACAGGGTCTTGAACGTGACTTCCTGATGCTCGGCTACGTGCGATCCGTCGTCGAGGATGATGTCGGGCGCGCCGATGTCATGGATGACGCTTTCCAGGAAGGCGGGATCGGCTTGCGAACCGATAAAAGCGCGGTTGGGCGCTTCGACATAGTCCGCACAGTGAGGTTCGATGTCGAACCCCGCGATCCGCGCCTCCTCGCCGAAATATTTGCGCCAGATCTCGATCGATCCACCCTTGAAGATGCCGATTTCGAGAAAGTTGACGTCAGTACCACGGTAGCAAGCGAATTCGCGTTCGTAGATCTCGGGATAATGCAGCCATTTGTGCACGATCCTGCCGTTGTGACCGTAAATCAGGCGCTCCAGATCGTTCGACGCATCGGTGCGGAGCCGCGTGGCTTCGGCCGGGTCGAGCTCCTGCGCATCAAAGGCAAAGTATGGCAGATAGCTCTTGCCCGTTAGCTTGCGCAGCCGCCCGCGCGCGCGCGCGATAATGTCCTGAAGGGCCATGGTCGTATCATGTTCCTTTCAGCAGCGTTACGAGAACAGCGACTAGTTACGCCCAACGCGACGAAAGCTTCGCAGTCACCTTGTCGAGCACACTTTTAAAGTCTGCACGCGAAGGCAACGGCGCGAGGACCCACGTTGCAGCAAATGCGATCGCCGACAGTATAACCATCGACGAAGCCCCAACAAGGCTCGTCACACTCCACTCGCGCGACAAAATAAACGCTCCGACCATCAGGACCAGTCCGGCGAGATAGGACTTTGGCAGAACGATCCGCCGCTCAAGCAGGAATAGCAGGACCAGGACCTCGAAATTCGCGCGGACCGCCACTGCCAACGCAGCACCGACCAAACCCGCCGCTTCGGTCGCAAAATAAAGCGCGGCTATAAGCAACGGCGCCTGTGCCAAGGTTGCGAGCGTGACGACATGTGGTCGACCATGACCCTGTATCCGCACGAAGGGAATGACGGCAAAGGCGTTGCCCCAATAGGCGATGATGAGGATGCGCGCCGGATCGGCCGCTTCGGTGCCGAGATCGACGCCGAGCCAGAGCTTGAGGAACGGCTCGATCAGGAACAACAGCGCGACTAGCGGTGCGGTCATCACGAGGCCGAGCGCCCCGATCGAGCGCTGCGTCAGGCGATGGCTCGCTTCGGCATCGAGCCGGGCGAATTGCGGGAAAGCCGCCATGCCGTAAGCCTGCGGGACTAGAGATATCCGCCGGGCGATGTCGAACGCGACCGAATAGACGGCCACCGCAGATGCGCTCAGAAGAGCGCCGATAAGCAATCGATCCGAAGCGACCATCAGCGGCCCGATCATGGTCGTGATCGAAACCCAGCCGCCGAACTTCAACAGCGGCAACCACTCGGCCCGGTCGAAGCCTACCGGCAGCGCGCGCAGAAGATGGCGATGCACGCGTGCATAGATGATCACGAACCCGATGATCCGTCCGGCAACTGCGGCCATCACAAGCGCGGTCAGCGAAGGGCCGTTGAGGTAGGCGACTACCAGCGGCAGGATCTGGAACAGGCTGGTCGACAAGATGTTGGCCACGTTGATATCGAGAAACTTGCCGCGCCCCTGCAGACCACCACGCGCAACACCGGTGAGCGTGGCCACCGGCACGGCTAGTGCGAGCCAGGGAAGAGCCTCCAGCATCTCCGCGATCAGCAGGGGATCGGCCTTGAACTGCTCCACCAAGAAATAGCGCATTCCGGCATAGAGCAGCGCTCCCCCAACAAGGCCAACGGCGACATTGACGACAAAAGCTGTCCAGAACACGCGCGCCCGATGCTCCGGCGTGCTGTGGTCGAGCGAGGCGATCCGTTGCGCGGTCGCTGGCCCGAGCCCCAGGTCGAACATGCCGAAATAGCCGAGCACCAGCCATGCGACGGCAAGCGCGCCATAGCGTTCGGTCCCGATGAGGCCGATGAAGAGCGGGATCGTCACCAGCGCAACGATCAGCGGCACGAGCGCCCCTGCGATATTGAGAAGACTGTTGCGTCCGACGCTCATGACGAACGGTCTTTCAAATCGCCGCATGCGCAAGGGCAGCAGCGTTGCGACTGACTAAATGAGTGATCTGGGGCGCAAGACATGTGTGACACGAGCCGGAAAGCCACTTCAGATCGGGATCCGCGCTCGAAGGGGCGCTTAGGTCAAGGGGTATCGGACCGCAAGCGCGAAACGGGCCTTTGCAAGCGAGAAGCGCCCTTGCATCACAGGCGCAACAGCGGACGCCACCAGCTCTCGTGATCGAGATACCAGCGAAGGGTTGCCCGCAAACCCTCCTCGAAGCCTGTCTCTGCGCGATAGCTCAGATCGCGGCGCGCCTTGGTCTCGTCGATCGCATAGCGCCGGTCATGGCCGGCGCGGTCGGTGACGAACGTTTTCAAGGTATCGCTAGGTTTTCCGCGCGCCGCAGGTGCATCGGGGAAGCGCGCTGCCAGTCCCTCGATCTCCTCGAACGCACGATCAACCTCGTGACAGATGCGGTCAATCACGGTGAGGTTGGCCAGCTCCGCGCCGCCACCGATATTGTACGTCTCACCCGGCTGGCCGCGGGCCAGGCAGGCATCGATCCCGCGGCAATGATCTTCGACATGCAGCCAGTCGCGCACATTCATCCCGTCACCATAGATCGGCAACAGCCTGCCCGAGAGTGCGTTCAGAAAGAACAGCGGGATCAGCTTTTCGGGATATTGATAGGGCCCGTAATTGTTCGAGCAATTGCTGGTCGTTACGTGAAGACCGTAAGTGTGGTGATAAGCACGCACGAGATGGTCGGACGCCGCTTTCGACGCGGAATAGGGGGAATTGGGCGCGTAGGGTGTGGTTTCGCTGAAGGCGGGATCGTCCGCGCCGAGCGAGCCGTAAACCTCGTCGGTCGAGATGTGGTGAAAGCGATGCTCCACACCCTCGCCTGCAAGCCAGACCGCGCGCGCGGCTTTCAGAAGGCTGTTGGTGCCAAGGATATTGGTATCGATGAAGGCGTCGGGTGCGCTGATCGAGCGATCCACATGGCTCTCGGCGGCAAAGTGCACAAGCGTCGTGATCGATCGCTCGCGCAGCAGCTTTTCGACCAGCGCCTGATCGCGAATGTCGCCTTCGACCAATTCGCAACGCGGAGCTCCTTCAAGCGTCGAGCGGTTCCCGGCATAGGTCAGCGCGTCGAGCACCACCACATGGTCGTCCGGGTGCTTGGCGTTCCAGTAATGCACGAAATTGCCGCCGATAAAGCCGGCCCCGCCGGTCACGAGAATTTCAGCCATTGCCGGCTTCCTCGTTGAGCATGGCGCGCAAAGGCGTGCGCCAATGCACCGGTTCGTCCCCCAGAATTGCGCGGGTTGCCGTGCTGTCAAGCAGCGAGAAGGCCGGACGTTGCGCGGGGGTGGAATAGTCTGCCGTGGCGATCGGACGGATTGCCGGAGCGCGCTCGATCAAGCCGCGTGCCGCGCCCTCTTCGGCGATGGCGACCGCAAAGTCGTACCAGCTTGCTACCCCTGCATCGCTGTGGTGGAATGTGCCGCGCGCTTGGCGCTCGACCAAGCCCCACAGGACGCCGGCCAGCCCAAGCGCGCGGGTGGGAGCGCCAATCTGATCGGCGACGACGCTCAGTTCATCACGCTCGTTCATCAGGCGCAGCATGGTGCGCACGAAATTCTGGCCACCCGCTTCGTAGACCCAGGCAGTGCGCACCAGCAGATCCTCGCTGCGCAAGTGATCCTCACCCGCAGCCTTGGTCGCGCCGTAGGCCCCGAGCGGGCCGCGCGCATCATCGGGGCGGTAGGCGCGCGGCGATTGGCCATCGAAGACGAAATCGGTCGACACATGCACCAGTTGCCCG
>JAZBPE010000261.1:0-8918 GCA_036353345.1 Erythrobacter sp. | reverse complement strand
CAGACGATCCCCATCCACCACATTTAGTGCGGCAGCCCGGATCATGTTCCGGCGGAGGCACCACGCGCAGCACCCGTCGGACGAGGGCTGCGTTGATCATGATCTTTCATGAGGAGCGCGGGGTCAAGTGCCAAGCATGCAATCGATGGGTTGTGTGGCCCAGACGGTTGACGTCGATCAGCGCTGACACAATTGCAACCGAGCCAAAATAACCGCCATCGGAAGACACCGACTGTCGCCCTTATGACCGGGATTTGCACGCGAAGCGGCCTGGTCACTTGCGAAACCGTTGACGACAGGTTCTGGCGAAATTCGACATTCATGCCGATACTTCGGAACGGCTGAAGCTGGGTCGAAAGTTGCCCACCTTATATGACGGATTAAAGGGCGGCTTTGCGCTCTTCCCCACCCGGATACTGCCATTTCGCAAACGATCGAATCTCAGTCATAGAGGGTAGTTGCCGCCAGTCAGGGCGAGGGAAGACGGATTTGCCAGGCGTTTTGGTTCCCATCTTCGGCATCCATGGGGCACCACTTTCGCAAAATGGCGGAAAACCGGAATTCTCCCGGCCCCCATAGAGGACGCTTGCGAACTCTGAGCCGGAATTCCTCAGCCATGCGCTTTCGAACCGGCCATATTTGACCACCTGCCGCTCGCTTTGAAGCGGACAGGTTCGGCAGCTGACTTTCATGACTGGATCCGGGACTTTCCTGCCGTTCACAGACTGCGAGCGGAACGTCGGCTCCTGGATGGAGCAGACATTCGAACTTTGCGCGAGCGGCATTGCATAGCGACGTAGGCTGGGCCGCCAGCTGAAGGGCAGTCCAAGGCAGCGATTGGGCGACACTTGCCCGTTGGGATGCGGAACGCATCGGTGGGCTCTGAAAGAATGAGTCTGATCTTCGATGCATCTCGTAATCAGAGTTCCGTTCTCGATCTGTATTCGGGCAGAATCTGCATTTTGCTGATCCTTAGTTCGGATAGCGCTCGTGGAACGACTTTGAGCGCGGTCCTCACCAGAAGCTGGATAGCGCGAGGGCCATGCACGCCAAGCCCGGCCTGGGCGGCCTCCCGCACCAGCATACGCACCCGATCGAGCCTCGCTTTCTCATAGGCTTGGCCGATTTCGGCAGCGGAGTTTCGTGAGGCGGCATGCATCAGCGCCACCGCATCCTCCAAGGCTTGGCATGCACCCTGACCGAGATTTGGCTCCATAGCATGCGCGGCGTCCCCCACCTTGAGAATGCCGTTTTGAAAAAGCGAGCGCGGAGGCTTCCTCGCATGAACTGCGAACGGGATGAGGGCATCTGCTGGCGTTGCCGCGATGGCCTTGCAGACCTGCTCCGGCCAACCTCTGGCTGCCCAGGCACATTCATCGATGTTCGGCATCCGGGAATGAGCCGGCTGGCTTCGCATATAGAACCAGTAGCGTTGGCCTTTTGGGAGTTCGAACACTCCGAAGCGTTCGCCCCAACCCCAGAATTCCGCTGCCTGCCCCTCGAGACCGGACCCTTCAATGGGCCCGGAAAGGGCAAGAACGCCCCCGTAGCCGGCATAACGAGGTTCCTCGCAAGCGCCGCTGGTCGCGCCGATGCCGCCTGCGTCGACCACGAGGTCACCGGTGATGGTCTCTCCATCTGCAATCTCTACGCATCCGGATCGGGCGCGAAGGACCTCGCAGTCGAGCTTCAACGCACCCGGCGGCAGAGAAGCCTGCAAAACGTGTTGCAGATGACTTCGCGTGCTCAAGAGTGCAGGCCCAGGGATGGGCCTATCCAGGATCCGCCCACCGTCACGCGTGCCTAACAGCATGGAATTGATCGGAGAGGCGCCCGCTTCGACAGCCGGAAAGACCCCGAGGCTCGCCAACGCCGCGCAGGCATTCGGCCATAAGCTGAGCGCGGCTCCGATCGGCTCGAGCCGCGGCGCACGTTCAAGCACTACCACTTCCCAGCGGGCCTTCGACAAGGCGATGCCCGCCGATAAGCCCGCGATTCCGCCCCCTACGATGATGGCTTTTCGCATTCAATTCCTCGTTCTTCCCGAGGCCCTAGCGGACCGCGCCTCTCACCGAGGTGTCAGATTTGCCGCAGAAGATGCCAAACTGACACGCCGCAAGAGTCGAGTGTTGGGCGAGCTGGGTTGCCGGGTTGGGGACTTCTGCGGTCGGAGAAGCTGTTTTAAGCTCGCGGAATCGGTTCTTGAGTCACAGTGGCGAAGCGCGATTGTCCTCGGCGACATACATCTCATCATCCTTTCCAACTTCAAAAGCATCGTAGAAAGGTTCAAACGCGGATACCGGCCCGTTGCACCTCTGCCTTGCGGGCGCATGGCTTTCGGTGGCCACGATACGCTCCAAGAGCTGGGTCCTGTAGATCGCTCTCTTCATTCGGCAATTCGCGGCCAGATAGGCACTGGTCGCTGCACGTTTTCCACTCTCGTTCGGATTGCCAAGAGATGCCAGCATCGCCTGGTGTGCAACTATCAAGCCGGCGAGATCGGCATAGGCTTCACTCACAGTGAGGCGGCCATCGAGGCGGAGCCCGGGAAGGGCTTCGAACGCCGAATATTGCTCGATAATTTTGGAGATCTCGTCATCGAAGCGCTTGCGATCCTCGGTCGTCCACCAGACCATCAGCACGCCATCGGCGTCATACTGAGAACCTTGGTCGTCGAAAGCATGCGCCATTTCGTGTGCAATGATTGACCCGATCCCGGCGAAATTCTCGACACCTGCTGCGTCGACATCGAACCACGGTGCTCTCAACATCCCGGCGGGTATCGCCAGGGTATTGGTGCTGCGAACGTAGTAAGCGCTCGTGTCGTAGGCGGGCGCATACCATTTCGAGCGATCCCTTGGCCTGCCGGCTTCGGCAACTTCCTGCGCGAATGATGCCCGTCGAAGCGCCATCAGGTTCGTTACGACATCCGAAGGCAGCAGTTTGGTCGGGCTGGATGGATCGTATTCGTCAGGATGGCCGAGTTGGATCGTCAGACGTTCGAGTTTCCTCAAAGCCTCGGCCTTCGTTTGTTCGGAGAACATATCGCTTCGCGCGATGCGCCGGCCATAGGCTGACCTGATATCCTCGGCGAGCGAGCGCACCTTCCCCCTGATCCTTGGGTCGAAATGCCTGTTTAGCCAGATCTTCTCGATCTCTGCGCCGAAGGCAGCCTCGATGGATAGGGCCGCCGCTTCCTCCGAAGTCCGGGGCTCCGCATTGCCGAGCAATACGCCGCCATAGAACCCGAAATGCGCTGCTCGCGTCCCGTCCGAAAGGACGGGGGCGTAGCGGCGGATCACCTGCCATCCGAGATAGTTTCTCCAGGTCTTCGTCGAACGGCTTTCAATCGCTTCGAAGAGCGCTGCGAAATATCCCGTGTCAGCCACGAGCCACTCGTTCGGATCGAGGTTGCAGCCAGCGAAAAACTCACTCCAGTCGAAAGACTGGCCTGATCCGGAATGATTGCGCCCGAAGCTCCAGGTCGACGCGGCATCGTGTCGGTCCGCTTCGGACAGCCGCGCCTGGGCGAGCGCAGCTTCGAGGTCGAAGACGTCCATCAATTCGGATTGGGTAGCAGCTATGCTGAGTTCGCCCATCAGATCCGCCATCATCGCGAGGTAGGCGCTCCGCACCGTGTCATGGCGCGGCTCCACATAGTAGGCGGCGTCGGGCAGCCCCAACCCTGCAGGCTCGACAAAAAGCGCCTGCCGAGCAGCGTCGGACGGTAGCGATCGCGAACCAAGCCAGATTGGTGTTACCCCGGGCTGCATTGCGTTCGGATCGAAATCCGAGTGGTCAGCATGGAGCCGGCAGAAAGCTCTCACGAGGCTCTTTTTGTCCTCGATTTCCGCGATATCTCGCAGCACCCGCTCCAGCGACCTTATCCCGGCGGAGCGATCCTCTGCCATCAAACTCTGACGATATGCCGCAATCTGCGCGCCAACGGGCCCAAAGTCGGACGGGCGTTCGGTCAGATCCTCGATGATTGCAGCGACCTCGGCCTGAATGGCGAGCGTATTTTCGACGAAGGGACCGGTCCACGGAACTTCAGGCGGAATACGCGCAGTCGCGAGCCACGTCGCATTGACGTGACCGTAGAAATCGTCCTGCGGGCGTGGCGGCAAATTCCCGGCATTCGCAACGAGCAACCCTAGGAAAGCCATGAGGGCACCGAGCTTCAAGGTTTTCATCTTATCTTTCCTTTGCCGACCTGGAATGCAGCCCGGACTTCCGAATGAGGGCGACGCTCAAAAAACGCCGCCATCAATATTCACCGTAAGCGCGAGTTAGATCTTGCCTACCCCTGCCTTAGAAGCGGCCGCGAAAGTCGATGGTGCTATGGTCGGCGCTCATCCCATGCATACTCGACCTGGATCGCAACATAGCGCGCCACGTCCTCGCCATATGCCGTGGAAATGGCTGCCAGCGTCTCGTCAAGCGCTCGCGCAGCCGGGCCGGGTGTGATCTCGACCTTCCTTGAGACTTTGGTCGCCCGATCACTCAGGTCAGCGAGCGCCAGGCCGCTATCCAGTTCGATCCTTGGTTCGCTTGCTATCGCGATCGTCCGCGAACGATCGGTTCTCGCCCAGGCATCCGCAGCCAGGACCAGCGCGATTGCGGAGTTCCCGTTCTCTACCGGTATCCCGATGGACTGCCGGTTCCAGAACGCCACACGGCCGGAAACGGCTGCCCAGACCGCTTCCCGCGTGACCGAGAAAGCTTCCGAGTTATGCGCCGCAGTCCAAGACGATACGCCAAGTTGCGCGGCCAGTGCTTTGGCCTGCCCGAAGCCTCCGATCGCTTCGACCAGCGCGAGCGAGACCGGTATCGACGCCGTCACTCCGGTCGTCGTGACGATCCCGTCGTCCACGACATAACGGCGATCCGTCACGAGGATGAGCCCGGGTTCTTCTTTCCGTAGGTCCTCGACCTCATACCAATGCGTTGTGCCCCTGCGGCCGCGAAGCAATCCTGCGGCCGCGACGGTCCGGGCTCCGGCGCAGATGCCGATGACCGTTGCGTTCTTGCCAGCTTGCTGCGTGATCCATGGAACGAGCGTAGGGCTGTCGATCCGATGGCTTGCCGGAACGATGACGTAATCCGCACCTTCCCGGTAGCGATCATCGAAGTCTTCGAAGGTCATCTGCGGCACGATGGTCAGGGCCGGGAAGAGCTCGACCGGATCGCTCGACGCTGCAACCACATGCACATCCGCCAGTCCCGAGAGCGAGAGGACCGCATGCGGGACGATGGTGTCGGTGGTCTCGGAGCCCTCTTCGTCGACGACGACCGCGATGACGGGGCGCTCTCTCTTCGGCGGCTTCAGAGCCTCGATAGTCTTCGAATGCTCGCCGGGATCGATCGGCGAGATCGGATGCGCCGACGGGCTTGCTTGGGTTAGAGCGCACCCACCGATTACGCCAACGGCGCCCAACGATGCGGCTCCGACAAGAAAAAGTCTGCGGTCCATGGTGTCCTCCGTTTCCGCACGAAATTGGCGGAGGCGAAAGATGGCCGCTACGCATGATCAGCCGCAATTTGCGCCAGATCGCGATATGTAACGGCAAGTGTCGAGACGGAGCTCAGGCTTCGATCGTCCAACCCTTCTCGCGTGACTCCTGTGATGTCGGTTGCTTGCCGTGCGCGATCAACACGCGTCGCGCGGAAATTCTCTTGAGCACCCTCAGGCTGCTGCGAACCTGCTCGAGCATCCCGGACCGCCAAGCCATGACAAGCAGTTCGAAGGAGACCACTGGACCGCGCCCCGCTCCCGATAGCGCCAGGAGGCTCTTCGGCAGGAGGCCATGAACCCGGCCGAGCTCGAAATTCTGAAGCATGTCAGTGAGGACCAATGACCGGGATGCCTTATGCAAGAAAGCGACCTCGCACCATGCGCCTCCATCGATGATTTCCAAGCCGAGCCAGTCGCGGCCACCTTCCGGCATCATCCTCGTGAGCGGAATGAAACGCGATTGCAGATCGTCGAAAAGCGCTTCGAGACCAGGCGCCAGCACGACCGCTGCCTGCGGGACATTTGTCGCCCAGTCTCGGATGTAGAGATGGTGAAAAGTGTTCGGCGCGATCAACCCCGAAATGGGGCCGAGTGCCTCTATCGAACTGCGCAAGCGGTCTGAATAGGCCACAGGCGAATGGAGCCAGATGCCGCCCCCAGGATCTGCCAATATCGTGGCCCGGGTCGGACAGGGAATCCTGAATGGTCCGAATGGATAGAGCACGGTCGACCCTTCAACCGTCCAGATACCCTCGTCGATCAGGATGGGCTTACCTTGCGGCACGTAGGGAAGGTAATCCCCCGCCATAATCAGACGCCCTCACGATCGTGGCGTGCGAAAGCTGCCCGCAGCGCCCCGGGCGGACGCTGGTAGGCCCGCTGGAAGGCTCTTTCGAGCGTGTCGACCGAGCCAAAGCCGGACCGTTCGGCCACACGCTTGAGCGGCCAGTCGGTTTCCTCGAGCCATCGCCTCGCGGCCTCGACGCGAACCGCGCGCACGAATTCGGACGGCGTTCGGCCGACCTCCTTGCGGAACCGGCGCTGGAACGTGCGCTCGCTGGTGCCCACCTGCTCTGCGAGCGCGCCCACGCTGAGATCGGCTGACGGGTTCTCGACAATCCACGATACGAGATCGCCATATGCCCCGCCCGCCTTTTCCTGCGCCGCAAGCACTTCGCTGAATTGCGACTGCCCACCCGGCCGCCGGAGAAAAAGAACCATCGTTCGGGCGACCTTCGCGGCAACCCGGTGACCGAGGTCCTCCTCGATCAGCCCGAGACTGAGATCAAGAGAAGCGCTCATCCCGGCTGAGGTGAAGATCTTTCCGTCCCGCACAAAAACCGCATCCGGACACACGGTGACTCCCTCGAACATCGCGCCGAGACGGTCGCATGACGCCCAATGGGTTACTGCGCGCCTGTTTTCGAGCAACCCCGCCGCGCCAAGAAGAAATGCCCCGGTGCAGACCGAGCCTGCGCGCCTCGCTCCGGAAGCGAGCCGCCTGATCTCGTCGAGGAACTGCTGGTCCCTGCCCGCCCGGATCAATGCGGCTTCGTCGCCCCCTGCAATCATCAGGGTGTCGATAGGCCCTTCGATCCCGCCAAGCGGAGAAAGAGACGCCAGGCGCAGCCCGCTCTCGGTCTCGCATTCTCCGCCCCCGAGACTTGCGTGACAGATGTCGTAACTCCCCGGAGCGACCCGGTTCGCCATATCGAACGCCGAAGACGGGCCTGCAATGTCAAGCGGGTTCGCGCCTTCGAAAGCGACAATGACAACCTTACGCAGAGTGGAAGGCGCGCACGCCGCCTCATTGCTTGTCGAAGGCGACGCTGTCATGTGCTGCTTCCGCTGCGCCTGGGAGCAGTCCGATCTCGCGCGGCTCTCTCCAGATACCGGATTGCTAGCGGCAGGAGCGGATCGCTGCCGTCGGGGCCGATATCCCCGTGAGGCATTGCCAGGTCGGCGACATAGTCCTCCCGCGGTGTGCCGTCAGGGTGGAACAGCTTCTCGACACCCATGTCGATCCGCGCGCCCGATGCCGGGAGATCGAAATTCCAGAGCGCGCCGAGAAGATCGCCCATGTCCGAGCCGATCGTGTAGGCGCCAGCTGCGGCGTCGAGGCCGATGACCAGCCCCTCGCCCATGCTCCCTGTCCAGGTTCCATGAAGTACGACGACCGGTCCGCGGAATTGGGGCCGTCGGGGTGAGGCAAGCTCGATGAAGGTCCGAGGCACGCCCAGCTCGCGCTCCACCGCGGGAATCGTGTGAACCTGGTAAGGTTTGGGCTCAGTCAGGAAATGTCCGATTATCGACCGCGCGACATCGGTGTTCCCGCCGCTCGGTGTATTGCGCAGGTCGATAATGAGGCCTTTCGCCTCTGCGAGCTGAGCGATGGCCTCGTCGAAAGCGGCAATCGTGTCATTGTCGCCGAGCGAGTTCTGAATGAGGATACGGCCGAAGCGTTTGCTCTTGCCGACCCTTTCGACCGAAACCAGTTCGCTCGGTCCTGCTTGGCGGCCCTTTGAAGGTGCGGGCAATTCCAGTTCCACCTGCTTCCCATCCGGTTTCGCGAAGAGCACCCGGCGTTGCTGACCGCGGCGCCCGTTGACGGCTAGCGTTATTCCATAGCTGAGTTGCGCATCGCTCGGATTGGGCAGCACATCTCCGAAAGGGAGGCTTGCTGCCTGCCTGACAGGCTGGCCATCGACGCTGAGCACGCGCCAGCCTGGCCGCACGTCCGCCCCAGCGGCGTGGCTATCGCGCCGGACCTCGACGATTTCGTATCGACCTTCTGCGTATGCGGCACGCAGGTCGGCGTCGGAGTAGATGATCGAGAAGTCCTGCTCATCGAACGGACCGACGATCAAGTGCGGATCCATGAAAGTGAGGGCCGTCTGGTGCATGAATCGGCGCAACTCGTCTGGCGTTTCCGCAGCCAGAGCGAGCTTGCGCGATCGGGCGAGCTGTCGGTCCGCGCTGTCCCCGCCGAGCCGGTCGAGATATGCGTAATGCGAGCGAAGTAGGCGCTCGAATTCTTCCCAAGCCTCTGCCGCATCGATTTCCGGCTCTTGGACGGCATTATCGTCGTTCGCCGCTACGAAAAATGCCAGCGCCATTACAAGGGCCAAGGCTTTGGCTTTTTCGATCAGTAACATCTATCGACCCAGTGACTGCGCATTAGCAACGTAGCGCAAGGCTCCGACTGGCGGAACTGGCAAAGGACCCGCAGAATGCGCCACCTTCGCTAGATGCCCGGGAACATTAAAAGCATTTCGCCGGGTGCGTGTCATATCTCGTATTGCTCACCGTTCTTCTCCGAGGCCTGAATCGCCGCAGAGGGTGTCCGCTAACGGGCAGTCTGAAATGGTAAGGCTACGTCTCGAAAGAGGGCGCGAAACTGACT
>JAZBPE010000025.1:0-5467 GCA_036353345.1 Erythrobacter sp. | reverse complement strand
GTCACTCGCTACCTCGACGTTCGCAGTGGGCGACACTAACCTGGTATTCCGTTCGCGTGCGGTGCGCGTTTCGGGACCCGTGCCTGAGCCTGCGACCTGGATGCTGCTGTTGTTCGGGTTCGGAGCGATCGGGGGTGCCATGCGCACTGTCAGGGCGCATCGGCAGCGCGGGTCGCTCGCTGTGGCCTGACAGGTACTCGCCAGTCATTCGAAAAGCCCCTCGGTCTGCCGGGGGGCTTTTCTGATTCTGGGTCAGTGATGGAACGTCTTGCTTTGTCGCTGCCCTATCGCTGGGGGCCTAGAGCCGGATCAAGGTCACGGGGCCGCGCGAAGTGGCTTATTTCGGCGCAATAGTTCTTCAACGCGGACCAATCGTCTATCCGGCATTCGAGAACGGCAAAGCTCGCCGTCGGGAATTTGACGCTCGCTTCCCGGAAATGCGCATTTTCCCGAGCAGGCGCGACAAGATCCAGAAGAAGCTCCTGCAATCCCGGATTGTGTCCCACCAAGAGCACCGCGCCTGATTCTCCCGCATGTCCGGTAATGACATCAACAAGCGTCTCCGGGCTCGCCAAATAGAGCCGTTCGTCGAATACCGGCTCCATCTCCGGCAGCGCGTGCTCCAGCGTCTGAACGACGCGTGCGGCCGGGCTCGCAAGCAGCTGCTCCCAGCGTATGCCGCGCGAGCGGATATGCTCGCCGATCAACGCTGCGCCTCGTCGGCCACGGTCGTTAAGGCCGCGGTCGAAGTCGCGCTGTGCGGTATCGTCCCACTCGCTCTTGGCATGGCGGAGCAGGCCCAGAAGTCTCGTCACACGCGTCTCCTTCCACTCGCCCATGTCGAGCATGCCGATTCCACCATGTCGCGCGGCCGCGTGGAAGGCAATTGCGAAACGCGCGCTGTGATCATTGCGTTGTAGTAGAGCTGGCGTTCGCTGGTTCGCTCGGCTGCTTATGGCCTATCATGCCAGCATCGACCCGCTCCAGCGCTTCTTCGAGCGACAGGCGGTGTATCGCGGTTCCCGGCGGAAAGGCGGAAAGGAGCCGGCTGGGAAAGGCGGAGGAAAGCACGACGAAATGGCCTGTGTCCCCTCGCGCGCGGATCAACCGTCCGAACCCTTGGGCCAGACGCGCCCGAATGATTCGGTCATCATACTGCCCGCCGGTCTTGCCCGCCGCAACCGCCGCGGCGCGCCGCGCCTTGTGGAGGATATCGGGCCGCGGCCAGGGCACCGCTTCGAGCACCACGCAGCGCAAGGATCGCCCTGGCACATCCACTCCGTCGCGCAGGGCATCGGTGCCCAGCAGGCTGGCCTGACGATCATCGCGAAAGATATCGACCAGCGTGCCGGTATCGATCGGATCGACATGTTGAGCATAGAGCGGCAGTCCGTTGCGCGCCAGCCGATCGGCGATGCGGGCATGGACGGCGCGTAGCCTACGAATGGCGGTGAACAGGCCAAGCACGCCGCCGCCGCTCGCTTCGATCAACCGGGCATAGGCGCCCGCAAGAGCAGGCAGGTCGCCCCGTTTGATATCCGTGACAATTAGCACTTCCGCGCGGCTCGCATAATCGAAGGGGCTTTCGGCCGCGAACAGCATCGGAGCGCTCGCAATATGCGCCGCACCCGAGCGCGCGATTGCGCTTGCCCACTGATCGTCAGGGTCGCCCGTATCGGTCAGGGTGGCGCTGGTCATCATGACGCCATGCGCGCTTGCGAGCACCGTCTTGGCGAACGGCTTCATCGGATCGAGCCAGCGACGATGGATCGCCACGTCGAATTCGCGCGTATCGGAGCGATCGACCGCGAGCCAGTCCACGAATTCGGGATCGGCCGGTCCGCCAAGCCGCTGCAGCAGCGCCTCCCATGCAGCGATAAGCTCGATGCGCCAGGCAAGCGCGTGGCGCGCCCCTTCGATCCGGGCCCGCCCCTGTGCATCGAGCCAGTCAGGCGGATCGGCGATCACGGCTTCCAGCCGCCTGGCGAGGTGGATCAGCGGCAAGCGGATCGCGGCGAGCGCACCGGCAGCGCTGCCGGCCGCTTCGATCATCTCGCCCGGAAGGTCAGAAGCTTCGGTTTCGATCCCGTAGCCCGCTTCCCGCCCGCTCTCATCGCGCGCATAGGTGAGAGCACGCACGCGGCCCAGCAACGCTTCGATCGGCCCTGCGGGCTCACCCTCGTGAAGCCGCTGGAGCCAACCTTCAGACGGCAGGAGAGCACCCGCTTCGCACGCCGCGTCGACCGCGTTCCCGCCGTCCTCGTCATAGCTCGCGACATCGGCAAGGCGCGCAGCAAGACCCCGGCGGCGTCCGCGGTTCTTGCGTTCCGGCCCGAGGATCCAGCGCCTGAGTTCGATCGCTTCCTGCCCCGACAGGGTCGCGGCAAAGGTTGCATCAGCAGCGTCGAAGACGTGGTGCCCCTCGTCGAAGATGATCCGCGTGGGGCCTTGCGCCTGCTCACGCGTGCCGCCGACGCCCGCTCGCGCAGCATTCACCATGACAAGCGCGTGATTGGCGATGACGAGATCAGCCTGCGCGCTGTCCCGTGCGGCGCGCTCGATGAAGCATTTGCGGTAGTGCGGGCAGCCGGCATAGACGCATTCGCCGCGCTGGTCCGTCAGCGCGGCGATCCCCCGCCGCCTGAAAAGCGTGCCGAGCCAGCCGGGCAGATCCCCCCCGACAATATCGCCATCGCGCGTGTAGGCCGCCCAGCGCGCGATTAGATGGGCAAGGATTGCCGCACGTCCGGCGAACCCGCCCTGCAAGGCATCTTCGAGGTTAAGGAGGCACAGATAATTCTCGCGACCCTTGCGCACCACGACCGGCGGCGTGCCATCAGGACGCTTGAGCGGCCACGCGCGGCGGCTTTCGCTTCTCAACTGGCGTTGCAGATTCTTGGTGAAGGTTGACACCCACACCGTACCGCCCGCCTCCCTCGTCCATAGAGAAGCCGGCGCGAGGTAGCCCAACGTCTTGCCAATCCCGGTCCCGGCCTGCGCCAGCGCCAGATGCGGGCTGCCACGCGCCGGACGGGGCGCAAACACTCGCGCCGTTTCGCTCGCATAGGTGCGCTGACCCTCGCGGTCTTCCGCGTCTTCGCCGGTGAGGCGCGCCAGTTCGTCGAGCACGTGCCTGTTACCGAGCTGCGCAGGACGAGGCGGGGTGCGTTCGGGGCTATCCTCCCATTCCGGTAATGTCGCGAACAGCCAGCGTTCCGCGCGCTCAGGTTTCGTAACGTGGGGGCGAAGCACCTGCGCCCAAGGCCAGCGGAGCCGTTCCAGCGATTGGAGCGCGGACCACGCCCCCGCCCGTTCGAACCACTCGGCATCCTCACACGCGGCGATCAGTTCCCCCGCCGCCTGCTGAAGAAATGGCGGCACGTCCGCATCATTCGCCGGAGGTTCGAGATCGAGCGCTTCGGCCAGCCCCCGCGGGGTCGGCACGCAAAAGCGTGCGGGATGTACGAACGCAAAGGCTTCAAGGAGGTCAAGCCCCGACAGGTCCGGATAGCCCAGCCGGTTCGCCACAAGGGGTGCGTTCAAGAGCAGCACCGGCGTATCCGAAGCGGCCATGATCGCCTCACCCTTGGACAGCGCGAGCGTTTGCTCGCCCGGCCGTTGCAGCCAATGCCCGCCATGGCTCGCATGCAGCGCGGGTAGGGCGACGGGACTGGAGAGACGGCCTGACGTGGAAGAAGACGAGGAGGTTTCAGCCATGGCTAGAGTTCGAATGGATCAGAACCGGAACAAAGTAAACGCACCGCGCGCATTCGCTCGGAAAACGCGAAGACGGACGATATGCGCCTCTGCGCTGCGGATTGTGGCGCGTAAGACCCGTCAAGTCCGATGGATCCGAGCGCAAATCCCTGATCTAGCGACGCGGGCACCCTCGCGGCACCCTCGGGGCAAGCGAGGGTTTCAGGCGAGCAGCGTGCCGCCGCCGCCGCTTCGCACTTGCAACCGGGACACGGGTGCATAGAAGCGCAAGGCATGAGCACCAACGCCCTCCGTTCGCCCGATACTGCGCTCCAAGAGGCCGCCGCGATATCCAAGGCCTGGCCGTTTCAGGAAGCGCAGCGACTGGCGAAGCGGCTCAGAGGCGGCAAAGCGGGCGGCGAACCTGTATTGTTCGAAACTGGCTACGGGCCTTCTGGCCTGCCGCATATCGGCACCTTTCAGGAGGTGTTGCGCACTACCCTGGTGCGGCGCGCTTATGAAGCGTTGACGGGCGAACCAACGCGCCTGATTGCCTTTTCGGACGATATGGATGGGCTTCGCAAGGTGCCCGACAATGTGCCGAACGCTGATATGCTGGCTGAACATCTGGGCCAGCCGCTCAGCCGCATTCCCAATCCCTTCGGCACCGACCATGAAAGCTTCGCGGCACACAACAACGCGATGCTGCGCGCCTTCCTCGACCGGTTCGGGTTCGACTACGAATTCGTCAGCTCCTCCGAGCGGTACACTTCCGGCGCGTTTGACAATGCGTTGCGCGGGATCCTGCGCAATTTTGATGCGATCATGGACATCATGCTGCCGACATTGGGTGAAGAGCGGCGCAAGACCTATTCGCCGGTCATGCCGGTCAGCCCGGCCACCGGCGCGGTTCTGCAAGTGCCGATCCTGGTCACCGATGCTGATGCTGGACTGATCCAGTTCGTCGACGAGGATGGCACCACCGTTGAACAATCCGCGCTCGGCGGGCAGGCAAAGTGCCAGTGGAAGGTCGACTGGGCGATGCGCTGGGTCGCGCTGGGCGTCGACTATGAGATGTATGGCAAGGACCTGACCGATAGCGGCGTGCAATCTGGCAAGATCGCACGCGTGCTCGGCGGGAACAAGCCCGAAGGCCTGATCTACGAACTCTTCCTTGATGCGAACGGGGAGAAGATTTCGAAGTCGAAGGGTAACGGCCTCTCGATCGACGAATGGCTCGAATACGGGACGCAGGAGAGCCTGGGCTACTATATCTTCGCCAACCCCAAAAGCGCCAAGCAACTGCATGCAGGCGTCATCCCGAGGGCGATCGACGATTACTGGCAATCGCGCGAGCGTCTGGCCGAACAGCCGCTCGACAAGCAGCTTGGCAACCCGGTGTGGCATCTGGCGCGCGCGAATGAGCGCCCGAGCGGTTCCAAAGCGCCCGGAGCGGGCGACGGCCTCAAGGTGCCCTACAGCTTGCTGCTCAATCTTGTCAGCGTATTAGGGCTGGAGGCAACACCGCAGAACCTGGCCGAATACGTCGCTGCCTATACCGGATCGCCGGTCGAGAGCCCGGATCTGATGCGGCTGATAACGGCAGCGGTGAATTACCACCGCGATATCGTAGCGCCGACATTGAAGAAGCGTGCGCCAAGCGGGGGCGAGGTGCTGGCGCTCACCGAGCTCGACGCACAGCTCGCCGCCGCGCCCGAGGATGCCGATGCCGAAGCCTTGCAGACGCTGATCTACGAAATCGGCAAGCGTG